>JANOCQ010000161.1:0-15077 GCA_031412255.1 Paracoccaceae bacterium | reverse complement strand
CGATGGCGCGCTCGGCATGATCTGATCCGGGTCAGGGCGGCCATCCACCCCTTTGATGCCGACCCTGTTCCTTGCCGTCTCCCTGTCTGCCGCCGGAAACGGCCCTGAAGATTGGCCGGACCTGCGTCGTTGCCTGGCCGGCTTCGAAGCCGAAACCGGCTTCACCCCGGGTCACGCGACCATGTCTCCGGTGCCTTCAGGTTTTCAGAATATAATTTCTTCGCGCCTGGGCGATGCAGCGGATCGCGGACCAGAAGGGCGAAAAGCTGGAAGCGGGCAAGGACAAGGAACACACCGACCGGGCCGCGCCAAGTCTTGCGCTGGACACTCGGGTCGCAGGTCTGACCCCCGGCGTCAGAGCCGACGCAGCTTCAGCCGGGTGATCCGGTTTTCGCGCTTGCCAACGACCTCGAAGCGGAAGCCGTGGAAACTGAAGACCTGGCCTTCGTTCGGGATCATCTGCGCTTCATGGATGACCAGCCCCGCCAGCGTGTTCGCCTCCTCGTCCGGCAGGCGCCAGTCGGTCTCGCGGTTCAGGTCGCGAATCGTCATCGCCCCGTCGATCAGGAAAGCGCCGTCCTCGGTCCGCGTCAGACCGGCATCCTTCCGCACCACGTCGAATTCGTCGGTGATCTCTCCGACGATTTCTTCCAGGATGTCCTCCAGCGTGATCAGCCCTTGCAGCCCGCCATACTCGTCCACAACCAGCGCAAAATGGGTCCGCCGCGCCAGAAACTCGCGCATCTGTTCATCAAGCGCTGTCGTCTCGGGGATGAAGTAGGGCTTCATCGCCACCTTCACGATGTCCAGGGCATCGATCCCCTGCGCGCCTTCGCCCCGGACCAGACGGTCCACTTCGCGCAAAAGATCCTTGGCGTGCACCACGCCCAGAATGTTGTCGTCGCTGTCGCGGAAGATCGGCAATCGGGTATAGGGCGAGGCAAGGACGCGGGTTATGATCTCGCCCGGGGTCAGATCTGCATCGATCATCTCGATCTGTCGGCGGTGGCGCATGATCTCGTCCACCGTGCGGTGCGACAGGTCCAGGGCACCCAGCAGCCGGTCGCGGGCTTCCTTCTCGAACGCACCGCCAGAATGGCCGCTGGCAATCGCCCCGGCGATGTCGTCGCGCAGCGCCTCCATCGCGCTTTCGCGGGTCGCGCGGGGAAACAGCCGCAGCATCCACCGGATAAAGCGGTGCAGAAGCGACGTACGGGCGGCCAAGGCAGAAGGATCGCTGGTCATGTCTTTGTCTCAACCCTTGCGGGCCAGGGGGTGTTTGGTCAAGACGAGGTCCTTCAGATGGTCATCCAGGACATGGGTGTAAATTTCGGTCGTGGCAACATCGGCGTGGCCAAGCAGCGTCTGGATCACCATCAGGTCCGCGCCGTGGGCCAGAAGATGCGTTGCGAAAGCGTGGCGCAGGACGTGCGGAGTGACCCGTGACGGGGAAATCCCGGCCAAAGCCGCCACGTCCTTGACCAGGCTGTGGAAGTACTGCCGCGTCAGGTGTCCGTCGCGCCCGTCGCCGGGGAAGAGAAAACGCGACGGGGCGCGGCCCGCCTTGCGTCCTGCCTCCTCCTCGGAGTCCCGGTGGGTCAGCCACTCGGCCAGCGCTTTGCGGGCCGGGGTGGACAGTGGAACCATCCGCTCCTTGTCGCCCTTGCCGCGCACCAGGATCATCCGGGGATCGCCTCGCACGGCGGCGATAGGGAGACCCACCAGCTCGGTCACCCGCAGGCCCGTGGCGTAGAGCAACTCGAACAGCGCTGTGTCGCGCAGCCGGTCCACGGGCTTGCGGCCGCGGGTGCGGGCCGCGTCGATCAGGCGGATGACCTCTGCCTCTGCCAGCGTTTTCGGCAGGCTCTGCGCGCGACCCGGTCCGGTAAGCCGGAGCGCCGGATTGTCCGCCCGCCAGCCTTCCTCGAAGGCAAAGCGGTAAAGCTGCCGGATCGAGGACAGCCGCCGTGCACGGGTCGCTTTGGACAGCCCCTGGGCGTCACAGTGGACCAGATAATCTTCGACAGCCTCGCGCCCGGCTTCCGCAAAACCCAGGCCCCGCCGTTGCAGCCAGTCGGCGAAATCCGTGAGGTCGCGGCCATAGGCAAGCTGGGTGTTCCGTGCTGCCCCCAGATCCGCGGCGCAGGCGTCGAGGAACGTCGAGATCCATCGCCGCGCTTCGGCATCCGCCATGGATCAGCCCCGCCGTTCCAAGATCATCAGCTCCAGCGCCGTGCGCCGCGCAACCGCTTCCAGGCCTGCGACCCGCAGAAGCGACAGCCCCTCGGTCACGCCGCGCAAGTCGCCCTGCACTCCGCGTGCAATGTTGTCGATGGCGACGATGATCGCTTCCCCCTTGCGATTCCCGTCAAGAAGCGCCTGCGCCTCGGTCGAGGGCGTGGGCGTCCGAAAGGCGGCGGAAATCGCCCTGGCCAGGCTGTCTGGTGGCACCACGTTCTTCGCGTCGCCCACGGCCAGCGCGACAAGGTAGGCATCCTCGGCATTGACAGCCCGATGGCGCCTGGCCGTCATCTCGGCCTGGGGAGACAGCAGGCCTACCCGGAAAGCTATGGCCGCAGCCTCGCCCGACAGGGGCAACTCTTGCAGCGCCTTTCCGAACAGCGTTGCGAAAGGCACCTCAAGTTCGACCTCCTGCATCCGGGCCCAGAACTCGGGCAGGGTGGCCTGCACCCGTGCCGCATCGCCCGCCGTCATTGCTGCATCGAAATCCTGAAACGCCGCCACGCGGTCCCAGACCCCACCGGAAGCCGCCGGATCGCGTTCGGTATAAAGCCCCAAGATCACGTTCGGCGGAATGGTCCCGGCACGCGTCAGCCTCTCGGCCGCTTCAATCCTGGCCTTCCAGCCGGCGCGGGGACCGATCTCGGCGTAAGAGAAGGCGATAGGCAACCCCTCGGTCGGAAGCGGCTCGCCAATGGCCGCGTAGATCATCCAGTCCAGTGGCGTCACCGGATCTGGGGCGGGCGGCACCGGCTCGCCCTCGAACAGGTCAGGATCTAGGAAACGCGACAGCAGCGTTTCCTGGTCTGCGGTGATCTGGTTCAGCGCCCGCGAGGTGCGGATAGTCAGTGCCGCCGTGTCCCAGTCACCGGACCGCGCCAGGCAGAAGATGCGCGCCGGGACCGTCGGCGCCAGATGCGGCGCGCTGGCCATCGACTGGCAGGCGCGATCCTCGGCTCCGGTCAGCAGCGCCACGTCGAAGGCCCGGCGGAAGAGGTCCGGTGTCGTGGCCCCCGCAGCCTCGATCAACGCCGCCGCCTGTTCCAACGCGCCCATGGCCAGCAGCTTGTCGATCCGCGTCAAGAGAAGGTCGCCCCGCCCGCCGGCGTCGACAGGGGCCGCGACCTCGGCCAACAGCATCGTCAGAAACAATTGGCGCAATGCGGGCAGATCATCGTCGGGATGGCTGACCAGACGTTCTGCGATTTCGCGCGTCAACCCAGCGCCCCAAAGGTCCTTCGGCAAACCGGACACGGCCGGAGCAATCAGCCCTACGCCGTCGGGCGAAGGTCCGTCCAGCGACGAGGTCGTCACCGTGGCTGGCAGCGCGCCGCCCGCTTTCGTCACCGGCGGCTCCTCGGCCGAGGGGGCGACAGTGCCCGCCGTTGCGGGCGTGGCCACCGATTGCGACAGCCAGTCGATGGCCGACAGCGGGCCCGCTGTATCCTGGGCGGCCGCCGACTGCCCCAGCATCAAAAGCGATAGAACCCCCGCCGCACTAGTCCGCATTCAACACCACAGGCTTCTTTACTTCACCCTGACCAGGAGTGAGATCGCCCAGATAGGCATAGCCCGTCAAGCCGATGAAGCCCAGAACCACCAGCACCACCAAAGCCTTGATGATCCGACCCATCGACTAGCCCTTCCTCGAACCTCCCGGACGGCTTGATCCGCCCGGCTATTGTTGCTGCGTGCGCCGGATAAGCCCAGGCGTCGGCAGATGCCATTGCAAATCTATATAGCATTCGGGAAGACTTCACGCCATTGAGAGGGAAAGATTTCCCGTCGGCAAGTCCTTGCCCGCGGGGAATGAGGAACGGTGTGCCATGCGATTGGTCAAGACGGTTGTTCTTGTAGGAATGATGGGGGCCGGGAAGACCGCAGTCGGCACCGCGCTCGCCCGGCAGCTGGGCGTGGCATTCAAGGATTCTGACGAGGAAATCGTCCGCGCCGCCAACCGTTCCATAGCCGAGATCTTCGAACGCGACGGCGAACTCTTCTTCCGCGCCCGCGAAAGCGAGGTGATCGGTCGCCTGCTGCGCGAGACACCTTGCGTGTTGTCGACGGGGGGCGGGGCTTTCCTTTCCGAAGCGAATCGCGCGCTTATTCACGACGTCGGCGTTTCGGTCTGGTTGAAGGCGGACCTCGAACTTCTCTGGCAGCGCGTCCGCCACAAGACCACCCGCCCCCTGTTGCGCACCGGTAACCCCCACGAGACGCTGCGCGCGCTTTACGAGGCCCGCCAGCCGCTTTATGCGATGGCGGACGTCGTCGTGGAAAGCGCTGCCGAGCGGTCCGTCGACGAGATGGGGACCCGCGTGGTCGAGGTGCTGAAGACTCGGCCCGACGTGCTGGAGGTTTGATCTTGAACACAGTTGCGGTTGATCTGGGCGAACGCTCCTACCAGGTGCGGATCGGGCAGGGGCTCTTGTCCCGTGCGGGTGCCGAGATCGCTCCGCTTCTTCGTCGCAAGCGCGTGGCCATCGTCACCGAGGAAACCGTCGCGGCCCTGCACCTGCCAACACTGCAGGCGGCACTTGCGGCCGCAGGGATCGCTTCGACCGCTTTGGCCCTGCCAAAGGGTGAAAGCACGAAGAATTGGGATAATCTGGCCCGCTGTACCGAGTGGCTCCTGGAACAGAAGGTGGAACGCAAGGATGTGGTTCTGGCGCTTGGCGGCGGCGTGATCGGCGACCTTGTGGGCTTTTCCGCTGCCATCCTGCGCCGGGGCGTGCGTTTCGTGCAGTTGCCAACGTCGCTTCTGGCCCAGGTGGACAGTTCCGTCGGCGGCAAGACCGGGATCAACACGACGCAGGGCAAGAACCTGGTCGGTGCCTTCCACCAGCCCAGCCTGGTTCTTGCCGACATCGACGTGCTCGACACCCTGACCGACCGCGACTTCCTGTCCGGCTATGGCGAAGTGGTGAAATACGGCCTTCTGGGAGACGCGGAGTTCTTCAACCGGCTGGAAGCCGAAGGCCCCGCACTGCGCACCGGTGACAAGACCGCGCGCCTGCGCGCCGTCACGCGGTCGGTCGAGATGAAAGCCGGGATCGTCAGCCGGGACGAGACAGAAGAGGGGGAAAGAGCGCTTCTCAACCTCGGCCACACCTTCTGCCATGCCCTTGAAAAGGCGACGGGATACTCCGACCGGCTGCTGCACGGCGAAGGCGTCGCCATCGGCTGCGCCCTTGCCTTCGAACTGTCCTCCCGCCTGGGTTTCTGCAGCCAGGAAGAACCAAGCCGCGTTCGCGCGCATTTGCAAGCGATGGGGATGAAGGTTGACATCAGGGACATCCCCGGCGACCTGCCGGGGGCAGAGACGCTGATTGCGCTGATGGGACAGGACAAGAAAGTGGTGGACGGCAAACTGCGCTTCGTCCTGGCGCGTGGGATCGGCCAGGCCTTTGTGGCCGACGACGTGCCGGGCGATGCCGTGCGCGCCGTGCTGGACGACGCGCTTCGCGCCTAGAACAGCAGCTTGTAGACGTTGCCGTTGGTGTCGGACGCCTGGCCCGTGCCGCTTGCGGTCCCGGATCCGATGACGAAGGTGCCTTGCACCCGCGTCCCATCGGCGCAGACGGCATAGATCTCGCCGTTGTTCACACCGGCAACCGTCTCGATCTCGCGCCCGACTTCGCCGCCGGTCTTCTTGAAGGTCAGCGACATGCCCTTGGTGTTCGACACGGTGCGCGGGGTCAGCGACGACCAAGTGCCGACGCAGCGCCCAGCCTCTGGCAGGCGAAAGCTCAACTCACCCGACGTCCCGGTGGTGTTTTTCGCTGTTGCCTGAATGACAAGCGTCGGGTCTTCGTCCGCAATCGGCCCCTGCAGCGGGTAAAGTTGCATGGGGCTGGTGCCGTTGGCACAGGCCGCCAGCGGCAGGACCAGGCCCAGGGCCAAACGGCGGGAACGGGACGTCAGGGCAGTCATCAGTGCGCTCAACTCCGCTTCAGGCAGGACCTGCCATGAGGCATAGAGACCCGCAGGCACGGCCGCGTCTATGCGGTGATTTTGCCTGCATGTCCATAGCCGCACCCGCCCGAACACTGGGACGTGAGGCCCTGGAGCATCAGGGTCCGACTGGAACCGCCGTCCCCTGGACGGCGAACATCAGAAACTTGCGCAAACTGGTCAGGCTGTCCGCCCCCTCTTGCCGCAAGGGGCTGCGCCTCGGGTGCCAACTGCCGCGGGCATGGTTCAAGATAGACGCCGGTTCCTGCCGCAACAGCCCGACGATTGTCTCGGCTATGATGTGACTGGCCGTGGGGCCGATGCGCTGTCCACCTTCGCGCAGCCGAGCCTCGCACAGGAAGTACAGCCAGGCCGGAGTTTCCTGCAGAAGGCCTGCCTTCTCGGCCGGCGCTTGCAGGCCGAGGGGCAGCGCCGTGCGGATATCTTCGGCCGCAAGGACCGGCACATCATAGGCGGTGGCAAGCCGCTGCCCAAAGGGAATGCGGCGGTGAAAGCTGCGCATCAGGTTTCGAAACAGGATCGAGCCGTGCACGGCCACGGCCGAATCCCCGACCAGGTTCAGCATGTCGCGGGCAAAGATCATGTCGATCTGTTCGGCCCCGCCCAGCCCCGGACGCGTCGACGTTCCCTTTCGGGCTGGCGCACGGGTCATCCGGTCCCAGTCGATCACCCAGTGATCGGGCAGGGCAAGCGTCTCCACTTCGGCCGTCTGCATGTTCTGGTGCGTGGTGAATTCGAACAGCTCCTCCAGCGACGCCCCCCTGTCGCGGATACGACCGCCGACTCCGAAATTGGCGTTGAAGTCATAGGATTGGCCCACCATTGAATGACCGAACCGGAAGGCAGCTGTGGTGAACTCCAGCGGAACCTGTCCCCGAGCCGAAAGGCGGGAGGGCCAGTTCACCAGCGGCCGCACCAGGATCGTGGGCGACAGCAGCTTCGGCAGATAGTCGTGCAGGATCAGCCACTGGTAATGCAGCGTGACCAATTGGCGCGCCGCGCGAAAGCACGCCGCCGGGTCCGGGATCTGCGGCTCCAGCGCTGCCACGGCCTTGTTGTGAAACAGCATCAGCGCAAGATGCAGTTGGCTGACGATCAGGTTCTCGTCATTGCGGCGGTCGGCAATCAGGGCCCGACCTGCACCACGCGGAATGTCCCGCGCCCCGGTATCGTGGTGAACCCGTGTCGGATCGATGTCCCCGTCCCTGAAATGCTGGTCTGGCGCGCGCCGTGTCAGCCCAAGGCGGAACCGCTTGCGGTCCGCCTCGTAAAGCGCTGCGGTGTCAGGGTCGGGGCTGTCGGGGCCGTCGCCATAAAGGCTGCACAGCGTCATCGGCGCGGCATGCTCGTTTGCGAAGTTTGCAAGGATCGTCGCGCGGTCCGCCCTGCTGGTCCGGTCAAGGCCCGGCGGATCGACCGTGCCGATCACTCCCAGTGGTGCGGGCTGCGGGGCCCGCACCACATCGCCCACCGGGGCCGAGATGTCATGGTTCACGAACTGCCCGAAATAGGTATAGGCCGCCGGCAAGCGCATTTGCAGCACCGGCAACCCGGTCAGTGGCGCGCGCGAGGCGATCTCGAACTCCTTCAGCCGGGCGCAGGTCTGGGCCGGAGTGGTCCCTGAAAAGCAGCCGGCGGCGTCTTCGTCGGCCAGCTTGGGGAAAAGGTAGGTGTAGGCCGACTGCCCGGTCGTCCCGTCCAGGTGGTGGTCCATCAGGTAATGCGTGCTGACGATGGGCGGCATCTGGACCTCAGTAGGGTTCGGGCAGCGTCAGGTGGAGCGCGTCGGGACAAAGCCGCCGAAAGCGCGCAGTCCCGATCTGTCCCCGCATCGCACAAAGGCCGGGGACCAGCACCCGGACGCTCGGCATCGGGTCGCCGGGCAGGGTCAGGTCTACCGAAAGCGCCCGGTGCCCAAGCTCGGCCAGTCGCTCCAGCAGCGGCAGCATCCCCTTGGCAACCGACCTGATCGCGGTCCGCAGCCCCGGCTGGAACTGCGGCTGCACCCCGGTCGAAGCGAAATGGCTCCAAGCCGCCGCCTCCGGGTCCCCTGCTTGTCGTGCCAGGTCCAGGCTGACTTCGGTCTGCACCATTTCCGTCACCGCTGCGAGCGCGGCATCCTCCAGTTCCGGCCGCGCCGCAGCCCCCAGTGCCACCTGCCAGCCACCCGGCTCGGATGAGACCGCCGCCACCACTGGCAAGCCGATGTCGGTCGTAAGCTCCAGAAGCATCGTGCGCCGCCGGCGCTGGTGGAGCCACCAGAACAGGCGCGGCTGATGGGGGTCGATCAGTTCCAGCGCCAAAGCACCGGCCGGCCGGTTCCCGTGCCACCACAGCGCCAGCGCGTCGCGCTCGATGCATTCCCACAGCGCCGTGGCCAGCGCGGCGTCCCGGTCCCGTCCCACCGCACAGCCGGTGGAATTCGCATCGCAACGCAAAGGCTCGTCCAGCACTGCGGCGCAGTCCAGATACACCTCCTGCGCGGGAACGGGCACCGTGGCGTGTGTCAACAGATCCTCGGCCTCGCAATCCGCAAAACCGCCGCGCCTGGGCAACCGCGCAAGCCGCTCCAGGTGATGCTGGGCAAGGCTCGCGCGCAGCTCCAGCGCCTCGGCCCCGGCGGCCAGAATCGCTTGCTGCGATGTCAGGCCGCGTCCCGCCGGCAGACGCGGCTTGAGCCCGGTCACGCCCTCGTCTGTCGGAAGCGCTACCGCCAGAAACAGCGGCGCGTCTGGCGCATCGAGTGGCAGGATCTGAAAATCCCGTTCCAGCGCGCTTTCCAACCGAGCAATCGTTTCCGCGGGGTTCTGCTTCATGCCACTATTGGAAATCCGATGCGTGCCACGATCAAGGCCGGATTCGGACGCAGGTCCCGCATTTCACGCTTGCATCACGGACCGGCAGAATAGTGACCGCAACGGACAGTCGGAAAAACGGCTCGAAAACATCGGAGGGACTGCGAAAATGGTGGGGTTTTTCAAGCTCAAGAGCGATGCTCTGTCGGATCAGGCGGCAACGGGTGAAGCGATCATGCGGGTCAGCAAAAGCGTGTTCAAGGACAGCCCGACCTCGGAATGGAAGAAGTTCAACGACGACACGCGCGGTTGGCTGCACGCCAACGGCTACCGCTACGACGGACCGGGCGCCGGCCCGGACGGCGAAATCCCGGACGATGTCGAGATCGTGCCCGTCTACGACACGCCAAACCGCATGCACGTGCGCATCCCCTGGTCAGGTATCCTGAAGACCCCGCCGCAGGTCGAGGACGAGCCGAATTACGGCGCAACCCAGGCCGTGCGTTTCAAGGTTCTGCTCGCGCGCTACTTCATGCGGCACTGCCGCTAGGCAGTTCCGCCGCCATCCTGCGGGCCGTCCGGATGCCCTTCTGCAAACTTTGCCGGCCCTCGGGCCAACAGATGGGCAGGGTGTCCAGCACCCACGCCTCCAGCTCTTCGTCACCCGGCTGCGCGGGACCTTCCCACATCTGTCCGGCAATGCGGCGGAAGGTGCCATAAGCCTCCGCCGCCTTCCCGGCCTCGCCCAGATGCGCCCATGAGGCAACGGCCCAGACACCCAGATCGGGGAAACCATCGGGGCATTTCTCGACCGTGGAGATGGTGGCCCCGTGGTCGCCCGCCATGAAATGAATGCCTGCCAGGTAGGCGGTGTAGTATTCCGGGTAGATCGGGTTCAGCTTCACCGCCTGCATCGCCAGGTTCCGCGCCTCGTCCACATGCCCAAGGAAGCCCAGCCCGCTGGCCGCCGCTATCAGTGTTTCGGCGTCGTTCGGGTTCATGTCCACGGCCATCCGAAAATGCGAATTCGCGCGTTCCGGCGAACGGGCAATTGCCCAGTTCCACGCCATGCTGATGTGGCAGCGCGGATCGTAGGGGTCCAATGCAATGGCCTCGCGGGCGTGCTTGAAGGCCGTGGCACAGTCGGCCTTGCGGTCCGGGTAACCCGGTCGAACCATGGCCCGAGTGCTGAGCACCTGAGCCAGACTGGCGTGACTGCCTGCCAGCCCTGGGTCAAGGGCGATCGCCTTCAGGAACATCGCCTCGGCCTCGGCATCCGCCTCGGCAGACCAGAGTCGCGAAAGCTGGTGCCCTTTCAGCCACAGGTCATAGGCCACCGGATTGCCAGGAGTGCTGCGGGCGTGGCGCAGAAGCGTGATGTGGTTGACCTGACTGGCCAGGTTCGCCGCCACCGCGCCGGCGACCGAGGAGCTGATTTCCTGCAGTTCATGCTCGCCCACGGGAAACAGGTGCGACCAGACCTCGCTTCCATCACGGCAGTCGATCAGCGTGACGAACAGCTTGCCCGCCCCCGTGCGCCAGTCCAGCACGCAGTCAACCGCGAAGTCCGCTTGGGTCAGGCGCCCGACGGCGGTGAAGTCCACCGCAGTGGTCGAATCAAAGCCCGACGACGGCCATGGGATGACGATCCAGCAGCGGAACCGCGACAGGCAGGATTTCATCAGGAAGGCGAAGCCTTCGCCCAGGTAGTCCTTGCTGTCGTCGGTATGGCGCGTGAGCGGCGGACGAATGGTGATCCGGGGCGGGCCGTTGCGGGTGGTCGGCAAATGCGAGGACTGAGCCTTTGCCGCCGCGCGCGGCAGGGCGACCTCGCCGCTCTTGATAGCGACCAGCAATTCGTTGGACGCCTCGCTCGGCTCGCTGTCCAGTTCTTCGGCAAGTGCCTTTTCCAGCAGCCCGTACTGCCGCAACGCCGCGGATTGGTCGCCACGCAACGCATGGAACCGCATGATGAACTGATGCGCCAGTTCGTGACTTGGTTCGATCCGGACCAGTTCCTCTGCGACGCGGGTCTCGGTGAAGGCTCTGGCGGCAATCAGCTTTTCCAGCTGATCGGTCAGCGCCGTCGTTAGGACAGACCGCAGTTGTGACCGCTCGATCTGGAGCCATGCCTCAAAGACCGGGGCACTTGGCTGGGCCGGACCAAAAAGCTCGCCCTGCCACAGTGCCGCCGCCGAGAGGAGCGCATTCTGATCGTGAACACTGGTCGATATCAGCTCCCGAAAGCGCCGCACATCCAGATCAAAGGCCGTGCTCCTGACGCCGACAGAAAAGCGGTCCGCTTCGACCAGAGAACCGCTTTCAGGACCCAGCACCTCGCGCAACTCCCGCAAGGCCTGCCGCAGGCTCGACCGCGCCAGTGCCTCGGGCGCGGGGTCCCACAGCAGCGACGCCAACTGTTCGCGGTTCATCCGGCAGCCAGGGGAAAGCAGCAAAAGTCCCAAGAGGCATCGCGTCTTGCGAGTCTTGAATACGACCTCCTCGCCCGTGGCGATGCGGGCGACCCGGCAAGAGCCCAGGAGATCGACTTGAAACCGGAACATGCAGGGAGGCCCCCGATACCTCGCCGGTTAACGTGGCACAATGCACGTCCGGGTTTCAACAGCCGCGAACGAGGTTGTCCAGCCTTCTCCGGCGGTTGTGACCTTCTGGCTGCGATCTCATGCGGTGAAGAAGGGCGAAACCTTCATCGAGGCCGGCACCGGAACCCCCAAATGGGTAAGGATGGACGGCGCAAGGGCGAGTTGATCCAGCACCTGATCTTCGGCCGGCAAGTCACTGGCGCCAAAGTAGTAAAATGCAAAATCGCGCTGATCTTCGCCTGTGCCCCCGTGATGCCCCCGCGCGTCCTGACCGTGGTCCGCGGTGACGATCACCTCATAGCCGGATTGCCGCCAGCGGTGAATGAAGGGGGCCAGGATCGCGTCCATGTGGAAACAGGCATGGTCCATTTCCTCGCAGTCGTGGAAGAAGCGATGCCCCATGCTGTCCAGGGTGCACGTGTGGAGGATGCCGTAGTCGATCCCCTTGACCTCGCACAGCCGCGTCAGAGTGCCGAAGAGGTCGTAGTCCGATGGCGTCATCTGGTTGGCATGCCCATAGCCATGCATCGTGTGGAACCGTCCGTGGGTGATCGGGCCGCCGGGCTCGTCATATTCGATGTCGCGGACCACATCGAACGGCGCGCGGTTGAAGAACTCGGACCAATAGCTGTGCGTCACTGCGCCCGTCGTCTTGCCCGCCCGCGTCAACTCGCTGAACACATCGGGGAAGGTCACGCGCCGGATATCCGCGTTGTCCCAGATGTGATGCTGCTGCGGCGGCACCCCGGTGTGGATCGAGGCATAGCACGAGGCCGAAGTCGAGGGCAGCACTGCCCGCATCCGACGGACCCGCGCTTCGCCCTGTTCGACCCAGCCTTCCAGATTGCCGAACAGTCGCCGCCAGTTGCGATAGGGGACACCATCCAGGATGATGAGCAGAAGCTTGGTCATGGTGCGCAGATGCCTCCTCGTGCGACTTCGTCTTCTCGTCGGTCAGCCCACCTCAGCCAGGAGGACGCAGTCCAACGACGAGCGGCGGTTCAATTCCCCGCGCTCTCCATCTTCCGGTGCGCAATCACCTGCTCCAGCCAGCCCTGTTCCATCTCGGGGACCGAGGACAGCAGCAGGTCGGTGTAATCATCGAAGGGCGGTGTCAGCACATCTGTCTTCTGGCCATAACGGACCACCGCGCCTTTGAACATCACCGCGATCTTGTCCGCGATGGCGCGCACCGTCGCCAGATCATGCGTGATGAAGAGATACGCCACTCCCGCCTCGGCCTGCAGGTTCAACAGAAGCTTCAGGATGCCGTCCGCCACCAAGGGATCCAGCGCGGAGGTCACCTCGTCGCAGATGATCAGCTTGGGGTTCGCCGCCAGCGCCCGCGCAATGCAGACGCGCTGCTTCTGGCCGCCCGACAGTTCCGCCGGATAGCGGTCGGCAAAGCCCTTGCCCATCTCGATCTGGTCCAGCAGCTCTTGCACCCGCGTGTCGCGATCGGCGCCGCGCAGCCCGAAATAGAACTCCAGCGGCCGCCCGATGATTGTCCCAACCGTCTGCCGCGGATTCATCGCGGTATCGGCCATCTGGTAGATCATCTGGATCTCGCGCAGATCGTCCTTGGTCCTTCCGCCAAGGTCCGCCGACAGCGTCCTCCCGGCAAAGGTGATCCGCCCCGCCGACGGCGGCAACAGTCCGGTAATCGCCCGTGCCAGCGTCGACTTGCCGGAACCCGATTCTCCCACCACCGCCAGCGTCTGCCCCACCGGCAGATCGACCGAGACGTTCTTCAGCACATCGAAATTTGTCCCCCGGTACCGAGCCGTCAGGTTCTGCACCTGCAGGATCGGCGGGGCGGGGGCCTTTTCCAGGTGGTCCAGACTGCGGACCGAGACAAGAGCGCGGGTATAGTCCTGGCCCGGGCGGTGGATGATCTGCCCGGTCTCACCCAACTCCACCATCCGGCCATGCCGCAGCACCATGATGTCATCGGCGACCTGGGCCACCACGGCAAGGTCGTGGGTGATGTACAAGGCGGCTACCTGGGTATCCCGGATTGCCTCCTTGATCGCCGCCAGCACGTCGATCTGCGTGGTCACGTCCAGCGCGGTGGTGGGTTCGTCGAAAATCACCAGATCGGGCTTCGGGCACAAGGCCATCGCGGTCATGCAGCGCTGCAACTGCCCGCCCGAAACCTGGTGCGGATAGCGCCGCCCGATGGTTTCGGGGTTCGGCAGGCCAAGCTTGCGGAACAAAGCCACCGCCCGCGCCTCCGCTTCTGCCTTTCCCAACAGGCCGTGCGACAGGCACGTCTCGATCACCTGTTCCATGATCTGCTTGGCCGGGTTGAAACTGGCCGCTGCGGATTGCGAGACATAGGTGACTTCACGCCCCCGCAGCGCCCGCAGAGCTCTGGCATCGGCCAGCCGGATTTCCCGGCCATTCAGGTGGATCGTGCCCCCGGTCAGCCGCACCCCGCCGCGACCGTAGGCCATTGCCGACAGCCCGATGGTGGACTTCCCCGCCCCGGATTCGCCGATCAGCCCCAGGACGCGGCCCCTATGCAAGGTCAGGTCCACCCCATGCACCAGGGTCACGTTCTTTGGCGGCTCTCCCGGAGGATAGGACGTGGCCTCGATGACCAGGCCCTTGATCTGCAACAGGGGATCAGCCACCGCGGCCTCCTTTCAGGCTGGAGGTCCGGGTCAGGATCCAGTCCGCGACCAGGTTGACCGAAATCGCCAGGGCGGCAATCGCGGCGGCCGGCAGCAGGGCCGCCGACTTGCCATAGATCAGCCCGTCCTTGTTTTCCTTCACCATCCCGCCCCAGTCGGCCAGCGGCGGCTGCACGCCCAGTCCCAGGAAGGACAGGGTCGAGATGAACAGGACCGCGAAGATGAAGCGCAGGCCAAACTCGGCCACCAAGGGCGACAGGGCGTTGGGCAGGATTTCGCGGAAGATGATCCAGGTGCCCTTTTCCCCGCGCAGTTTGGCCGCCTCCACGAAGTCCATCACCGCGATGTCGGCGGCGACGGCGCGACTCAGACGGAAGACGCGGGTGGAATCCAAAACCCCCATCACCAAGATCAACACGGTCAGATTCAACGGCAGGACCGACAGCATCACCAGCGCCACGATCAGCGAAGGCACAGCCATCACCAGATCCACGACCCGCGACAGGACCTGGTCGATCCAGCCGCCCTTGACCGCCGCAAGAAAGCCCAGGAAGGCCCCCAGCGAAAACGCCAGAACTGATGAGGCTAGGGCGATGAAGATCGTGATCTGCGCGCCGTAGATCAGGCGTGAAAGGATGTCGCGCCCGATGGTGTCGGTCCCCAGCCAAAACTGGGCCGAGGGGGCCTCCCACTGACCGCCAGAGACATCCTCGATCGGGTAGGGGGCGATCCAGTGCGCGAAGATCGCAACGAAAAGGAAGGTGCCGGTCAGCAGCAGTCCGATGAGGGCGGAAATCGGGATCCTCATTTCGGATGCCTCAGGCGTG
>JANOCQ010000160.1:0-28127 GCA_031412255.1 Paracoccaceae bacterium | reverse complement strand
CCTTCGTCATGAAGACCGAGTTCGGGTCCTCGTCGTAGCCGTCGAACGGCGGACAATCGCGGAAGCCTGACCGGGCATAAAGAGCGCGCGCTGCCTCGAAGGTGGGCTGCACCCCGGTTTCCAGGCTCAGCCGGGCAAAACCGTCCGCACCGGCTTCGGTAATCAGGTGGGTCAGCATCGCCTTCGACAGACCCCGACCCCGCGCTTCGGTCAGGACATGCATCGACTTGATTTCGGCATGGGTTGCGTCGATGCGCTTGAATGCTCCCATCGCCAGCGGTTCCCCTCCATCCCGCAGCACGAAAAAGCGGATGCCGGGCGCTGCCAGCGCAGACTTGTCCATCATGTGGATCGATTCGGGCGGGGTGTCAGCGTGCATGTCGGCGGTGTGCCGGTCGAATAGCAAGGCAAGGTCCGCAGTCAGCGGGTGTTCTTCGGTTATGGTGATCGCCATACTGATCCCTCCGCACCTTTCCTGCCGCGTCTTCACGGCAGCCGACGCCAACCGATCGGAGATGCTGAAATAGCGTTCAGTGCGTCCAGGCACCCTTCCGGTCGGTGGCGAAGTTTTCGCCATAACCGCGGGCCCGGATCACCGGCTTGCGGGGCTTTGGTTCGATCAGGTCATACGCGATGCCCTTTTCGGCCGCATAGGCTTCGGCCGCCGCCCGCGTCTCGAACTTCAGACGCACTTGGCTTTGGGTGTCACTGGACGAGGTCCAGCCCATCAACGGATCGACTTCACGCTCGGAAGCCTGGGCAAATTCCAGAACCCACTGATGGGTCTTGGCAGAGCCGGACTGCATGGCGGTCTTGGCGGGCTGGTAGATGCGGGCGCGCATGGGAATCCTCCGAACGTGTCCCGTATATCTCAATGCTGTGGGGAAAGCGCAAGCGTCAGAAAAGACTGCCGGTCAGCGTCTGGGAGTGTGGGGTGGGTGGGGTCGACGCCGACCGACAGCTTCAGTTGCTGCTTGCCGGATCACTCTTGCTCAAGTTGCCATTCAAATCAACCTAAAGTTGTAGCGTCGCCGCGAAATCTTGCCGGCTACCTTTGGCGCAGCCGGATGATCCGATAGCTGTTGTAAAGCCGGAACGCCTCGGACGTGCGGGTGGTGCCGGTCAACCGCTGCATCAGGTTGTCGCGGCGCTTGCGGGACAGGAAAAGCCCGATGGCTTTCCCCAGCGCCCAGTGCGCCGTGGGCCGCTTGCCGCGAATCTCATTCGAAATGCGTGTGACGCCGTGGCCGAGGACGTGAAACAACCGCTGCTCCAGGTCGATCGACGGGGCGACGGCGTCGGTGATCTCTTCTTCCACATCGACCGTGAAGGCCGATCCGTCGACCGCAGTCCGGAATGCCGCCAGTGGATGCCCGCCGCCAGGCTGCGGACCAATTGCGTGACGGCCCTGATACGCCTCCGTCCGGAAGCAGTCGGCGATCAGCACCTGCCCGCCCGGCACCAGGAGCCGTGCACATTTCGACAGGCTTTCGGACAAGGGGATGTACTGGAAGCTTTCGGAAAAAAGGCACAGGTCATACGGCCCCTGACCCTGGAAGGCCTCGAAGGTGCATTCGTGGACTGTGGCCCCTTTCGCCGTCTCGCGGCACCGCGTGGCCAGGAAGGCCGAAGGAACGACGATCTCGACGCTGTGTCCCAAGGCCAGCAGCTTTTTCGCCGTCTCTCCCGCGCCACCCCCGATGTCCAGGATCCGCAGCGGGCCTGCGGGCAGATAGCCAAAGAGCTTCACCGTGTAGGCGTCCTGTGCAGCGCGCAGGTTGCCCGCCGTGACCTCCAGCCCGGACCAAAGCCCGTAATGCAGGTTCTCGGCGCCGGTCAGCCAGCGAATGAACGCAAGCCCCACATCCAGCCCCACGGCCCGCGTGTCGATCTTGTCAGCCATCTGTCACCTCTGGCGGCGAGCCTTAGCCGCTTGCCCCTCTTTCGGCAACGGTTTCGCCGAAGCTTGCGGATCGCCGCTTGAACTGGAACAAAAACGGATCAAATCTGTCTCCTCCCCGACTCCCCGAGAGGCGCGTAATGCCGCACAACAACATCAACGCCCTGACCGAGCGTCCGGACGTCCTGACCAAGCCCAAGCTGGAAGGCGGCCGCCGCTTTGTGCTGTCCACCCCATTCCAGCCCGCCGGCGACCAGCCGACGGCGATCCGAGAGCTGACGGCGGGCGTCATCGCGGGCGAACGCGACCAAGTCCTGCTGGGCGCAACGGGGACGGGCAAGACCTTCACCATGGCCAAGGTGATCGAAGAAACCCAGCGTCCGGCGATCATCCTAGCACCGAACAAGACGCTGGCCGCGCAATTGTACGGGGAATTCAAAGGCTTCTTCCCCGACAACGCCGTCGAATACTTCGTCAGCTACTACGACTACTACCAGCCCGAAGCCTATGTCGCCCGCACCGACACCTATATCGAGAAGGAATCCCAGATCAACGAACAGATCGACCGGATGCGCCACTCGGCCACCCGGGCGCTTCTGGAACGGGATGACGTTATTATCGTGGCCTCCGTCTCGTGCATCTACGGCATCGGCTCGGTCGAGACCTATTCGGCGATGACCCAGGACCTGGTGGTCGGCCAGATGTATGACCAGCGCAAGGTGATGGCCGAGCTTGTGGCCCAGCAGTACCGCCGCCTGGAAGCCGCCTTCCAGCGCGGGTCGTTCCGGGTGCGGGGCGACAGCCTGGAAATCTGGCCCGCCCACCTTGAAGACCGGGCCTGGCGGTTTTCCTTCTTTGGCGAAGAGCTGGAGTCGATTACCGAATTCGACCCCCTGACCGGGGCTAAGACCGACAATTTCAAGCAGATCCGCATCTATGCGAATTCGCACTACGTCACTCCGCGCCCGACGCTGGCGCAGGCGACCAAAGGCATCAAGGACGAGCTCTTTCACCGCCTGAAGCAGCTGACCGGGGAAGGCAAACTGCTTGAGGCGCAGCGGTTGGAGCAACGCACCAACTTCGATCTGGAGATGCTGGAGGCCACAGGCTCCTGTGCCGGGATCGAGAACTACTCCCGCTACCTGACCGGCCGCGCGCCGGGCGAGCCGCCACCGACGCTCTTTGAATTCATCCCCGACAACGCCATTGTTTTCGCTGACGAAAGCCACGTTTCCGTCCCGCAGATCGGCGGCATGTACAAGGGCGACTTCCGCCGCAAGATGACGCTTGCCGAACACGGCTTCCGGCTGCCCTCCTGCATGGACAACCGCCCGCTGAAGTTCGAGGAATGGGACGCGATGCGCCCGCAGTCGGTCTTCGTCTCCGCGACCCCGGCGTCGTGGGAGATGGAGCAGACCGGCGGCGTCTTCACAGAGCAGGTCATCCGTCCGACCGGCCTGATCGACCCCCCGGTCGAAATTCGACCGGTCGAGATGCAGGTTGACGACCTTCTCGACGAAATCCGCAAGGTTGCAGCAAACGGTCTGCGCACCCTTGCCACCGTACTGACCAAGCGGATGGCCGAGGACCTGACCGATTACCTGCACGAACAGGGCATCCGGGTCCGTTACATGCACTCGGACATCGACACCATCGAACGCATCGAAATCCTGCGCGATCTGCGGCTGGGCGCTTTCGACGTGCTGGTCGGGATCAACCTCTTGCGCGAAGGCCTCGACATCCCGGAATGCGGGCTGGTGGCGATCCTCGATGCCGACAAGGAGGGCTTCCTGCGCTCGGAAACCTCGCTCATCCAGACCATCGGTCGCGCCGCGCGGAACAGCGAGGGTCGGGTGATCATGTATGCCGACCGGATGACCGGCAGCATGGAGCGCGCCATCGGCGAGACCAACCGCCGCCGCGAAAAGCAGGTGGCCTACAACATCAAGCATGGCATCACGCCCGAGACGATCCGCAAGAACGTCGAGGATGTGCTGTTCGGCACCTGGATTGGCGACACCGATCAGGCGCGGATCACCACCAAGGTCGACAAGCCGATGGTCGGCAAGAACCTTGCCGCGCACCTCGATGCGCTGCGCCTGCAGATGCGCAAGGCGGCCGAGAACCTGGAGTTCGAAGAAGCCGCCCGCCTGCGCGATGAGGTCAAGCGGCTGGAGGCCGTGGAACTTGCCGTCGCCGACGACCCCTTTGCCCGGCAGGAAGTGATCGAGGATGCGGTCGAGGAAGCGACCAAGATGGCGGGACGGTCCACGGCCGGGCGGGCAGGCCAGCGGGGTGGCAAGCGCTCACGACGGGGGCGGTGATGTCGCAAGGTGGGCCGGTGGGCGGTTTGCCCAAGTAGGGGCGCAACTATCTGGCAAGGCCGTTGCCCATGCCAACGCGGGATTGAGTTCCGGTCGGAGGTCTCGCCTGCACGCTTGTCCTGGCGTACTCCCGTGTCCGCCATCCGCGCCCGGTAGGCCCTTATCTTCAAGCCAGGGCGCAAGTTCATGCACTGGGTCCGTTCTAACCTCCAAATCCAGGGCAGTGCGGCTGGAACGCATTGCGGCGCGGTTCACACCCGAAGGAACAGGTCCCGCCCCTGGGGAGTTGAACGTGGACAGCCATTGCAGGAGGCCCCATGCCCCACCCCATCCGCATCGGCGTCGGCGGCTGGACCTACGAGCCGTGGCGCGGCACCTTCTTCCCCGAGGGCTTGCGTCAGGCCGACGAACTGCGCTTCGCCTCTCGCGCCTTGACCGCGATCGAGGTCAACGGCACCTTCTACCGCACCCAGACCCCCGCCACGTTCCGCAACTGGGCCCGCCAGGCGTCTGATGGGTTCATTTATGCTCTCAAAGCACCGCGCTATGTCACCACCCGCCGCAAGTTGGCGGAAACGGGTGTCTCTGTCGTGCGGTTTCTCGACTCGGGGCTGGAGGAGTTGGGTCCAATGCTGGGCCCGATCAACTGGCAACTCCCGCCGACCAGGGCTTTCGACTGCGCCGACTTGGCCGGGTTCCTTGACCTCTTGCCCGACAGCCTGAACGGTCTTCCCCTCCGCCATGCCATCGAGGCGCGGCACGACAGTTTTCACTCCCCGGCCTTCGCGGCTCTTCTGGCCGACCGAAAGATAGCCATCGTCCGCGCAACGGATGGCAAATATCCCGATATCGACGCCGAAACCGCTCCCTTCGCCTATCTGCGCCTGATGGGCACGCAGGAGGGCGAGCCGCTTGGCTATCCTTCGGACGATCTTGATCGCTGGGCGACACGGCTCCGTCGCATCTCCAAGGGGCGTGAGGTCTTCGCCTTCGTCATCTCGGGGCACAAGGCGGTCAATCCCGCGGCGGCACAGGCGCTTCTGCAGAGACTGGCTTGACGAGATACACTTCCGGTCCACCTTCCAAGCATGCGCAGAATGATCGCCATTGCTCTTTTCGCCGCCGCACCGGCAGCGGCTTGGGAGTTCACGGCAATTCCGGTCTGCACGATCCTGCACGATACGCCGGACCTATCCCTTCGCGTCACCTTTGACCCCGCGCAATCCAAGCCTTATGCGATTGCCCTGACCCGGCCCACGGCCTGGCCCGTGACAAAGACCTTTGGACTGCGGTTCGACGGTCCGGCCGCCATGACCATCGGCACCGCCGAGCATCAGCTTTCGCCGGACGGCAGGACGCTCACCGTCAGTGACTCGGGCTTTGACAATGTGCTGGACGGGCTGGCCTACAACGGGCTTGCGACCGCGCTGGCGGATGATGCCGAAGTCCCCGTCGATCTGACCGGCGCCCGCCCAGCCGTGGAGGCGTTCCGCGCCTGCAACGTAGTGCCCTCGGCCTGACCGCGGTCAGTAGACCCCGGTCACCTCGTACATCACCGGCTCGAAGCCGCGGCAAAGCTCGTTGATCTTGCGGTTCCTCTCGCGCATCTCGGGGGTGCGCAGCATGGCCTGGTAATCTTCGCGCCGCGCCCACTGGCTGTAATTGCAGATCCGGGTACGTGCGTCGTTCATGTGCAGGCCCGCCGCGATGAATCCGGGCTGGTGGCTGATGCAGGCCGCATAGGCAGCCTCCAGCGCTTCGACCAGATCGAACGCCATCGCCGGCGTGGTCTCAAAGGTGGTGATGACGGTTTGTCCTTGGAAATCCTTGACAATATGCGGCATGTCTGGCCTCCCTCTTTCCCACTCAGGATGGCACGAACGGGGGCCGAAGGCATGAAGTTTCTTGATCCGAACGACCCCTTCTTCCGGCACGCCTGGGTACGTTGGGTGACGGTCCTTCTCCCCCTCGGCTGGGGGATGTTCGAGCTTTTGTATGTGGGCTCGCCGCTGTGGGGCATGATGTTTCTCGCGGCGGCGGGCTATGCGGGCTGGATGCTGTTCTTCCAGCGCGGCAAGGACTAAGGACCCCGACGGCTCAGTCCATCCACTCGGGGTCAGTCCATCCACTCGGGCGGGTCAAGGCCCAGGGCCTGCGGATCGTAGAGATAGGTTGCCCCAAGGGCGATCACGGCGACCAGCAGTACGGCAAAGGTGATCTTCCAGACCGACCAGGGCCGCTCACCCTGCACTTCCCCGGTCTGGGCGTTCACCAGGAAACGATAGCTTTTTCCGTTGTACTTGTAGGCAGCCATCCAGACCGGCAGCAGGATATGCTTGAAGGTCTCATCCGACCAGTCGGTGTCCACGTTGTCCACACGCTGCTCATCCCCGCCAATGTCGTTGCGCACGTCCTGCACGATCACTTCGGACATCCGCGTCCGGGCCATCTGGTGCCCGTCGGCAAGCCCGACGGTATAACCCTCGGCCTGAAAGCCAGCCAGATACTCCGGCCCGTAAGGCACCAGCGCGCTCAGGTCCCAGGGCGTCAGTTCGTTGCCCAGCCGGGCCGGCAGACTGTGCGAGGCCATGATCAGCACGTCGTCGAAATCGCGCGCCACGCGTCCCGAAGCGGAATACCAGCGTGTGTGGCGGACCTGTTCCTGTCGCGTCTGCATCTGGCCGTTCACCCGGACCTGAACCGTCCGTGTCTCGTAGTAATACTCGCCGCGTTGGCCGGTGTAGCGGCTCGCGGTATCGGCGTCGAAAGTCCAGAACGGCACATAGACCCCGTTCATCGCACGACCCTTGCGGGCATATTCCAGCAGCGTGTTCGGTGCGAACCAAAGGCTGCCGAGCCAGGAGGTCATCGCCTTCCTTGCCTCGGATTCGGTCAGGACAAACGGGACAAGCGCCTGCGGCTTGATGTGGCGGGTCGTGCCGGTGTCCAAGACCACCGGCGTCGCGCAGAACGGGCATTCCGTGGCATGGGTCGCCCCCGAGATCTCCACCTGCGCGCCGCAGTTCGGACACGAGGTCGTGCGCACTTCGACCATGTCCCGGTCAGCCAGATCGTCCTGCAAACCCTTCGCAAGATCAAGCTCTTGCAGCGCCCGCGCCTGGGTTCGCGGGGCCGTCGCCGGGATCTCCTGCACGTGCCCGCAGTGGTCGCAGACCAGCCGTGTCTGGCCCGGTGCGAAGCGCAGTTGCGCCCCGCATTGTGCGCAGGGCCAGCGGAATTCCTTGGCGTCCGGCATCCTGGATCAGGGTTTCGGCGGTGGCGGGGGCACCTGGTCCAAAAGCCGCGCAAGTTCGGTCTCGGCGGCCATCTTCCAGCCATCCTGCCCGGCGGTCCAGACCATCGTCGCACGGTTCAGCCGACCCTCGGCGGCGGCCTTGGCCAGATCGCCCTCGCCGAACGGCCCCGAGGTCGCGCCATCCTCCGCCAGATGCCAGACCTTGCCTGCGGCCGGCGGCGGAGGAGGTGGCGGAGGCGCTGCGGCCGCGCCAGGCTGCGACCCCCACGGCCCCATGTTCTGCGCCATCGACGCGCCCATACCCATGCCCATTCCGGCACCCATGGCAGAGCCCATCGCAGAGCCTGGGTGGGACATGCTTTCGGCGGCGTTGTATTGCATGTAGCGGTTCAGGTCGCCCACCACTCCCATCGAGGTCCGCTTGTCCAGGGCCTTCTCGACCTCTTCAGGCAGGCTGATGTTTTCGATGTAGAACTCGGGGATCGAGATCCCGTATTCGCCCACCTTCGGGGCAATCGCGTTTGCAATGAGCTTGCCCAGATCCTCCAGGTTCGCCGCCATGTCCAGCACCGGGATGCCGGACTTGGCAAGCACCTGGCTGACTTCCTGCACGATGATGTTGCGGATCTGAAAGCTGATCTCGTCCGAGGTGAACTCGCCGTCGGTGCCCACGATCTCGGTCATGAACTTGCCGGGGTCGGTCACCCGCATGGAATAGGTGCCGAAGGCTCGCAGGCGTACCGGCCCGAATTCCGGGTCACGGGCCATGATCGGATTTTTCGTGCCCCACTTCTGGTCGTTGAAGCGGGTGGTGTTGACGAAATAGACCTCGGACTTGAACGGCGACTGGAACCCGTGGTCCCAATGCTGCAGCGTGGTCAGGATCGGCAGGTTGTTGGTTTCAAGCATGTAGAGGCCTGGCTGGAACACATCCGCCAGTTGACCCTCATGAATGAACACCGCCGCCTGACCTTCACGGACGGTCAGCTTGGCGCCCATCTTGATCGCCTGGCCGCGGCGATCAAAGCGCCAGACCATCGTGTCACGCGTATCATCAAGCCAGGAAATGACGTCGATGAATTCGCCTTTGAGGAAATCGAAAACCATGGGCTACCTCCGGTCAGAACAGGATCAACTTTCGCCGCCGGTCAGGCGACGCGCAAGGGATTCGACGATGGGCCGGGCTTCCGAGGCCAGCATGCCGGGGCGCAGCTCCGGGCTGTAAAGTATCCGCAGCATCTGCTCGTCCTGGTCGGTCAACAATGCAAATTCCTCGTCGTCGTTGAAGATCGAGGGGCGCGCACGCGGGCTGTCATTCGGCAGGCCAAGCCCCTGCGCGATTTCCTCATGGAAGCAGGACAGTCGCAGAAGATCAGGGTTTTCGGCCCTGATGACGGCGACGGCCTGACGATTGAGGTGACTTTCGGACCCCGAAATTGCAAAGACGTTGCAATAGGTGGTCGGGCTCATTTCGGTGACCGCCTGGATCACGTCCGGAGCAATGCCGATGCGCAGGCTGGCCAGTTCCGGCCCCAATGCCTCGCGTTCGTCTTCCGAGACGACGTAGACCCAGAAATTTGGGGCCGTATCTGTCAACGCGATGGGATGTCCGGTAACCTGGGACAGGCGGGCCAGATAGCTTGCGATGCGGGCGCGGTCGGTGGCCTGCTTGTCGGCGGGCACAGACGCGCCAAAGCGCACCGCCACCCGCACAGGATCGCGCCACCGCGTCAGGGCCGAGGCGGTCTCTTCCCGGGTAATCCCGCTGCGGCTTCTGGTGAACTCCTGATAAAGCGCGATCTTCAGGAAGTTCTCCGTCAGGCGCTCGGGACTGACTGGGATTTCCGCCCCTGCATCCGTCCGCAGCATCCCTTCCCGCAGCAGCACTTGTTGCACCTGCGCATAATAGGCCGCAGCCGCCTGGCTTTTCGCGGTCGGTTCTGGCGGTGCGACCTCAACCGCCGGCGGCAAAGGCGGCGCGGCGACGGGCGTGCCAACGCAGCCGGCCAGCAGCAGGCATGCAGCACCCGTGATCAGGAATTGGACAGTCCGCACCCGCACCTTCCCGTTGTTTCAGGCCGTCGCCGCAGGCGTCGTCTGCCGCGCCTTGGCCGATGCCAGCGTGTCGCGCAGTTCTGCCTCCATCTTCACCAGTTCCGCTTCGGCCGTCGCACGCTTGGCCTTGCCCTCATCGGCGATGGCGAGGCTTTCGTTGATTGTCGCGATCAGCGTGGCATTTGCGGCCTTGATCGTCTCGATGTCGAACACCCCGCGCTCCATCTCTTCGCGCACCACCTTGTTGGCCTCCTGCAGGTTTTCGGCATTGGCCTTCAGAAGCTCGTTCGTCAGGTCGTTGGCATCGCGCACCGCCTCGGCCGCTTCCTTCGACCGCTGGATCGTCACGGCCTGGGCCAGCTGGGTTTCCCACAGTGGCACCGTGTTGACCAAGGTCGAGTTGATCTTGGTTACGAGGCTCTTGTCATTCTCCTGCACCAGCCGGATCGAGGGCAGCGACTGCATCGTCACCTGCCGCGTCAGCCGCAGGTCATGCACCCGACGCTCCAGATCGTCCCGCGCCGCGCGCAGGTCGCGCAACTCCTGCGCCTTCATCACCTGATCCGCCGCGGGGGCCGCCGCAACCTCGGCCTCCTTGGCCGGGATCGTGGTGGCCTCGACCTCGGTCAGCTTCGCCTCGCCCGCCGCGATGTACAACGCCAGCTCGTTGTAAAAGGTCAGGGTCTTTTCATACAGGATATCCAGGCTTTTGATATCCTTCAGCAAAGTATGCTCATGCGTCAGCAGTTCCGACGTGATCTTGTCGATCTGCCCCTGCACATCCTCGTACTGCGCGACAAACTCCGCGAAGGGGGCCGCCCGTCCCAGTAGTTTTTCCCACCAGCTTGCATCGCGCCGCAGGTCCAACTCGTCCACCGCAAAGCCGCGGATCGTGGTCACGATCTTGCGCAAGCTGTCGCCCGCGGGCCCCACGTCCTTGTTCTTCACGTCCTGCAGCATCGCCTGGCTGATCACCTGCAACTCGGCTTGCGCGGACGATCCGAAGGCGATGATCGACTGGGTGTTCGACAGGTCCACCTCGGACATCCGCTTGCGGATCGCCTCCGCCTTGTCGGCAGGTGCCGCCGCCAGCGGCACGACCTCACCCATCGGTTCCGGCAGGATCACGGCGGTCACCTTTTCGACCTCGGTCAGGAAGGCCTGGGCATCGGCTTGGACGGTCGTGGACATGGGCAATCCCCCTTGGGTCAATGGTCAAGCGTCAAACGGTCGCGCAGCACAGCGATCTCAACATCCAGATCGGTGCGGTTGTTCGAAAGAAAAGCTGTGGTCTTCTGGGCGAAGGTGGTTTCCAGATCGGTCAGCAGCGCCTCATAATCCGCACGAGCACTGGCGTCGCGGGTCTGGGCGTAGTGGTCGGCGAACTTCACCGTCGCATCACGTGCGCCCATCAGATAGACCGACAGATACTTCCGCGCCGCCGTAAGGTCGCCCGGATCGCCCTCGATCGTGCGGAAAAGCCCCCGCGCCACGGCGGAAAATTGCGTCACCCGGCGTTCCAGACTGCGGTCTTTGGCCCGCAGGATCGCGTCCTGCATCGCGGCCAGATGCTTTTCACCCTCTTCCACGGCTTGGGCGACCCGGCCGGTCTGGAAGGCATCGACCCCTTCCATCCCCTTGTCTGCCATCGGGTCAAGGCCAAAGGCCCCCAGATGCAGCCCTGCGCCAACCAATGCGTAAAACACCGGATACACCAAACCCTGATCCGCGATCACCCCGCCCACGGCCAGCGCCGCCCCGGTCGCGACCGCCCCGGCCGCCTTCCGCGGGAAGGCCGGACGCCGCGCCAGTTTCCGGGCGTTGTACGCAGCCTCCGCCAGCATCCCCTGCCGCGTCAGCCAGGCCGCCAGCACGATCAGCCCGCCCGCAAGCAGGCCCAGCAGCATCTCGCGCGGGCCGTCGCCGAAAGCGGGGAACAGGAACAGGAAGGCCGCCAGGAACAGCACCGTCGTGCGCCATTTCCCGGTGACGCGCGGCACCACAGGCGGCGCGCTCGTCGGACCGGGGGACCCGCCGCCGGGCGAATACTTGCCGCCGAAACGCTCGGCCATCACGCACCTCCCGACCAGGCCACATAGGCCACGAGGAAGACCAGAAGCACCAGCGAGAGCGTCCGTATTCCGCCGCCCGACATGCCCCACACTCCCTTTTTTGCCGCTTCGCCCGACCTTAGCCGATGCCCCCGGTCCATGCCAGTCACGGCAGGGGGGAATAGGCGGCAATCTTCACCCCCCGCTTGGGGTCAGGCGGTCCAGGAGTTCGCGGTGTTCGGGACGAACCCGCTCTAGCGCTTCTTCGGCGCGCCCGAGCGCGGGCCGGGACGCGCGGAGGGTCCAGAAGGTCGGGCCGGTCGCCCGGATGCCGGACGTTCGCCTTTGCCAGAGGGGGGGCGTGTCGCCTTCTGCCACGTCTCGGACAACTGCTTCAGCCCTTCGCCGGGCTTCAGCGTTCGGCCCGACGGCTTCGCGCGATCTTCGCCCTTATCCCCAGACCCGGTTCCCGTCTTGCCCGGCCTTGGGGCCAGCTTGCGGGCGGGCTTCGGGGCTTCTTCCGGCTCCGCCAGGCCCAGTTGCTCGCGAAGGACGCGGGGTTTCAGTTCTTCGACCTCGCCGGGTTGCAACTCGTTCAGCCGGAACGGGCCGTAGGAAATGCGGATCAGCCGGTTCACCGTAAGGCCGATGTGGTTCATCGCCCGCCGGATTTCGCGGTTCTTGCCCTCGCGCAGGCCCACGGTCAGCCAGGCGTTGGCGCCCTGGTGGCGGTCGATCTTGACCTCCATCGGCTGGAAGCGGTCGCCGTCGACGGTGATGCCCTTTCGCAGGGGCTCGATTTCCGGCTCGGTCGGGTTGCCTTTCACCCGGACCCGATACTTGCGCAGCCAGCCGGTCGAAGGCAGTTCCAGCTTGCGCTTCAACTCTCCGTCGTTGGTGAGAAGAAGAAGGCCCTCAGAGTTCAGGTCAAGGCGCCCGATCGACATCACCCGGGGCATGTCCTCGGGCAGGTGGTCGAACACGGTGTCGCGGCCCTTCTCATCCGATGCCGACGTGACCAACCCCTCCGGCTTGTAATACAGCCACAGGCGCGGCGGTTCAGGCTGGCCGACGGGCTCACCCCGGACGGTGATCTTGTCCTTTGGCGTCACGTTCAGCGCGGGCGACGTGATGGTCTTGCCGTTGACCTTGACCTCACCCAGTTCGATCAGCCGTTCCGCTTCGCGGCGCGAGGCGATGCCGGCGCGGGACAGGACCTTGGCGATGCGTTCGCCCTCGGGCGTGTCGGTCGCCGCGGCGTCCTTGTCCGCAGTCTTCGGGGCAGGGGGCTTTTCTTTTCCGGGCATGGCCATCATCCTTCGGGCCTTGGTGGCCGGGGTCGGCAGGATAGTGATGCGGGCATGAAAGAGCAACGCGAAGGGTTCCGGTCGTTCATGGGGCTGGCACTCGACGAGGCGCGCGCCGCAGCCTTGCGCGGTGAGGTTCCGGTGGGGGCGGTCGTCGCCCGTGGGGACGAAGTTCTCTCCCGCGCCGGAAACCGGACGCGCGAGTTGTCCGATCCGACTGCGCATGCCGAGATTCTGGCAATCCGTGCGGCGTGCAGGGTGCTGGGGTCAGAGCGGCTGGTCGGCTGCGATCTCTACGTGACGCTTGAACCCTGCCCGATGTGCGCCGCCGCGATCTCTGCGGCGCGGATTGGACGGTTGTACTTTGGGGCGTCGGACCCGAAGTCGGGCGGCGTGACGGTGGGTGCGCGCGTGTTCACCCACCCCCAATGCCACCACGTGCCCGAGGTCTATGACGGGATCGGAGCGGCAGAGGCGGAGGCACTTCTGAAGGGCTTTTTCGCGGGCAAGCGCGGGTAGCGCGGCTGCAAACACGCTTGACCGGGGGTAAACGCCCACAGCCAAGACCTTGAATTCATTGCCGTGGACAATCTGCCCACGCGTGGGCAGGGTCAGATGCGGATCGGGTCCAGAACCTGCGGCTCGATCACCTCGATCCCCGGCGGCAGGCCCGCTTTCAGGACGCTGGCGTCCTGGGCCAGCAGGCCGAAGGTCCGGTAGTGGCAGGGGATCACCCAGCGGAAGTTGAACCACTTCCGTGCCGCCCAGGCCGCACGTTCCATGTCCATCGTATAATGCCCGCCGCAGGCGAGGATGCCGATATCGGGCTGGTGGAACTCGGCCATCCAGGCCATGTCGGCCATGATGTCGGTGTCGCCTGAAAGGTAGATCGTATGGCCCTCGCCGGCGATCATGAAGCCCGCTGCGTCGCCTGCGGGCAGCAGGCCCTTTTCCCCGAAGTTGATCGAGGCAGAGTGGACAGCATGGACCATCGTCACCTTCGCGGCGTTCAGGGTGAGCGTCCCACCCTTGCCGAAACCCACCGTTTCGGCCCCCTGTCCCTTCAGCCATTCCGACAGCTCGTGAATGCAGTGGACCTTGATGCCCAGCTTTTTCGCCAGACGGGCCGCGTCAGAGGCATGGTCATCGTGTGCGTGGGTGAGAAGGATGTGAGTGGCACCCGACACCGCCTCGTCCTCACGGTGTGCGGGGAACATCGGGTTGCCGGTCAGCCAGGGATCGACCAGCAGGACAGCATCTTCGATTTTGATGCGAAAGCCGGAATGGCCGAGCCAGGTGATCTGCATGGGTCTCTCCTTCTTGGTGGGACGCGAACTAAGGCATAGCTTCGGTCCGTGACAATCCTGCCGTGGCGTGATGCGCGGAAATGCCCGGCCCGCAGGGTGTGGCGGGGCTGGCACAGCAGCACCCAAACCGGATGGGGAAGGCCGAAAATCCGTGCGGGAATCGCCCCGCGAGTATATTGCAGCGGCCTGGACACATCAGCCGAGGAGGCGGAACCATGACTGAATATACCCGTCAGGGCATTTCCCTTCGACTGACCGCTGGCGTTTGCGTCCGATCGCAGGGCTGCACCCGTACCTGCTGAGGCCGGCCCGACCCAGGCGCAAGGCGCCGTGGTCTTCTTTCATCCGAACTGACTGCTGCTGACCCGAGGACGCGACGCTCTGACAGTCGGCAAATCCTTATCGAATCTGCACAGGACCGGCCGACCGCGTGTCGCCGGATGATCATCATGACACGGACCCTTGATTCCCACCCGCTGCCGCTGCGTGCGGCACTTGACGACATCATCGCAGCACATGGCCGCTGGCGCGTCCTGCGGGCGCTGGTGGTGTGGCCGTCGCGGCCCGCGAAGCCTTTGCCGCCGCTGGGCCTGAACGACCATCTGCGGCGTGACATCGGGCTTGACCCGCAGCCTTGGCGCAAGGACGGCCTGCGGTAGGGCATAGCCCCCGCTGCACCCGCTTGCGGGATGGGGCGGGGGCCGCTAAACGGAGCCAAATCCGATGGAGAGCCGCATGGCCATTGATATCGACACCGCCCGCAAGGTGGCAAAGCTGGCCCGTATCCGGGTCGAAGAGGCGGACCTTCCCGCGCTTGCGGACAAGCTTTCCGGCATCCTTGGCTTCATGGAGCAGCTGAACGAAGTGGACGTGGATGGCGTGGAGCCGATGACCAGCGTCACGCCGATGCGGCTGAAGCGGCGGGCGGATGTGGTGACGGATGGCAACATCCAGGCCCAGGTCCTGAAGAACGCGCCGGATGCGCGCGAGGGCTTCTTTGCGGTGCCGAAGGTGGTGGAATGAGCGCGAACCAGTGGACCATCGCGGCGGCGCGAGATGCGCTGCGCAAGGGAGAGATTTCGGCCGTTGATCTGACGATGTCCTGTCTGACCGCGATCGACGCGGGCGACGGGCTGAACGCCTTTGTTCACAAGACCCCCGAGATCGCGCTGGAGCAGGCGCGGGCGGCGGATGTCCGGCTGGTGGCCGGAGGGGCGCCCGCGCTCTGTGGGATTCCGTTGGGGATCAAGGACCTGTTTTGCACCAAGGGGGTGCCGAGCCAGGCGGCGTCGAACATCCTGAAGGGGTTCAGACCGGAGTATGAGTCCACCGTCACCACAAAGCTGTTCGAGGCAGGCGCAGTGATGCTGGGCAAGCTGAACATGGACGAGTTCGCCATGGGCTCGTCGAACGAAACCTCGGCCTACGGCAACGCGGTGAGCCCGTGGCGGCGGAAAGGCTCGGAGGTCGCGCTGACGCCGGGAGGGTCTTCGGGCGGATCGGCGGCGGCGGTGGCGGCCGACCTGTGTCTTGCGGCGACAGGTACAGATACCGGCGGGTCGATCCGTCAGCCGGCGGCGTTCACGGGGATCGTCGGGATCAAGCCGACCTATGGGCGCGTCAGTCGCTGGGGGATCGTGGCCTTTGCCTCGTCGTTGGACCAGGCGGGGCCGATGACGAAGTCTGTGCGCGATGCGGCGATCATGTTGCAGGCGATGTGCGGGCATGACCCGAAGGATTCGACCAGTGCCGACATTGCAGTGCCGGATTTCGAGGCGGCGCTGACCGGGGATATCCGGGGCCGCGTCATCGGTATCCCCAAGGAATACCGGATGGACGGGATGCCCGTCGAGATCGAGGCCCTGTGGGCGCGCGGCGTGGAAATGCTGAAGGATGCCGGGGCGGAGGTGCGGGATATTTCCTTGCCGCACACCAAGTACGCGCTGCCGGCGTATTACGTGATTGCTCCGGCCGAGGCGTCGTCGAACCTCGCCCGCTATGACGGAGTGCGCTACGGGCATCGGGCGAAGCTGGCGGCGGGCGATGGCATCACCGAGATGTATGAGAAGACCCGGGCCGAGGGGTTCGGACCGGAAGTGCAGCGGCGGATCATGGTCGGGACCTATGTGCTGTCCGCCGGGTTCTACGACGCCTATTACAACCGCGCGCGGAAGGTGCGCGCGTTGATCAAGCGCGACTTCGAACTTGCGTTCGCAGACGGGGTGGATGCGATCCTGACACCCGCCACTCCGTCGGCGGCGTTTGGTCTGGGCGAGATGGCGGATGCGGATCCGGTGCAGATGTATCTCAACGATGTCTTCACGGTGACGGTGAACCTGGCAGGGCTGCCGGGCGTGGCGGTTCCGGTCGGTCTGGACGCGCAGGGGTTGCCCCTGGGGTTGCAGTTGATCGGGCGGCCGTGGGACGAGGCACAGTTGCTGAATTACGCAGTTGTGTTGGAAAGCCGCGCGGGCTTTGTGGCCAAAGCCGACAAATGGTGGTAATGGGCCGCAAAACGCACCCATCGAGGCAGTGAATGAGCCGTACTTTTCTTCCCGCCGCGGGCGCAGCAATGGCCGCGCTGTTGATGGCTGCCTGCACGCCGACGACGACCTCGACGGGACCGGGCGTCGGGTTTCAGGACTATAACTCGTATGTTCGGGGCGCGGCTCCGGCCCCGGCTGGCGCGCCGGTGACGGTGCCGCCTCCGGGTGGGGCCTTCGATCCGGCGGCGGCGGCCGCGGCAATCGATCGGGCCCAGGGTGTGGCACCGGTGGCTTCGGCCGCTGTGACGCCGCTTCCGGCGACTGCGGTCCCGATCGACAGCGCCAACCGGCCGCGCGGCGGTGCTCCGACCGGGATCAAGGAAGAGTCCGGCGAGGTCGCAAACCACACCGGTATCTCTGACGAGCAGGACTTCAACGCCGTCGCCGCCCGCGAGACCATCGAGAGCGATGCCGAGCGGATCGCGCGCAACCGGGCGGAATACGTTCTGGTCCAGCCAAAGGACCTGCCGCAGCGTCCGGGCGACACCGGGCCGAACATCGTTGAATTCGCTTTGGCCACGAAGCATGCGCCGGGTGTGCAGATGTTCAAGCGGTCGGGGCTGAGCGTCCGGAGCACGGATTCGGCTTGCGCGAAATACTCCTCTCCCGATCAGGCGCAGCAGGATTTCCTGGCCAAGGGCGGTCCGGATCGTGACCGGATGGGCGTGGACCCCGATGGCGACGGCTTTGCCTGCTCGTGGGACCCGCGACCGTTCCGCACTGCGCTGCAGTGACGCTGAGCCACCCCTCGCCTAACTTTGGCGAGCGGCGGGGCAGGGCGCGCGTTGAACTGATTGTGCTGCACTACACCGCCATGACCGCCTGCGCCGCGGCGCAGGAACGTCTGTGCGACCCGGCAGCGGAGGTTTCGGCGCATTACCTGATCGACGTGGATGGGACGATCCTGTCGTTGGTCGATGAAGCGGCGCGTGCCTGGCACGCTGGCGCGGGCGAATGGCTCGGCCAAGCCGACGTGAACTCGCGGTCCATCGGAATCGAGTTGGCGAACACCGGGCGCATGCCTTTCGCCGAGCCTCAGATGCAGGCACTGGAGCGCCTGCTGGCGGACACCCTGGGCCGCCACGGCCTTGGGCCGGAGGCAGTGATCGCGCACAGCGACCTGGCGCCCGACCGCAAGGGCGACCCCGGACCGCGCTTCGACTGGCGGCGGCTGGCCTTGCAGGGTCTTTCGGTCTGGCCCCAGCTGAACGGGGCTCCTCCTTGCGAACCCGCATCGGACATGGCGGGCTTTCTGGTCAATCTGCGTGCCTTCGGCTACCCCGATGCTGCGCCAGAGACCTTGCTGGCTGCATTCCGGCTGCGGTTCCGGCCCTGGGCCTGCGGACCATATGACGACGCTGATGGGGCGCTGGCGGCCGGGCTGCGGCGCTTTGCAGTTGACGCCATGCACGCCGGTGCCTAACTGACCCCGCGCGGAGGGCTGGATGACCGCGGGACCGCAAGGTTTCGAGGAAAGTCCGGACTCCCGTTGGCAAGGGTGCCGGGTAACCCCCGGCGGGGGCAACCCCAGGGAAAGCGCCACAGAGAAGAGACTGCCTTGCTGTTTGAGAAGGTTCGCCTTCGGCTTGGCAAGGTGATGGTGAAACGGTGGGGTAAGAGCCCACCGCGGACTTGGCGACAAGGACGGCACGGCAAGCCCCACCCGGAGCAATGCCAAATAGGGGCCTCGCGGCAGGTCAGGTCCCGGATCTCGGTCCGGGATACCGCTCGCCAGGGATGCCAACGCCCGAGAGGCCCGGGTTGGCAGCTTGACCGCCGTGGCAACACGGTTGGCAGAGGAATGGTCATCCAGCCCCGGATCACGGTCCGGGGTGGACAAAATCCGGCTTACAGGCTCTCCGCGCATCTTCCACCATTGTCGGACGGATCGGTCTGTGCTTGCTTCGGGCAGGGTGACCTGAGGCTGGATGGTGTTGAAACCAAGGAAGATCATCGTCGCCTGCATGCGCAACGAGGCGCTGTTCCTGGTGGAATGGCTGGCGCATCATCTGGCGGTAGGGTTCGACAAGATCATCGTCTACACCAACGATTGCGATGACGGGACCGACCGGATGCTGGAGCTGCTGACGGCGACCGGCAGCATCGGGCATCACCCGAATCCGGGACCTTACACGGTGGGTGGAACGATCCAGCGCCATGCGCTGCATCAGGCGTTCCAGTTGCCCGAGGTGCGCCGGGCCGACTGGGTCTTGCATATTGATGCCGACGAATTCATCAACGTCAGCATCGGCAAGCGTAACATCGACGACCTGGTGGCGCTTTACCCAGCGGCCGATGCCATCGCAATCATGTGGCGGCATTTCGGTTCAGCCGGAAAAGCGGTCTGGGAGGGCGGATCGGTCGTCGAAAGCTTCACGCGCTGCGAGGGGCGGCTGCCGGATCCTTCGGTTGGTGAGTTCGCGAATTTCAAGACCCTGTTCCGCCCGCGCCGGTTCCGGGCCATGTCGATCCACTCGCCGAAGTATCCGCGCCGTGGGGTGTTGCCCAAGGTGGTGAACGCGGCTGGAGTGGACCTGCCGACCGATCTGCTGAAGACGCGAAGGGGGTCCGGCTATACGGTCGGGCCGCATCAGGTGACCTGGGCCAACGCCTGTCTGCACCACCATCATGTCAAATCCGACGACCTCCACCAGCTGAAGCATGCGCGGGGCGACGCGAACGGTCGCAACAATGCCAAGCGCCGTATCGGCAGTGCTTTCTACGCCTACGCCAACCGCAACGAGGCCGAGTCGACCTCGCTTCTGGGTCTGCGCCGTCGGGTGCGGCGGATGGAAGCGCGGCTGCGGGCAGTCCCCGGTGTGATCGAGGCCGAAGCCGAGGCATGGGCCTGGTTTCGCGCTGCTTTTCCACAAGTTGATCTCGAGGACACCGCGGCGGCAGGCTGATCCGGCGCGCCGCAGTCCGGGGCCGCAAGAGAAGTGGTGGAATGCGGTTGACTCTGCCGCTTGCTTGGCTAAAAGGCGGGCTTCAAGGATTTGACCGGGGGCCGCTGGATTCCCCGACGTAGAGGAAACGACCATGGCAAAGCCCGCCACCATCAAGATCCGCCTGAACTCGACCGCGGGCACCGGCCACTTCTATGTGACCAAAAAGAATGCCCGGACGATGACCGAAAAGATGGTCATCAAGAAATACGACCCCGTCAAGCGGGAGCATGTCGAATACAAGGAAGGCAAGATCAAGTAGATCTGTCTCTTGACCGGAACGGGGCCGTATCCACAAGGATGCGGCCCTTTTTCTTTGCTGATTAAGCTGGTGCTGATGGCAGCTTCCTTGCTCCTATCGGCCTGCGGCGCGAGGAGTTGGCACGAACAGAGGTGGGCCAATGGAACGCAATCACCGGGAAGAACACTATGTCGCGCGGGTGGGCTGGCTGCGGGCCGCGGTCCTGGGCGCGAATGACGGGATCGTCTCGACCGCCTCGCTGATCGTGGGCGTCGCAGCCGCCTCGGGGCGAACCAGGTTCTGGTCGCGGGTGCGGCCGGTCTCGCTGCGGGTGCCCTTTCGATGGCGGTGGGCGAATACGTCAGTGTATCGTCGCAGTCGGACACCGAGGCAGCTGATGTTGAACGCGAACGGGCCGAGATTGCAGCGGACCCCGAAGAGGAGTTGCGAGCCCTGGTGGCCATCTACGAGACGCGGGGGTGCCGGCTGACCTGGCCCGCGCGGTTGCAGAAGCACTGCATGCGAAAGACCCTCTGGCGGCCCATGTGCGCGACGAGCTGGGCATCTTCGATCACACCGAGGCGCAGCCCCTGGTGGCGGCGGGGGCCTCGGCCTTGACCTTCGGTGTCGGGGCGGCCTTGCCGCTGGCGGCGGCGGCATTGGCCCCCGAGCCGCAGATCGCGTTCTGGGTGACAGGGCTGTCGCTGATCTTCCTTGCGGTGCTTGGGGCCGTGGGCGCCAAGGCGGGTGGCGCGGCTGTCGGGCGCGCCGTGGCGCGGGTAACGTTCTGGGGGGCGGTGGCGATGGCCGTGACCTGGGCCGTCGGGCATTTTTTCGGCGCAGTGGTGTGACGGGCTTTCCTTTCCGTTACTGAATCGCCAAGCTTGCAGGATGGCCCAGACCCTGACCCTTCGCCGTGCCCGGCCCGGTGACCTTTCGGCAGTGGACCGGCTGCTGGGACGCAGCTATCCGCGGCTGCTGGCGGCGGACTATCCGCCCTCTGCCCTGGTTCTGGCCATTCCCCGGTTTGCCCGCGCGCAGCCCGAGCTTCTGGCCTCGGGGCGCTACTTCGTGGCCGAGGATGCCCAGGGGCGGATTCTTGCCGCGGGAGGCTGGTCGTCGCGCAGCCCGTCCGGCGGGTCGGTTGCCAAGAAGACGGGGCATGTGCGCCACGTGGCGACAGACCCTGACGTGGTGCGGCAAGGGATTGGGCGGATGGTGCTGGCCGGTGTCATCGAGGATGCGCGCGGGGCGGGACTGGATTGGCTGGACTGCCTGTCCACCCGGACTGCGGTGCCGTTCTACCGGGCGCTGCGGTTTCGCGCGATGCACCCGCAAGAAGTCACACTGGGGCCTGGAATAAGCTTCCCGGTGATGCGGATGGTCCTGGACCTGCACCGCAGCTGAAAGCGCAAATGAAAAGGGCCGGTCCAGCGACCGGCCCCCTCTGTTGGTTTGGTGCCCGCGCTATTCGCGGTTGCCCATGAACTGCAGAAGGAACATGAACAGGTTGATGAAGTCCATGTAGAGGTTCAGCGCACCCATGATCGCCGACTTCGCCAGCCACTCCTGGTCCATCGAGACGGCGTGCTGGATGTAGTCGGTCTTGATGCGCTGGGTGTCGTAGGCCGTCAGACCCGCGAAGATCAGCACGCCAATCACCGAGATCGCAAACGCCAGCGCCGACGAGGCGATAAAGATGTTCACGACCATGGCGACCAGAAGGCCGACCAGCCCCATCATCAGGAAGGTACCCATCGCGCTGAGGTCACGCTTGGTGGTGTAACCATACAGCGACAGGCTTGCGAAGGCGATCGAGGTGATCAGAAAGGTCTGCGCGATCGACACGCCAGTGAAGACCTGGAAGATCCAGGCAAGCGACAGGCCCATTGCGGCCGCGAAGGCGTAGAAGAACAGTTGCGCGGCAGCCGCGGACATCCGGTTGATCAGCGCGCCGAAGGCGAAGACCATGCCAAGTGGCAGGAACATCGCGATCCAGCCCAGAATGGTCATCGACCCGGTGGCGGGATTGCGCAGGAAAGAGAAGAGCTGGTCCGAAGAGCCAACCGCCCAGGCAACGCCGGCGGTGACCAGCATTGCCACGGACATCAGCCCGTAGACCTTGTTCATGTGGGCGCGAAGCCCTGCGTCGATCTGCGCGCGGGCGCCTACGCCTACGCTGCCGACGGTATCAAATTGAGCCATAGAAGCCTCCGATGTTGTCCCTAAGGGCAACGCCGGGGGGACCGGCGCGACCTCGTGCACAGAATATTGGGAACCGCAGTCCTTATTTCAAGCACTTTGGGTTCAGGGATTTTACGAAAGCGTCAACCTTTCAACCCTTCCAGTGTCGGGGCGCGTCCCAGAAGGAGCGTGCGACCTCGGCCTCGGCCTCGGAGCGGGTCAAACCGATGTCGCGCAGAATATGATCGTCAAGCCGGCCAAGCGATCGGCGCGACCGAGCCAAGGCTGATGCGGCCATGAAGCGGGCGGGAAGGCGGAGCAGCACGGAGGGGTGAAAAAGAGCAGCGGAGAGCGCAAGGCGGAAGGTCGGCATGGCGAGATCCTTCATCTGGTTTGGTGATGGGGTGATGCAGTCACATCAGGATGCTTGAACAATGCGCCCTTCGGGTGCATGATGGAAACGAATGATTGTTGGATGAAACATCAGGATCTGTGATATGCCCCGGAATCTCGACCTTGCCTCGCTTCGCTCTTTTGTCACGGTCGCCGAGGTGGGCGGGGTGACGCGCGCGGCGGGCTATCTGAACCTGACCCAATCGGCGGTTTCGATGCAGATCAAGCGGCTGGAAGAAGCGCTTGGAATGACACTTTTTCTGCGTGCGGCACGCAAGCTGGCGCTTTCGCCCGAGGGGGAGCAGCTTCTGTCCTACGGCCGCCGGATGCTGGCTTTGAACGACGAGGCGCTGTCCCAGCTGGCATCGTCCTGCTGCCAAGGGGAAATCCGGCTGGGTGTGCCGCATGACGTAGTCTATCCGGTGATCCCGGGCATCCTGAGGCGCATGGCCCAGGCCTATCCGCGGGTGCGGATCAATCTGGTCTCTTCATTCACAGTCCTGATGAAACAGGACTTTGCACGGGGGGCTTTCGATGTGATGCTTACCACCGAAGAGGAGCCTGACGCAGGTGCCGAGGTGCTTTCGACGCGCGACCTGGTCTGGGTGGGCGCGCATGAGGGGAATGCCTGGCAGCGGCGTCCGCTGCGGCTGGGGTTCAAGGACACCTGCATCTTCCGCCCCCGTGCGCAGGCCGTGCTGGAGCAGGCCGGCATCCCGTGGGAGATGGCAACCGGCGGTGAAAGCGAGCAGGCGGTCGAGGCTACGGTAGCCGCGGACCTGGCCGTTTCGGTCCGGATGACCGGCAGCATCCCGGACGGCATGATCCCGATCGGCGGCGACAACCAGTTGCCCCCGGTGGGCAGCATGAAACTGGGGCTTTATCGCGGGGGGCGCCGTTCGGATGAGGCGATGGATCTTCTCATCAACGAGCTGCGCTGCGCTTACGGCTGCTGACCCACCTGGATGACGACTTTGCCGGTGGCCTTGCGGTCCCGCAGAAGTGCCAGGGCATCGGGGAAGGCCTCGAAGGGCAGGACGTGGCTGACGTGCGGACGGAGAAATCCCTCGGCCCGCCAGTGCAGCAACTCGGTCATGCTGTTCGCCACGAGGTCCGGCGCGTTGGTCTCGTATCCCCCAAACCAAAAGCCCGAGACAGTAAGGTTTTTCACCAGCAACAGGTTCGCCGGAATCTGCGGCACCTCGCCTGACGCGAAGCCGATTGCCAAATACCGCCCGTCTGGCTTGCAGGCCCGGAGTGCGGCATCAAAGGCCGGTCCACCGACGGTATCATAGACCACGTCCACGCCCCCCAGGGCCTTGAGCGTCTCCTTCAGGTCAGGTGCATCGCTGTCAATCAGCACATCGGCCCCAGCCTCGCGCGCAACGGCAAGGCGAGCCTCACCCCGCGCAGAGGCGATTACCCTTGCGCCGAGGCGTTTGCCGATTTCGACCGCGGTCAGGCCCACACCTCCCGCCGCTCCGGTGACCAGCAGCGTTTCGCCCGACCGCAACCGCGCCTTGTGCGTGAGCGCAAGATGCGAGGTGCCATAGGCGATCGGAAAGCCCGCAGCTTCGACATAGCTCATGGCTGGGGGGAGGGCAAAGACCCGCGCGGCCGGCACGCAGATGTACTCGGCCAGAGCACCTGCGGGGCAGGTTGCCAGCACCCGGGTGCCCGGAGCCGGCCCGGTTGTGCCGGGACCAAGCCCCAAGACAAGACCGGAGAGTTCCATGCCCGGTATGAAGGGCGGCACCTGCCGGACCTGATACTTGCCTTGAATCGCAAGCATATCCGCGAAGTTGAGTGCGACTGCTTCCACCTGGATAACAAGTTCGCCTTTAACGGGTGTTGGAATGGTGGCCTCGGTGAGGATAGGCTGATGGCCGAACGCTGGGACCTGCCAAGCGCGCATTTCGTGTCCCTTCGCGGGCGGTTGTTTGTACTACCTACAGTGTCTGGATTTTATCCAGCCTACAGTTTCTTGCAATGCAATGATGCGGATTTTCGCAAAATGCGACAATGCTTGTTGGCAGATGCAAAATGCAACGCGAAATGCGATACCACTTAAAGGAGAGTGCTGATTCGGTCGTGCCGCTTGCGCGGGCAGGTCAGGACAACCACACCGTGTGTTATACGGTTGTGCAATTCAACCTGTCGAAAAGGACAGGTTTTGACGTCCGAGAGAAATATTTCGTTAACCTGTCTCGCACGGAACAGTTTGGCACGGAACTTGCTTATACAATACCGAGGGGAACGGACACACGTTTTTGGAGTATATTATGAAGCATCCCGTAGACGCCCATGTTGGCAAACGCATCCGTCACCGCCGGTGGATGGTGGGCATGACGCAACAACAACTCGCCGACAAGGTGGGCATCAAGTTCCAGCAGATCCAGAAGTACGAGACCGGCATGAACCGCGTCAGCGCCTCCCGCCTGTGGGATGTGGCCGATGCGCTGGGCGTGTCCATCTCGTTCTTCTTCGAGGGTCTGGGCGACGGCCAGGTCGCTGCCGGTTATGGCCAGGGCGACATGATGTCGGACAAAGAAGCGCTGGAGCTGGTCCGCTCCTACTACGCGATACCCGAGGCGCAGCGCCGCCGCCTGTTCGACCTGGCGCGGGTTCTATCGGAAGCCGCCTGAAAGGTGCCTTGACCTCGTCCCCTTGGGCGTTTAGCGCGCCCCGGGGGCGGACCCCTCACAAGCGGTCCGGCGGACGATGAGGGACAGGATGCGGGTTTCCGATGGTTTGGCGTCCGAGTTGATCGACACGGCGCATGAGTTGGCGGACGTGGCGCGGGTCGCCACGCTGTCCTACTTCCGGTCGCGGGATCTTGCGGCCGAGACCAAGGAGACCACTCGCTTCGACCCGGTGACGGCCGCCGACCGCCTATCCGAACAGCGTATGCGCGAAGTCCTTGCCAGGCGCCGTCCCCAGGACGGTATTCTGGGTGAGGAGTTCGGCGTGTCGACGGGCTCCTCCGGGCTGACCTGGGTTCTAGATCCGATCGACGGCACCCGTGGGTATCTATCGGGCACACCGACCTGGGGCGTGCTGATTTCGGTCCGTGACCCGGAGGGCGTTCTTTATGGCATCATCGACCAACCCTACATCCGCGAGCGCTTCGAGGGAGGCTTGGGGCGGGCCCGGGTGACAGGCCCGATGGGTGAGGCGGCGCTGGCGGTGCGCGCGTCGCGGCCATTGTCGCAGGCTATCGTCTTCACCACTTTTCCCGAAGTCGGCACCCCGGAAGAAGGTGCGGCGTTCCGGCGCGTGGCATCAGGAGCCAAGCTTGTGCGCTATGGGACTGATTGCTACGCCTATGCGTTGATCGCCGCTGGCCAGATCGACCTGGTGATCGAGGCCGGGTTGCAGGCCTATGACGTTCAGGCCCCGATCGCGGTGATCGAGGCGGCGGGCGGAATCGTCACTGACTGGCAAGGGCGTCCCGCACTCGAGGGCGGGCAAATCCTTGCTGCTGCGACCCGGGACCTGCACGCAGAAGCGCTTGCACTGCTTAACGGGTGAGCAATCTGTCTTAGCGACGGAGTTTCACGGACTGACTGCTTGTAAAATCTGCAGTCCGTCACTGATCTTGCCGCTTCTCTGCAATTTCAGCTAAGGTCTCCACGCCGGGCGTGTCCTTCTCCCTTCTGACGCGCGGCCGCTGGGCATGGTGCCAGGCCGAAGGGTGCCAAAGGTGCACCCATGTCCGATCTCCTGGTTCGAAACGCTGATGTCGTGGTGACAATGAACGCCCGGCGGGCCGAAATCCTCCGGGGCGATATTTACATCCGCGATGGGGTCATCCTTGCCGTCGGGACTGGCTTGGCGGCCTGCGACGCGGAGGTGATCGATGCCAGCGGCTGCGTGGTGACGCCTGGGCTCGTCAACACCCACCACCACCTCTACCAGACCCTGACCCGGGCTGTCCCCGGCGGACAGGACGCACTGCTGTTCGGTTGGCTCAAGACGCTTTATCCGATCTGGGCGAAGTTCGGACCAGAGGAAATGTTCACCTCGGCCCAGGTCGGGCTGGCGGAATTGGCGCTTTCGGGCTGCACGATGACCTCGGACCATCTGTACCTCTATCCCAACGGAGCGCGGCTGGATGACACCATCGCCGCGGCCTGGGAGGTGGGTCTGCGCTTTCATCCGACCCGAGGGGCGATGAGTATCGGCGAAAGCGCGGGTGGCCTACCGCCGGACAGTCTGGTGGAGAAAGAGTCCACGATCCTGGAGGACATGATCCGGGTGGTCGACCGGTTTCACGACCCGAAGCCAGGCGCGATGCTGCGCGTGGGACTGGCGCCGTGCTCGCCCTTTTCGGTCAGCCGGGAACTGATGCGGGATACCGCCCTCTTGGCACGGGACAAGCGGGTGATGCTGCACACCCACCTGGCAGAGAATGACGAGGATGTTGCCTATTCCCTGTCCCAGTTTGGATGTCGACCAGGCCAGTATGCCGAGGATCTGGGCTGGACCGGAGCCGACGTCTGGCACGCACACTGTGTCAAGCTGGATAGTTCGGAAATTGAACTTTTCGCCGAGACGGCTACAGGAGTGGCCCATTGCCCATGTTCGAATTGTAGACTTGGGTCCGGAATTGCACCCATCCGAGCCATGCGAGACGCAGGCGTCAAGGTGGGGATTGGCGTCGATGGCTCGGCGTCCAGCGATGTGGGCAATCTGGTTGCCGAGGTGCGGATGGCGATGCTCTTGCAACGCGTGGCACGCGGGGCGGATGCCATGAGCGCGCGCGAGGTCCTGGAAATAGCCACTGTGGGCGGTGCTCAGGTTCTGGGGCGTGACGACCTCGGGTCCATTGCCCCGGGCAAGCGCGCCGACATTGCGATCTGGGACCTGCGCGGGGTGGAGTCCGCGGGAAGCTGGGACCCCGTGGCTGCCCTGCTTCTGTGCGGCCCGACCCGGGTGCGCGACCTGATCGTCGAGGGTCGGCGTGTGGTGCAGGAGGGGCAGATGGCCACTCTGGACCTTCCCGTCGTTCTGGAGCGGCAGCGGCATCTTGCGACACGGTTGGCCGGGTAGAGTCGGGTTTTCCAGCCCTTTCGCCAGGTGGGGTTGCCGGGCAAGGTCGGACGTCACCCAACAGGAGCCGTCCATGCGCAGATATGTCGCCCTGACCCTCTCGCTCGCCTTTGCCGAGCCTGCCGTCGCGCAGACCGTGATCTCCGAGGCGGGGGGCAATTGGGCCGGGGCTTCCAACCAGGGCTTCTACTTCCTTGCCCGGCTGAGCCGAAACGAGGACAAGCTGCGCCTGTCGGTCTGGGGTGGGGCAATGGATGGCGTGCCCACCGCGACTGGGGAGCCGGAGTTCGACAATGTGGCCTTTGAACTGGCCGCGTTTGCAACCCGCGAAAAGTTGGAAGTGGTGGAAACACCGAATGGGAGCATCTTGCAGGTCGTGGTCGAGTTCGCCGATGAGGACGCTGAGGGCCGTTCCGTCACCCAGTTGCAGTACATCGACAACCAGTACACCGTGGTGGGCTACTATCACCGGTCAACGTTCTACAATCCGGGGGGCGAAGCCTTCACCAAAGAATGCGAAGTCGATCTATGGAAGATGACCTCGACCGAGGACGGGGTGACGCGGC
>JANOCQ010000159.1:0-1528 GCA_031412255.1 Paracoccaceae bacterium | reverse complement strand
CCGGCCGCATCCAGACCGACGGTCGCGGCGTGCATGTGCTCGGGTGCCAGTTCGGCAATGTCTTCGTCGGCCTCCAGCCCGTCTTCGGCTATGAGGGCGACCCGATGCGCCTTCTGTTCGAGAAGGGCTTCGCGCCGACCCATGCCTTCACCACCTTCTACCGCTGGCTGCGTGAGGATTTCGGGGCCGATGTCCTTCTCCACTTCGGGATGCATGGTGCCTTGGAGTTCATGCCGGGCAAGCAGGCCGGTGTCGGCGCGCAGTGCTGGCCGGACCGGCTGATCGGCAACCTGCCGAACGTCTACCTTTACGCCGCCAACAACCCCTCCGAGGCGACCCTGGCGAAACGCCGCTCCAACGCCGTGACCGTCACGCACCTGACGCCGCCCCTCGCCCGCGCCGGTCTCTACAAGGGCCTCGTGGACCTCAAGGACACGCTGACCCGACTCCGCGCCACCGACGCCGACGCGAACGACTACGCCGAACTTGCCGCGCTGGCGGTGGAGCAGGCGAAGGCCGTGGACCTCAAGGGCGACATCGACACGCTGTGGCTGAAACTGCTGGAGACGGAAGGCGCACTCATCACCGACGGCCTCCATGTCCTTGGCCGCACGCCTGATGCGGCGGCGATGGCGGAACTCCTCTCGCTCCTCCCCGAGGAAGCCCGCGCCGAAGCTGCCCGCCACATGGCACAAGATACGGAAATCCCTGGACTTCTGCGCGCCCTCTCGGCTCGCTATATCGCTCCGGTGCCGGGCGGCGACCTGATCCGCAGCCCGGCGATCCTGCCCACGGGCCGCAACATCCACGCCTTCGACCCGTTCCGGATGCCCACGGCCTTTGCGCTGGCCGATGGGGCCGCGCAGGCACAGCGGCTCCTGGACGCGCACCCGACCCTGCCGCAGACCGTGGCGCTGGTGCTCTGGGGTTCCGACAACATCAAGTCCGACGGCGGCCCGATCGCGCAGGCCCTTGCACTTATGGGAGCCAAGCCCCGCTTCGACCACTACGGCCGCCTCTGCGGGGCCGACCTTATCCCGCTGGCCGAGCTTGGCCGCCCCCGGATCGACGTGGTGATGACCCTTTCCGGCATCTTCCGCGACCTTCTGCCCCTGCAGACCCGAATGCTGGCCGAAGCCGCCTTCAAGGCCGCCAGTGCAGACGAACCCCTGTCGCAGAACTTCATCCGCGCCCATTCGCTGGCCTATGCCGAGGCGATGGGCGTGGACATGGAAACCGCCGCGCTGCGGGTGTTTTCCAACGCCGAAGGGGCTTATGGCGCCAACGTCAACACGCTGGTCGGCTCCTCCGCTTTCGGCGAGGAGGATGAACTGGCCGATGCCTATGAGGCCCGCAAGAGCTTTGCCTACGGCATGAACGGCAAGCCGGTGAAACAGGCGAAACTGCTGCAACAGGTGCTGGGCGATGTGGACCTCGCCTACCAGAACCTGGAATCGGTGGAGCTGGGGGTCACCTCGGTCGACCATTACTTCGACACGCTGGGCGGGGTGGCCCGTGCCGTCCGCCG
>JANOCQ010000158.1:0-2219 GCA_031412255.1 Paracoccaceae bacterium | reverse complement strand
TCCCTGTCCCCGCTCAGCGCATTTCTTGGCGCGCGTTGTAGATGTTCCAGACCAGGATCGGCGTGACCAGCAAAAGGATGATCATGGCCGAGGCCGATCCGACGCCCCAATCCACCGCAACGAACAGCTTGTCATACATGTAGTTGGCCAGCACTTGGGTTTCCTGCTGGCCCCCGGTCATGGCGCGCACGATATCGAACACTTTCAGCACGGTGATGGTGATCGTGGTCCAGACGACGACGATGGTGCCCATGATCTGCGGCACCTTGATCTTGAAGAAGATCTGGAACGGGTTGGCCCCGTCGATGATCGCGGCCTCGATGGTATCCTCGGGCACGCCGCGCAGGGCGGCCGACAGGATCACCATGGCGAACCCGGTCTGCAGCCAGACCAGCACGGCCATGAGGAAGAAGTTGTTCCAGAACGGCAGTTGCAGCCAGAACTGCGGCTGGCCGTAAGGCAGCGCGGTGGTGAAAAGCCCGACGACCCAGCTCAGCCCGACATAGACCAGCCAGACGCCGATCGCGATCCCGATGGCGCGCAGCAGTTTGACCAGCGCACCGCCGCGCGCAAAATTCTGCACCTGTCCCCAGAGAACATAGGCCAGCGCCAGAATGCCGACGATCAACAGGATGGCCGGAATGATTTTCAGCACCAGGATCGACCCGATGCCCCCCTCGGCCTTGAGCCAAAGCGCGTTCAGAAGTCCGATCTGCGGCTGATCGATGTCGCGGGTGTCATAGACCAGCTTCCAGATCACCGAGGCGCCCACGAACGAGATCGCCATCGGCATGAAGATCATGGATTTCGCGATGTTGCCCCAGGAAATGCGGTCGGTCAGCTGGGCCGCCAAAAGCCCGAACGCGGTCGCAAGGGCCGGCACGACCAGCAACCAGATGACGTTGTTGCGCATCGATTCCCAGAACTTGGGCTCGCTGAACATCTGGGAATAGTTCTGAAAGCCGACAAAGGTGTCGCCCGTCTTGTCATGGAACGACAGCCAGGCCGAGGCAAAGACCGGATAAGCGAGGTAAAGGCCAAGCGCCACAACCGCCGGAAACAGGAACAGCCAGGGCCGGATCATGTTGGCGCGGTTGATGTTGGACCCTGCCTTGGGCCCGCGCGCCGGGAACAGAACCTTGTCCAGAAACAGGTTCGACGACCAGAAGTAGAGGACACAGCCTCCAACACCAAGAACGACGGTCAACACCGCCTGCAGAGCCGGATTCATGTGCCCCTCCCAAGACATTCATGGCTTTTCCCGGACATCGTCCGGGACGTACGGCCCCGGGATGTTCTCCCGGAGCCGCAAGGGTCAAAAACCTGTCTTACTTGGGCCAGGAGGCCTGGATCGCGTCGGCCACTTCCTGCGCCGACTTGCCGCCGACAAAGTCGACCATGCCGGTCCAGAACGTGCCCGCACCGACACCGCCCGGCATCAGGTCCGACGCATCGAACCGGAAGGTGGTCGCATTGGCCAGGATCTCGCCCTGCTTTTTCAGCGCGTCACTGCCATAAAGGTCGTTGTTGACCGATTTGAACGGGGTGACAAAGCCGGTCTGCGCCATCCAGACTTCATGCGCGATCGGGGTCTTCAGGAACTCGATGAACGCACGTGCGCCTTCGCTTTCCTTCATGATGAAGGCCAGCGTTCCGGCACCAAGCACCGGTGAGCCCAGATCCTTGCCCGCATAAGCCGGGAAGTAAAAGAAGTCCGCATCCGTGCCGAGTTCCGTGCCTTCTGGGAAGAAGGACGGAATGAACGACGCCTGGTGATGCATGTAGCAGGCAGGCGGCGACGAGAAGAGGCCCTTGGGGCTGTCGCGGAAGTCGGTGGAGGCGACGGCAGCCGCGCCACCGGCAACGAAGGCGTCATTCTTGGCAAAGTAGCCGAATTCGTCGATTGCAGCCACAACCTCGGGGCTGTTGAACGGCAGCTCGTTGGTCACCCACTTGTCATAGGTTTCCGGCGACTGCGTGCGCAGCATCATGTCCTCGACCCAGTCGGTCGCAGGCCAACCCGTAGCACCGCCTGAACCCAGGCCAATGCACCAGGGCGTGCCGCCATCGGCGACGATCTGTTCGGTCAGCGCCTTCAGCTCTTCCAGCGTGGCTGGGATCGCGTAGCCTGCATCGGCAAAGTTGTCAGGGCTGTACCAGACCAGCGATTTCACGTCGGCCTTGTAGGGGAATGCGTACAGGGCCGGATTGCCGTCAGC
>JANOCQ010000157.1:0-17807 GCA_031412255.1 Paracoccaceae bacterium | reverse complement strand
CCATGTCCGACGGGCTGAACCCCATCGGCTTCCAGTCCAACCCACCCTCCAGCAGCATCGGCCGCCCCGCATTCCGGGCCCCCTGATGATGCGCCTCCATCTCGGAGACCAGCCGATCATACTGATCAGACGACAGCGCGGAGGCCCCATCCGATCCTTTGTACACAATCGCCCCTGACGGCCGCGCCGCGTTGTCCAAAAGTGCTTTCGACCAGCTGGACGCGCTGTTGTGCACGTCCACCGCCACCGCCGACGCCTGCATCGGCGAAAAGCCATAGTGGTCGTCCATCGGATGGAACGTCTTCAGATGACAGATCGCACTCGTCTCGCCGGTCATTTCATAACGGTGAGTCCGCCCGCTCACCGTGTAGTCATAAGCCACAGGCCAGCCATCCGCCCCCGGCACCAGGTTCATCCGGTCCGACCGCAGCACATGCAGCTCGCCCGGTACGGTGTCGAGCCCCGGCACCGCCTCGACATAAGCGTTCCCGGCCAGCAGGAGGTAGCCATAGACCGCCTCCAGAAACTCCGCCCGCCCCTGCGCCCCGTTGGGACGCGAGATCAGATCCAGCACCGGATGCGTGTCGAACCGCTGTTCATGCGTCTGGCAGACCAGCGGCAGCGCCGCCGCCGCTTCGGCGATCAACCGCACCACGCGAAAGCCGATCGGGTTCCCTTGAAACCCGGTCCGCGTCAGGCTGGCCGTATCCCGCGGGCTCCAGGCCACGCGGCCCGCATTGCCCCAGGCGATCACCCGACCCACGGCCGAGGCCTTGCGTTCCGGAACCGCCTCTACCGGCGCCTTCCGCAGAAAATCGAACACCATCTGTCGCGCTCCTTCATGCCTCGGGCCGTGCCCGACCATCCGGGCTGCCTAAAGCGCCCGGTCATATGACCCGCCAATTCCCTAGATCCCTTAAAGCGACCGAACGCTGGGGCGGCCGCCATGCAACGGGGCCAGCATCAGGTCCGTCAGCGCCCAGACCAGCGCATCCAGCCGGTCGGGAGACCCCGCGCCCTGCCAGCCCACCGCCGTCATCTTGCCCATCTGCTCTTCCAGCGGCCCCAGCCCCCGAACATGGGCAACCCGGCCCTGCTCGTACAAGGCAGCCACCGGTTCGGCCCGCAGCATCTTCGACCGCGTCGCGTGCACAGCGCGGAACGGCACCAGCGGGTCGATCATCCGCACCAGCTGCTCCACCAGGTCGCCACCCTGGTTGACCTCGGCCACCAGCCGGTCGGCCCCGTGCCGCTCCATCGCCGCCAGCGCCGCCCGCGCCCAGCCTTCCGGAGACGCCCCCTTGACCGACGCGTCCTCCAGAACCACCGCGCGCCAGTCCTTCGGTTCGCCGCGCGTATCTGCGCCAACGACCACGATGCCGCACTCGTCGCTCGACTTAGTCGATGTCACCGGAGGGTCCACCGCCACCACGATCCGGTTGACCTGCGGAACCCGGTCCACCCGTGCCGCTTCCAGCATCACGGATGACCACAGCGCCCCGTCCTCGTCCTCGATCAACACGCCTTCCAACTCCTGCCGACCGAACCGCGTGCCTCCATACCGCGACTGCACTTCAGCCAGGAAGCTTTCCGCCAGATAGGCCCGGTTCGCCTCAGTAGGTGCGTGAGTAATCACCGACGAGGGATTTTTTAGGATCGCCTTCAGCACTGCAACATTTCGCGGGGTCGTCGTCACCACCGCCTGCGGGCTCCGCCCCAACCGGAGCGCGAACTGCAGCTGATCCCAGGCCTCGCCACCCTTCTTCCACTTGCCCAGCTCATCTGCCCAAGCCGCGTCGAATTGCGGCCCCCGCATCGCCTCTGGCTCATGCGCCGAAAACACCTGCGCCACAGCCCCATTCGGCCATAGCAACTGATGCTTCGAAGCTTGCCACTCCGGCTTCCGGTCCGGCGGAGAGCAAGCCACAATCCCGCTCTCTCCCAACACCATCACATCGCGCACCTGATCAATGGTCTCGCCCACCAGCGCCACGCGCTTCGCCTTGCCTGGATCGGTCGGCCCAGCGCCCTCGACCTGGGCCCGAACCCACTCCGCGCCCGCCCGCGTCTTGCCAGCTCCGCGGCCCCCCATGATGACCCAGGTCTTCCAGGCTCCCCTGGGCGGCAGATGATGCGGCAGCGCCCAGAACTCGAATACCCACGGCAGCGCCAGCAACGCGTTCTGGCTTAACCCTGACAGGAACTCATCCACTTCCTCCGGCGCCGCGGAGGCAAGCCAGGCGGCGCCCGATTTCAGCTCGGGCCTCGTCAAGGTCGAGTGCCCCCCCGGCTCCGACCTGGCCGGCAATCTGCTTGCGGAGTTGGTCAACTTTTCCCCTTTCCTGCAACACTGCCACCGCCGTCGCGCGAAGCTCGCGGATCGCCGCCTGTGCCGCCTTTACCTCGTTGAATTCACCAGCACTGATCGCGTTGATGGTGCGGTGCAGCTCCATCACGGTCAGCTCGTAAAACGTTTCCGTCGCCCCCAGCAGCTCTTCTGCCGTGGGAGCGTCCCCTGTGAACCTCACTGTCATCTAGATCCGTCACCCCTCATGCTGCCCCCGCACGAAGGAAATGGAAAAGCGGCCAACGGGGAGGCACCCTGGGCCGCTTCGACACTTCTTCTAGCATGCCGAAAGGTCTACATCAGACCGTGCGGCAAGTCAAGATAAATCAAATCCGAACAATGGGTTGCGTGCGCAGGCTTAACCGGTCCTTAACCGTCACTCGCCCTGCACACCGGTTTCTTCTACCGCGCCCTGCTGCGCTTCGATGGCCCGCCATCGAGCCACATTCTCATTGTGCTCGTCCAGGGTGACGGCAAAAGCGTGCCCGCCAGTTCCATCCGCCACGAAGAACAGGAAGTCAGTGGTGTCAGGGTTCATCGCCGCCTTGATCGCCTCGGCCCCGGGATTGGCGATCGGGGTCGGCGGCAGCCCGTCGATCACATAGGTGTTGTAGGGCGTTTCCCGGCGCAGCTCGCTTTGCCGCAGGCCCCGACCCAGCACGCCCTCGCCCTTGGTGATGCCATAGATCACCGTCGGGTCAGTCTGCAATCGCATACCCTGCTGCATCCGGTTCACAAAAACGCTCGCCACCCGGCCACGCTCCTCGGGAAGACTAGTTTCCTTCTCGATGATCGAGGCCATTACCAGGGCTTCTTGCGGAGTATCATACGGTAGCCCCTCGACGCGCCCTTCCCAGGCTTCGGCCAGGATCGCCGACTGCCGTTCGGTCATCTCCGCAATGATTGCCCCGCGTTCCGTGCCACGCTCGACCTCATAGCCGCCCGGCGCAAGACTGCCTTCCGGAGGCACAGTTTCCAGCGCGCCTTGCAGAAAGTCCGCCTTTTTCAGCGCGTCCACAATCTGCCAGCTGGTGACGCCCTCGGCCACCGTCACGCGGAACACCAGGGCCGGATCGTCTGACACATCAAGGTATTCCGGCGGCAGCGGATCCACACCCGCGTCGAACCGCGCCACTTCTGCATAGGAGTTGGTCGTCAGGTCCAACTCGCTCAGAACGACATCTGCCTTGGTGACTCCGATCCGGAAGTTCAGGTCGCGGCCGCAGGTCGACCGACCGGTCGCCGTGATGGCCTCCAGCACTTCCGACATGCTGGCAGCAGCCGGGACCATGTAGCTGCCGAACTTCAGGTCACCCGCCCGGTCGGAGTATTCGGCGCCGATCCGAAAGATGCGGGCATCGCTGATCGCGCCGCGCTCCTCCAGGTTTCGACTGACCGCAGCCAGGCTGGCGCCCCGTTCCACCTCCAGACAGATCGCGTCATTCAGGGGCCCGGCGGCAAAGAACTCGTTGCGACCCCAGGCGACCAAGGCCGCCATGCCCACCAGAACCACGATGAACAGTGTCAGCGCGTTCGAGGCAACGGACCGCCACATCCTAGCGCACCTTGGCCAGGACAAGGCTGGCGTTGGTGCCGCCGAAGCCAAAGCTGTTCGAGAGCGCGACGTCGATCTTGCGCTTCACCGCCTTGTTCGGCGCCAGGTCCAGCTTCGGCGTCACCGCCGGATTGTCCAGGTTGATGGTTGGCGGGGCGACCTGATCGCGCAGCGCCAGCACGCAGAAGATCGCCTCCACCGCGCCCGCAGCCCCCAGAAGGTGCCCGATCGACGACTTGGTCGAGGACATGGTGACGTTCGGCGCGTGATCGCCCAGCAACCGCTCCACCGCGCCGAGCTCGATGGTGTCGGCCATCGTGCTGGTCCCGTGGGCGTTGATGTAGTCGATGTCCGACGCCTGCAACTCGGCCCGCTTCAGCGCCGCCGCCATGCTGCGAAAGCCGCCATCGCCGTCTTCGCTGGGCGCAGTGATGTGGTAGGCGTCGCCTGACAGCCCATACCCCAGCACCTCGCAATAGATTTTGGCACCCCGGGCCTTGGCGTGCTCGTATTCCTCCAGCACGACAATCCCCGCCCCCTCGCCCATCACGAACCCGTCGCGGTCGGCGTCGTAGGGGCGTGAGGCCTTCTGCGGCGCGTCGGCCCGCTTCGTCGACAGGGCCTTGCAGGCGTTGAACCCGGCGATCCCGATCTCGCTGATCGGGCTTTCCGCCCCGCCTGCCACCATCACGTCGGCATCCCCCCACATGATCAGCCGGGCAGCATCACCGATGGCATGCGCCCCGGTCGAGCAGGCGGTGACGACGGCGTGGTTCGGCCCCTTGAAGCCGAAGCGGATCGAGACCTGTCCCGAGACCAGGTTAATCAGCGCGCCGGGGATAAAGAAGGGCGAGACCCGTTTCGGCCCCTTCTCCTTGATCAGCACCGCCGTCTCGGCGATGGAGTTCAGCCCGCCGATGCCCGACCCGATCATCACCCCGGTCCGCAGCTTTTCGTCCTCGGAGATGTTGTCCCACCCGGCATCCCGGACGGCCTGCACCGCCGCGGCCATCCCGTAGATGATGAAGTCGTCGACCTTGCGTTGCTCTTTCGGCTCCATCCAGTCGTCGGGGTTGAAGGTGCCGTCCGAGCCGTCGCCCATCGGGATCTCGCAGGCGTACTGGGTCACGACGTTCGTGCTGTCGAACTTGGTGATCGTCCCCGCACCGGACTGACCGGCGATCAGGCGGGACCAGGTCTCTTCCACCCCGCAGGCCAGAGGGGTGACCATTCCAAGACCGGTGACCACGACACGCCGCATTCTCTTCTCCCTCACGGATCAGGCTTTGCCGGGTGATACACGGCCCCCCTTTCCCGCGCAACCTTGGGGGTTCGGGATCGGCGGGCGGAAGATGTGTCCACGGTGGACAAAAACCGGAATATCCATAAAATCAGATACTTCGACGTAGACGTATACCCTTTGTTAAGATCTCATCCCTGCCGCGCCACGATGCCCATCACAGCCGCGAGCAACTGCGCCGCCACCGCCGCCCCCTGCCCGTCGATATCCCGCTCGGGCATGAATTCCACCATGTCGAAGCCGACGATCCGCCCCTTTTCCGCCACGCCCGCGATCAGCTCCAGCACCTGCCAGTAGCCAAGTCCCCCCGCCGTTCGCCCGATCACGGCTGGCATCACGGAGGGGTCCAGCGCGTCGAGGTCTAGGCAGACGATCACCTCGGCCCCCTCGGCGATCAGTTCCAGCGCCCGGGAGACGCCATAGCGCGCAACCTCGCCCGCAGGGACGAAGCCCACGCCCCAAGCTTCGGCATCGGCCACATCCTGCAATCGCGCCGAACCGATGCCGCGCTGACCGATCTGGATGATCGCATCGATGTGGCCCATCTCGGAGGCACGGCGCATGGTTGACGACAGGCCCAGCCTTTCGCCCTGCACCTCGTCGCGCCAGTCGATATGCGCGTCGATCTGCAGGATCGTGTAGCTCCGCCCGCGCGCGCCATAGGCTTCCAGCATTGGGATCGGAAGGCTGTCGTCGCCCCCGATCAGCATCGGGACCCCGCCCCGGTCGAGGATCTGACTGACAGCCCCGAAGATGCGCGCCCTGTTGCCCGCGGGATCACCGATGTCCTGCGGCAGGTCACCCGCATCCACTGCCGAGACCCCACCCGGAAAGACCGGCCCGCCGAGATCGAAGTTCATGTGTGCGAGGTTCGCCGCATAGGCCGCCCCCGCCGCCCGGATCACCGCCGGACCGCCTGCACAGTAAAATCCGACCGAAGCATAGGGCGTGCAGCCGTCCGCGCCGATCAGCGCCATCTTCGCCGTGAGGCGCGACAGGTCGCGGCTGCGGGGCAGGCCCATGAAGGTTTCGACATGGGAGGCACCGAACATCATGCCCAATGCGCTATTTCCGGTCATGATCACCCCCTCCGCTTTCCTGGAGCCAGAGTGGCCCGCACCGATGACCGTCCGCAAGCCGAGGCAACGGGCCTCGGCAACCAAGCGCCGGGGACCGGCGGGCTCAGGCGCGCAGTGGATAGCGGTCCGCTTCCTGGAAGACGTCAAGAACCCGCGTCCCCGCCTTGATCTGTGCGCCGTGCTGGACACCGGCGGGAATGCTGTAGTGGTCGCCGGGTCGATAGACCCTGGTTTCATCCCCGATGGTCAAGGTGATCTCCCCCTCGACCACGGTGCCCCATTGAGCGCCATGTGCGTGCATCGGCAAAGCCATGTCGCGGTGGAACGTGAAGAAGACGACCAGCCCCGCCTCCGAGCGGACGGCCTGCGAGCTTACCACGTTGTCCGGAAAGGGCAGATCAAGGCCCGGAAAGGCGGAAAAGAAGTCCGGGAACGGCATGGCCAGACCTGTGCAGAGAGAGGAATTGCGCCAATCTATACACGTTGACACGCAAAAGGCACCCCGAAGGGTGCCCTGCTGTCCCGTAAAGGACGGATGCTTGTCAGGCGGCTTCCGAGATGAACTTCACCGCGTCGCCAAAGGTCTGGATGGTCTCGGCGGCGTCATCGGGGATCTCGATCCCGAACTCTTCCTCGAAGGCCATGACCAGCTCGACCGTGTCCAGCGAGTCTGCGCCCAGATCGTCGATGAACGAGGCCGATTCAGTGACCTTGTCCCCTTCGACGCCCAGATGCTCGACGACGATCTTCTTCACGCGATCAGCGATGTCGCTCATGTCTATTCCTCTATCTTGGCGCAGGAAACTCCCGGCCTTTTTCGTTCTGCCCGAAACCGGGCCTCAATCCTGCGCGCCTATAGCAAGGGTCGCGCCGCATGGCAAACGCTTTAACCTGACTTGCGCCGGGAAGGCTTCAGACCATGTCCATCCCGCCATTGACGTGCAATGTGGCCCCCGTCACGTAAGCCGCTTCCGGCGAGGCGAGAAACAGGACGGCGGCGGCGATCTCTTGCGGGGACCCCATCCGACCCGACGGCACAACCGACAGGATCGCACTGCGCTGCGCGTCGTTCAACTTGGCCGTCATCGCGGTTTCGATAAACCCCGGCGCGACGCTGTTCACCGTGATGCCCCGGCTTGCAACCTCGGCTGCGAGCGATTTTGACAGCCCCACCATCCCGGCCTTCGAGGCGGCATAGTTCACCTGTCCGGCATTCCCCGTAGTGCCCACCACGGAGGAAATGTTGATGATGCGACCCCAGCGCGCCTTCATCATCCCCCGGATCGCCGCACGGCAAAGGCGGAAGGTCGCGGTGAGGTTGACGTCGATCACCGACTGCCAGTCTTCGTCCGACATCCGCATGACAAGGCCGTCCTTGGTGATCCCGGCGTTGTTGACCAGGATGTCCACCGCGCCCATTGCCTCGACCGCGCGTTTCACCAGGCCTTCGACCTCCTCGGGGTTCGACAGGTTGCACGGCAGCACATGGGCACGGCTGCCAAGTTCGGCGGCCAGCGCCTCAAGCGGCTCCACGCGGGTGCCGGACAGGCCCACGGTGGCCCCGGCGGCGTGCAGAGTGCGGGCGATGTCGGCACCGATGCCACCCGAAGCGCCCGTAACAAGGGCGGATTTGCCGGTCAGGTCGAACATGGATTTTCCTTTCAGGCCTTGAGGGCGGCGATGTCGTCGGGCGTGCCGATGGCGCGGGTGGTGGCATTGGCCGCCGTGCGCTTGATCATGCCCGACAGTGCCTTGCCGGCACCGATCTCCCAGTAGTCGGTAACGCCGGCCTTTTCCATCCAAAGGACGCTTTCGCGCCAGCGGACCGAGCCGGTGACCTGCGCGATCAGCAAGTCCATGATCCGGTCGGGTTCCATCACCGCTTCGGCGCGGACATTGACGACGACAGGAAGGGTCGGCTTGGCGATGGGGACCGCAGCAAGGGCTTCGGCCATCACATGGGCCGCAGGCTGCATCAGGGCGCAGTGGAAGGGCGCGGACACCGGCAGCAAGAGCGCGCGCTTGGCGCCTTTGGCCTTGGCGATTTCCAGCGCACGTTCCACGGCCGCCTTGTGGCCCGAAACGACGACCTGGGCGGGATCGTTGTCGTTGGCGGCCTGGCAGACCTCGCCTTGGGCTGCTTCCTGGGCGACCTGGGTCGCGGTTTCGAAATCGAGGCCCAACAGCGCTGCCATCGCACCGATGCCGACGGGAACCGCCTCTTGCATGGCCTCCCCCCGGATGCGCAGCAGGCGCGCGGTGTCCGACAGAGTCAGTGACCCGGCAGCGCAAAGGGCGGAGTATTCGCCAAGTGAGTGCCCGGCGACGAAGCTGGCCTGGTCGAGGCCGAAGCCTTCGCTCTCCAGCGCGCGGAGGGCGGCGATGGAGGTCGCCATCAGTGCGGGCTGGGCGTTCTGGGTCAGGGTAAGATCGGAAATGTCACCTTCCCAGATCAGGCGCGAGAGGTTCTCGCCCAGTGCGCTGTCCACCTCGTCGAAGACGGCCTTGGCGGCGGGATAGGCCTCGGCCAAGGCCTTTCCCATGCCGATGGTCTGGGCGCCCTGCCCCGGAAAGACGAATGCGCGGCTCATGTTTCCCCCACGTGTTTCATCCGGGATAGCGCGGGCGGCCGGTTCATGCAATCGGGGTCAGACGCTGCCGTCTCAGACACTGCGGGTGATGCCGCCGTCGACGCGCAGGTTCTGCCCGGTGATGTAGCCCGCCCCATCCGACGCCAGGAAGGCCACCGTCGCCGCGATCTCTTCGGCGCGCCCGTAGCGGCCCATCGGGACGCTTTGGCGGCGCTCCTCGGTGGCGGGCAGGCTGTCGATCCAGCCGGGCAGGATGTTGTTGATGCGGATGCCTTGGGCGGCGTAGGTGTCGGCGTAGATCTTGGTGAAGGCTGCCAGCCCCGCGCGGGCAACGGCCGAGGTCGGGAACATCGGCGAGGGCTCGAAAGCCCAGGCGGTCGAGATGTTGATGATCGACCCGGACTTCTGCGCCTGCATCAGCGGCGTGACCCGGCGGATCGGGCGGATTGCGGACAGGAAGTAGACGTCCATCCCGCCCTGCCAATCGGCATCGGTCAACTCCAGCAGGGGTTTGCGCGGCCCGTGACCGGCGCTGTTGACCAGAACGTCCACGCGGCCCCACTTCGCCACCACCGCCTCGACCACGCGGGCCACGTCGTCGGGGTTCTGGTTCGACCCGGTGACACCGATACCGCCCAGTTCCGCGGCAAGCGCCTCGCCCTTGCCCGAGGAGGACAGGATTCCGACACCGTAGCCGTCCGCCGCCAGCCTGCGCGCGGCTGCGGCACCCATTCCCGAGCCACCCGCCGTGATCAAAGCCACCTTGTCCATCGCGTCCTCCCCTATGTGCGGGCCAAGGATTAGCACCGGGCGGAAGACGCGGAAAGGCTCAGGCGGCGGGGTAGCTGGAGAAGACGGAGGTCGTACCGTCGCGGGCGATGAGGAAGACGTCATACGCCTCGCGCTCGGCCTCGGGACCCATGCCCGGAGCGCCGTACGGCATGCCGGGCACGGCAAGGCCCAGCGCGTCGGGGTCTTCCTCCAGCAGGCGGCGCAGATCGGCCGGGGGAACGTGGCCCTCGATCAGGTAGCCGCCAGCCTCGGCCGTGTGGCAAGACACCATCGTCTGCGGGATGCCCTGCGCCAGCTTGAACTGCGCCAGTTCCTCGGGTGGCAGCAGTTCGACCGTCACCGCAAAGCCCTCGGCTTTCAGGATGTCGATCCAGGCGGTGCAGCAGCCGCAGTCGGGGTCCTTGCGGACATGGACCGAGGTTGTGCTGCTTGCTGCGAAGGCGGGAACCGCTGCCAGACCGACCAGAGCCGCACCCGACAAGAGAAGGTCGCGTCGCGACAGGATCGGCGTTGCCATGGGAAGTTCCTTTACTGCGAGGTTCAGCAGCACCCTGCCATAAACCCGCATTGCACGAAACCAGCAAAACCGCGCATCCCCGTCACTGTCCTGCGAGGATCAACGGGCGAGAAGCGCGTCAATCTCGGGCCGGGCGGGCATCGCGGGCGCCGTTCCGGGACGGGTGACGGAAATCCCTGCGGTGGCACAGCCGAAACGGACGGCTTCGATCACGCCCCGTCCCTCGGCCAGCGCCACGGCAAAGCCGCCGTTGAAGGCATCCCCTGCCCCGGTCGTTTCGACCACGGGCCCCGCCGAGATTACCGGCACATGTACGGACTGCTTTGCGTCGTGATACAAGGCGCCCTTGTCCCCGAGGGTGATCACCACCGCTCCCACACCTTTGGCCAGAAGCGCTGCGGCGGCGGCCTTGGCCTCGTCGACCGAGGTCACGGGAAGGCCGGTCAGCGCCTCGGCCTCGGATTCGTTCGGTGTGACGTAATCGCATAGCGCCAGCATCTCGTCCGGCAGGCGGGCCGCAGGGGCGGGGTTGAGGATCGTCGTCACACCCGCCTCTCGTGCGATCTGCAACGCGCGCAGAGCGGCCGCGACGGGCTGTTCCAGCTGCGTGACAAAGATCGAAGCCGAGCGGATCAGATCCGCCTTCTCGTCCACATCCTGCGCCGAAACCCGACCCGCCGCGCCGGGAGCCACGATGATCGCGTTGTTGCCGGTGGCATTCTCGATGAAGATGTAGGCCGCGCCGGTATAGCTTTCGCGGTCCACCTTGATCTCGGGGACCACCCCGGCCTTGGCCCAGGTCGCCTGCGCGATATCGGCGAAGGCATCAGCCCCAAGCCGGGTGATGAAATGGACACGGCCCCCGGCCATTGCGGCCGCGACGGACTGGTTCGAGCCCTTGCCGCCCGGCCCGAGGACGAAGGAGGTTCCGAGAATGGTCTCGCCCATCTTCGGCTGGCGTTCCGCGCGATAGGCGGTATCGGCGACGAAGATGCCAAGGATGACGATCGGTTTCATGTCTCTAGCCTTCCCGTATCAAGCTTCGGGCGGAATCACGCCCTTGCGGAACATGAAGCAGCCGTAGAAGCGCCGCTCGCCCGTCTGGATGACCGCGTAGGACTTGCGCGCCATGTCGTAGAAGGCGAAGCGTTCAATGGAGGTCATCGGGCGCGACCTTCCCTCGGCGCGGTCGATCTCGGCCTGGACCTCGGCCTGAACCGGGGGGATGGCAACAGGATCCCCCACGATCTCCATCCGGCCGGCAAAATCTTCGACGAAGGTGTCCAGAGGCAGAACCGACAGTATGGCCTGCACCGCCTGGCCCGAAGTCAGATTCTCCATCCGCAGAAGCTGGCCGGTGACCGTGGCCCGCGCCACGGACTCCGACGGGAAATTGGTGTCGGCGACGATCAGCACATCGCCATGACCCATCGCCCGCAGACAGGCCAGAACCTCGGCATTGAGGCGGTTGTCGATTCCCTTGAGCATGGTCCCCCCTTGCGCAGCCGTTCATATGCGTTTGCCGGTCGCCTTGTCGAATAGATGCGCTACTGCGGCGTCGGGCGCCAGAGTGATCGTGGCGCCGGGGCCGAAGGCGACCCGATTGCGGAAGACCGCAGTGATCTCGCGCCCGGCAAGGCGCACCACGACATGAGTTTCGGACCCGGTGGGTTCGACCACCGCGACGGTTCCGGTCAGACCCTGTGGTGCTTCGAAGAGGTGTTCCGGACGCATGCCGTAGATCACCTCCCGCCCCTCGTCGACCTGCGCACCGACCGGAACGGGCAGCGACGCGCCCGCAACTTCCACCCGCCCGCCCTGGATCCGGCCGTCGATGAGGTTCATCGAGGGGCTGCCGATGAAAGCTGCGACAAAGGTGTTGGCAGGGCGGTCGTACAGTTCCAGCGGCGCGCCGACCTGTTCGATCCGTCCGCCCTGCATGACCACAATTCGGTCAGCCATGGTCATCGCCTCGATCTGGTCGTGGGTGACGTAGACCGTTGTGGTCTTCAGCCGCTGATGCAGCTCCTTGATCTCGGTCCGCATCTGGACCCGCAGCTTGGCGTCGAGGTTGGACAGAGGTTCATCAAAGAGGAACACCTGCGGGTCGCGCACGATGGCGCGGCCCATTGCGACGCGCTGGCGCTGGCCACCGGAAAGCGCACGGGGGTAGCGGTCGAGGTAGGGTGTCAGACCCAGAATCTCGGCTGCGCGTTCGACCTTCTGGCGGATCGCGTCCTTCTGCATCCCCCGCATCTTCAGCGCAAAGCCCATGTTCGCACCCACGGTCTTGTGCGGGTAAAGCGCGTAGTTCTGAAACACCATCGCGATGTCGCGTTCCGAGGGAGGCAGGTTGTTCACCCGCTTTGGCCCGATCATCACGTCGCCCGCCGTGACCTCTTCCAGCCCGGCGATCATCCGCAAAAGAGTGGACTTGCCACAGCCCGAAGGACCGACCAGGACCACGAAGGCCCCGTCCGGAATGTCCAGGTCCAGCCCGTGGATCACCTGCAGGCCACCATAGGTCTTGCGCAATGCGCGGATCGTCACTTCGGCCAAGCGCCCGTCTCCCCGGTATCCCTGCCCAAGTCCTAAACCAGCCCGGCGGGGTCTGTCCATCCGCTGACCATACTAACATGTTAGAAACTTGACAGGCCCCTGCCGCCTTGCGAAGCTACCTGGTGCAAGCTGCCAAACGGGGGGACTGGGGGACCCCGCAGATTTCGTTGCGCCTGCGGACCGCAAGAAGACCCACCAAGGGTCCCGGTCCGAGCTTACTGCTTCATCAGACACCAGGCCGCGTCGGTCGGAACCGCTGCGGGCATGTTCCAAAGGGAGGAGCCACCTTGAAGGTTGAACTTTACGAGATGATGTCCCGGTCGCGGCTTAGCCGTCGCCGGATGCTGCAGGGGGCCACGGCCCTGACCGCGATGGCGGCGCTGCCGATGTCGGCGCGCATGGCCAGCGCACAGGACAATGTGCGCGCCGAAATCCTGAAGATCCCCGGTGTGGGCATGGGCTCTCCCACCGACGCCGACTACATCAAGGTCGGCGAGATGTGCCTTGGCCCGACCAAGGCCAACGTCGCCGAGGGCGAATTCGCGGGCGTCGAGCTGACCTTCATGGGACTCAACAACCAGAACCTGCACAACGTCCTGTTCCGCGGCTTCCTGAAGTCGTGGGAAGATTACACCGGGGCCAAGATCAACTGGATCGACCTGGCCCAAGCCGACTACAACCCGCGGCTCCAGCAGTCCATCGCGACCGGAACGGTGGATTTCGACATCATCGAAATGGGCGCTCCGTTTGAAGGCGACACCGCCAGCAAGGGGCTTCTGGACGAGATGCCCGACTGGGTGAAAACCCAGATCGACGCTGAAGACCTCGTGGCCTACCTTCAGCCGCCCGTCGGCACGTGGGACGGCAAGTCCTACCGGATCAACATCGACGGCGACTGCCACACGCTTGCCTACCGCAAGGACTATTTCGGTGACGGCGGCGTGTCCGGCCTGGCCGAGATGCCGCGGCACTGGGAAGATGTGAACGCCATGACCGTGGCCATCAAGGGCAAGACAGACCCGCTGACCGGCCTGCCGGCCTATGGCTTCCTCGACCCGCTGAAATACCAATGGGGCGGCTTCGGTTTCTACTTCCTGTCCGACCGGGCAACCGCCTATGCCAAGCACCCTTCAGACCCGGCCTGGCTGTTCGATCCCGACACGATGAAACCGCGGGTCAACAATCCGGCCTGGGTGCAGGCAATCCAGGACGTGCTCGACCTCGTCAAGGCCGACGTCTACCCGGCGGACCAGGTGAACGCCGACCCGAACGCCACCGCTTTCTCGCAGTTCCTCGGCGGGACCGGCGCGGCACTGACCTGGTGGGGCGACGTGGGATCGAACGCCCGCACCTCCGACACGTCGGTCGTGGGCGACGTGGTGGGCTTCGACATCAACCCCGGCGCGAAGCGGGTCTACAATCACGCCGCGGGTGCCTGGGAAGAGACGGAGAACTTCGCCCCGAACCTCGCCTACCTCGGCTGGGGGGTCTATGTGACCTCGCGCGTCTCGGGCGACGAGAAGAAACGCAAGGCAGCATGGTCGGCGGCAGCCCACCTCGGCGGCAAGGACCTTTCGCTCTGGACGGCGGCCTATCCGTCAGGCTTCCAGCCCTATCGCAACTCGCACTTCCAGTTCGAGGAGTGGGAAGCTGCGGGCTATGACCGGGCCTTCGTCGAGGACTACCTCGGATCTAACCGCGACAGCTACAACCACCCGAACGCCGCCATCGAACCGCGGATTCCCGGCATCTTCCAATACTACTCGGTTGCCGAGGACGAGTTGGTGAAGGGCATCAACGGCCAGTACGCGTCGGCCCAGGAAACCGCTGACGCCATCGCCGCCGCATGGGAGAAGATCACCGACCAGATCGGCCGCGACAATCAGATCGCGCTCTACAAGGCGAGCCTGGGGATGTGATCGGGACGTCCTCTCAAGCCTGACATGGCCCGCCCGAGGAAACCTCGGGCGGGCGATTTTTTATGCCGCGATCTGTTTCAAGGTCCACTCCCAGGTTCGGCTCAATCCGTCTGTGAGCGCAACCTCCGGCACCCAGCCGAATTTCTTGTCTGCTGCAGCGACGTCCAAGACACTGGATGGGACATCAAGGGGCCTTGCCTGGAGATAGCTGATCGGAATGGGGCGACCGGAAACCTCGGCCACAAGATCGACCAGCGTCCGCAATGATGTTCCTCTGCCGGACCCCGCGTTGAAGACCCCGGTCACATCGCTTTCGGCAGCAAGTGTACAGAGCTTGGCCAGATCGCTGACGTGCAAGTAATCGCGAACCACCGATCCATCGCCCCAGACGTCGAACTGCTCGCCAGTCAGTGCGCGACGCATCAGGACACTGACTGCGCCGTCTGCCCCATTGCTTCCCTGTCGCTGGCCGTAAGTATTCGACGGCCGGACAATAACTGGCACAAGTCCCCGGTCGCGCGCATGGAGGCCGATGTAGTTTTCCACCGCCACCTTGATGATGCCGTACGAGCTGGTGGGGCGAAGCGGATGTGTCTCAGGCGTCGGCACGATCTCGGGGGCACCGTACACCATGCCGCCAGAAGACAGGTAGACCAACCGGCGCACTTTCATTTTTGCCATCAGATCCAGAAGGGTCAGTGCCGGAACCAGGTTTTGTTCAACATCGAAGTGCGGGTTTCGATCCCCACTTCCTGGTGTGGTCGCGCTAAATGCATGAATGACACCGTCGCACCCCTCCAGCGCGGGGGCCAAAGCGTCGGCATCGCCGCAGTCCCCCCACCGGTAATCCACCGCCGCCAAAGGTCTCCGCGACGACTCGGGACGACGTGCGAGAACCCGCGCAGCGTGGCCGGCCTCAAGAAGCTGATCCACCACATGCGACCCGATGAACCCACATCCCCCAAGCACGAGAAATCGCATCCCGCCGTCCCTTTGGTTTACAAGCGTCCAGACAGCCGTGCCACGGTTTGGCACAGAATTGCAATCGAAGCCGGAACCAGTGCTGCCGATCTTATGGTCGCGCGTCTTTGACAGCCGACCAGTTTCTCATTTGCCTCACATGCCTTCTTTCGGAAGAACGTCACCCGTGTGCAGGTGTTTTTCCATTTTCGCCAGCGTCCTCTGAAACCGCCGGACGTGACGTCGGGCACGAAGTGCGCTTTTGGGGTGAAAGAACAGCAGTCTGAAGCAGCGCGCCCTATTGATCGCCCCCCAGAAATGCAACTGGAAGAGCGTCCGAATGCGATGCTTGTTGATCGCGCGCAGGATGGGGTTGCCGCTCGACAGGCCGAACACCAGTGCATCGCGCCGACGTTGCGAAAGCACGGCGTACTGGGTTTTCAGTCTGCGGATTTCGGCCCGGCGTTTTCCGGCGCCATCCGCAAGCAGATGACTGGTCGAGAGGCCAGACCCGACGCGATATCTTACAAGCGGCTGGTCGATGAAATGAACGCCGTCTTCGAGCGCCGCCCGGAAACCATAGACCAGATCCTCATAGGCCCGAGGATTGGTGATGTGACCGTATTTCTCGACCAGCCTTCGGTGATAGGCCCCCGTCGCCCCTAGATACAGCCCACCCGAGATAGCGACCGAAGCCAGATCGTTGCCTTTGACAAGATCCGCACCCAGATAGGTCGGCGGAAGTTCTTTGCCTGCCAGATCGATGCAGGTCGCGTGGGAATGGACAAGCCAGGCATCCCTGGAATCGAAGACCTCTTTGATCCGCAGCGCACGGTCCGGCATCGAAGCATCATCGCCCCAGGCAACGATTATCACATCGCCAGAGCAAAGCGAGAACACCTCACGGAAATGACCAACCAGTCCAAGATTGGTCACGTTCCGACGCACGGTTACGCAGTGTGGGCCCTGATAGTCAGCGGAGACCGCCTGCATAATCTGGAAGGTAGCATCCGTTGAGCAGTCATCCGAGAGGATGATCTCCAGCGGCGGGCCTTCTTGCGCCAAGACGGAGGAAACAGCCTCGGCGACATACTCGGCTTGGTTGAAAGAGAGCAGAACCAAAGAGTATTTCATTGGGTATCCTCACCTTCGCCACGGTGGGAAAGGACGCGTCCGACCACGCAGAAACGCTGTGCTGCCATGCAAACTCTTTTCGACGCTCGAGGGCGGTTGCGGTGGCACACACCGTTGGCGGGCTCCCGGATTTTCCGCAACCGCGGCGGACTGTTGCGCAGATGAGTGACATGATCAACCTCTATCCACCGCACCAATTATCCCGCGCGAGTGATGGAGGTCGATTTTGCAGCCCCCGCTCCATCCTCTTCCAACTCTGCCCTTTCCCAACGGGACAAGGCTCGCTAACATGCTAGTATGAGCGGCAACGAACAGCTTCACGTCGTGACGGTGGACGACATCTCGGATGGGCGTCGCCGGATGGGGCGGGTGCTGGTCTGGGGCTCGGCCGGGTTGATGGCACTGGTGGCGCTGGCTCAGACGGCGCAGACCATGGGCTGGCAGGATTTCGGTTTTGCCACCTGGCGGCCGACGCTTTACGCCTATTGCCTGTGGGCGACTTGCCTGTGCTGGGCGCAGGTCCTTACCCGTGGCGAACAGGGAAAGCGCACGCTGTTCGTCCTGCCTGCGGCGCTGTTCGTCATTTCGCTGACGGTCTTTCCGCTGCTGTTCGGCCTGATCATCGCGTTTTCCAACTGGAACCTTGCCAGCCTGGATGGTCGCCAGTTCAACGGCGTGGAGAACATCGTCCAGATGTGGGGTGACCCGTTCTACTGGAATGCGCTAGGCAACATGGTCTTCTATGTCCTCGCGATCCTGGTTGAATACGCCATAGCTTTCGGTCTGGCGCTGATTCTGGCCGGCCATATCCGCGCCAGGAAGTTCTGGCGCGTGGCGTTCCTGCTGCCGCTGATGCTGTCTCCGGTGGCGGTCAGCTGGATGGTCGGCAAGTCGATGCTGGAGCCGCGCTTCGGCCCGCTTGCCCGCCTTGCCCGAAGTCTGGGGATCGAGAACCCGAGCTTTTTCGAAAGCCCCTGGATGGCGAAGCTGACCATCATGGTGCTGGATGCCTGGACCTTCATTCCCTTCATGATGATCATGCTGCTCGCGGGCC
>JANOCQ010000156.1:0-38214 GCA_031412255.1 Paracoccaceae bacterium | reverse complement strand
TTCGGTCGGTGGCTCGGCCGCTTCGGGCACGTCCGGCAGGTCGTTGCCGGCACCGGGATCGAACCAGAGGATACGAGAAAACAACTGGCGGGTTCTGCGGCGCGTCATCTACTCACCTTTAAGCAATTCCCCAGACTCACGGGGAGCTGTTCCCCTCTAATAAGCAATGTTGGACGGCAAGGCGACGGCTTCCAGATTACTGATGCCAAGGCGGCAACAAAGTAGGGAAATCAGCCGCCTAGACGCGTTTTTGCCGTCGAAATGGCGTTTTTCTTGTCCAATGTCCGTGCGTATCCAGGCAAGGTGCTGTAGGAAAGTCCAAGGAAATTTTTACGGCGCGCGAATCGTTGATGACCCTGGCAAGTCGCCGGATTTCGGGCATGTGCAGAGTAGGCGTGTTTGTGCCGGGACGTCCAGCCGCTCTGTTGACCACGGGGGGCGACGTCGGGCCGACGCGGTTCGGAAGCGGCAGTTTGGCCGCCCGCCAAAAACCAGCCGAGAGGGCAATCGCATGAAGGACGCTATGCAGGACCTTCCCGCAGAGACCGATATCGCCATCGTTGGAATGGCCGCCCATCTGCCCGGAGCGCCGGATATCCAGGCCTACTGGACCAATCTGCGCGACGGTCGCAGTGCAGTGCGCCGTCTGACGGAAGAAGAGATTCTTGCCTCGGGTGAAAGCCTGGCCCTGTTGCGGAACCCGAACTACGTCCCAGCCGCCGCGCTGCTGGAGGGATTTGACCGTTTCGACGCGGAATTCTTCGGGTTTTCCCCGAAGGAAGCCGCGATCCTGGACCCGCAGCATCGCCAGTTTCTTGAAGTGGCATGGGAAGCGCTGGAAAACGCCGGCCATACTCCGGAAGCCTTCAAGGGCCGGATCGGCGTCTTTGCGGGCTGCGGGATGGGCAGCTATTTCTACTTCAATCTCTGCTCGAACCCCGCGCTGGTGGACAGCACGGGCATGTTCCTCTTGCGCCATACCGGCAACGACAAGGACTTCCTCTCCACCCGCGTCAGCCATGTCTTCGACCTGAAGGGGCCAAGCCTTGGCCTGCAAACCGCCTGCTCGACCTCGCTCGTCGCCACCCACTACGCGATCCAGGCTTTGCTCAATGGCGAATGTGACATGGCGCTGGCCGGGGGCGTGACCATCGACCTGCCCCAGGGCCGCGGCTACATCTACAAGGAGGGTGAGGTCCTGTCGCCCGACGGCGTCTGCCATGCCTTCGATCATCGGGCGCATGGCACCGTATTCGGGTCCGGCGCGGGGACGGTGCTCCTCCGGCGGCTGGAAGATGCGCTGGCCGATGGCGATCATATCTGGGCGGTGATCAAGGGCTCGGCCGTGAACAACGATGGGGCGGCCAAGGCCGGGTATCTTGCGCCCTCGGTCGAAGGTCAGTCGGCCTGCATCGCCACGGCGCTGGCGGTGGCCGGGACCCCGGCGGAAACCGTGGATTACGTGGAGTGCCACGGCACCGGCACCTACCTGGGCGACCCCATCGAGGTCGCCGCCCTGACCGAGGCCTTCCGGCGCACCACCGACGCCAAGGGCTTTGCCCGGATCGGGTCGGTGAAAACCAACATTGGCCACCTGGACACCGCAGCCGGAGTGGCGAGCCTGATCAAGACCACGCTCGCGCTCCACCATGGCCAGATGCCGCCCAGCCTCAACTTCGAATCGCCGAACCCCGCCATCGACTTCGACGGCAGCCCTTTCCGCGTCAACGACCGCCTGACCGACTGGCCCCGCCGCAAGGGTCCCCGCCGTGCCGGGGTGAACTCGCTTGGCGTCGGTGGCACCAACGCCTTTGTCGTCGTTCAGGAACCGCCCGCACTTGCGGCCTCCGAACCCTCGGACTGGCCCTTCCAACTGATCGCTCTCTCGGCGCGCAGCCAATCGGCACTCGGCGAAGCCTCCAACCGCCTGGCCGCGCACCTCCGTGCGAACCCTGGGCAGGACCTGGCCGACGTCGCCTGGACGCTGAAGGAAGGCCGTCGCGCTTTCGAACACCGCCGCGTGCTTGTCGCCGCGACGCATGAGGAAGCCGCGCAGATGCTGGAAGCGGGCGACCCCCGCCGCGTCTTCACGCAGCGCCGGTTGGGCGATGCTCCCGATGTCGTTTTCATGTTCCCCGGCGGTGGCGCGCAATACCCCAACATGGCGCGCGACCTTTACGAGACTGAACCCGTCTTTGCCGAATGGATGGACCGCGGCCTGGCCGCCCTGAAGGACGCCGAAGCCGAAACCCGCGCCCTCTGGCTCCCCGCCCCCGGTCAGGAAAAGGCCGCCGCCGAGGCCCTGCGCCAGCCGTCCAAACAGCTCCCGCTGATCCTCGTCGTCGAAGTCGCATTGGCGAAGCTATGGGAAAGCTGGGGCGTGAAGCCTTCGGTCCTGATTGGACATTCGATGGGCGAAAACGCCGCCGCCTGCGCGGCCGGTGTGATGACGCTGGAGGCCGCCGTCGGCCTTGTCCGTCTGCGCGGGCAGTTGTTCGACACCGTCCCCGCAGGGGGGATGCTATCCGTTCCCCTGTCCGAGACCGCGCTGAAGCCCTACCTTGGCGATCTCGACATTGCGTCGATAAATGCGCCGGAACTGACCGTCGTCTCTGGCTCGGACGCTGGCCTGAAGGACCTGGCTCAGCGGCTGAAAGCCCATGACATCGACACCACCCGCATCGCCATCGACATCGCGGCGCATTCGAAGATGCTGGAAGGCATCCTCGCTACCTTCCGCGCGCATCTGGCCAAGATGCACCTCAGCCCCCCCCAGATCCCGATCATCTCCAACCGCTCGGGCCAGATCCTGACCGATGCCGAGGCGACCAGCCCCGACTACTGGGTCGCCCACCTGCGCAACACCGTGCGCTTTGCCGACGGCATGGCGACCCTGCGCCAGAAGACCGACCGCGTGTATCTGGAGGTTGGGCCCGGTCGCGCGATGGCCTCATTGGCGCAAGCCAACGGCGCGATGGGCGGCCAGCCGGTCCCGGCCAGTCTGCGCCACCCCGACGACACCACCAGCGACGACCGCCACTTCATCGCCACCCTCGGCCGCCTCTGGGCCTGCGGGGCCGAACCCGACCTGACCCAACTTTGGGGCGAGGCCAAGCGTCGCCGCGTTCCCCTGCCGACCTACCCCTTCCAGCGCAGCCGCTACTTCGTCGAACGCGGCCAGCCCGCCGTGGTGACCGAGGCTGACCTGACCCCCACCCGCCACGACAGTGTCACCGACTTCGGCTACAAAATCGGCTGGCGCGGGATGCCCGCCGACTGCCCGGTGGATGTGGAAACCGAACTCGGGGCACCCCTCACCTGGCTCGTCTTCGCCGATGAGACCGGCTTTGCCCGCGCTGCCGTCCAGCGCCTGCGCGCGGCCAACCACCGGGTTGTCACCGTGCACGCCGGTGACGCGTTCGCGCGCACCTCGGACGACACCTATACCCTTGCGCCTGAACACGGGCGCGAGGGCTATGATGCCCTCCTCGCCGACCTGGCACAGCGTGATCTGTCGCCTGCCCGGGTCGCGCATTTCTGGCTGGTCACGCAAGAGGAAGGCTTCCGCCCCGGCTCCAGCTTCTTCCAGCGCAACCTGGAACAGGGCTTCTGGAGCCTCTTCTTCCTTGGCCAGGCGCTGGGCGAGATCGGAATGAAGCCACTCCCCCACCTCACCGTGGTCACGTCCGGCGCCACTCAGGTCCGCACGGAAGCGCTTCCCTACCCGGAAAAGGCCACCGTCGCCGGTCCCGTTCGGGTGATGCCGCGCGAACTTCCCGGACTGACCGCCAGCCTCCTTGATGTCGACCTTTCTGACAGTCGCAAGGCGATCCCTGCGGAAACCGTTTCGGCGGTGCTGGAGGAGATGCTCGCCACCCCCGCCAACACCGTCGCCGCCCTTCGTGGCAGTCGACGCCTGGAAACCCGCCTCGTGGCGGCGAAACTGCCCGAACAGGCCGAGATCCCCGAAGGCTCCGTCTGGGTCATCACCGGCGGCTTCGGCGGGATCGGCGTCACCGTCGCCGAACGCCTTATGCGCGACCGCCATGCGAAGGTCGCCCTCATCGGTCGCCACGTCCCCGAACCCGGATCGGTCCGCGCGGGAGTGTTCGCGCGCCTCGAACGGCTTGGACGTGTCATGGCCGTCGCCGCCGACGTCTGCAACCCCGAGGACATGCGCGCCGCCTTTGACCGCGTGCGTAAAGAGTTCGGCCCGATCTACGGCGTCGTCCATGCCGCAGGCACCGTCGACGACGCGCCCCTCCTCGGCAAGGACCCCGGCTCTGCCGACGCGGTCCTGTCGCCCAAGGTCCACGGCACCAAGCTTCTCGACACGCTTTTGCCCGACGGCAGTGTTGACCGCATCGTCCTCTTCTCCTCGACCTCCACCGTCCTGACCCCCGCAGGCCAGGCTGACTATGTCGCCGCGAACGAATACCTCAACGCCTTCGCCCGCAGCCGCTCGGGCGGCCTGACCAAGGTAACCTCGATTAACTGGGGCATCTGGTCCGGTATCGGCATGGCCGCCGACGCCGACGCCCGCCGCCAAGGCAAGGACGCAGGCGCGCCGCTTCCCGGCCAGCTGGTGCTGGAGCGGATGCAGAAGGGCGAGGATGAAACCCGTTTTCACGCGACCCTGACCAAGGACCACTGGGTAATGGACGACCACCGCCTCTTGGACGGCACGGCGGTCCTACCCGGCTCTGCCTGGCCCGAGATCGCGCACGAGGCGCTGATGGCGACGGGCACCAAGGGCGGCATCGAGATCACTGACCTCACCGTGTTCCGCCCCCTGCGGCTGGAGGCGGACCTGCCCCGCGACTTGCGCGTCACCCTGAAGCGCGGCCGCGACGGCGCGCAACGCCTGCAGGCCCGCGCCTTGGAGCCGCAAGGCTGGGCGTTGACCGCCGAGATGGGTGTGCAGGCTCTCACTCAGGCGGGTGAACAGATCGACCTCACGGCCATCGCCGCCCGCTGCCCGGACAAGGCGACGGCGGCAGGCGGCGAAAACCTGCCCTCGGCACAGGAGGACCGGATCGCCTTCGGTCCCCGCTGGCAGGTCTTGAAGGCCACGGCACTTGCCCCACGCGAAGGCATTGCCACCCTCGCCCTGCCGACGCAGGCCGTCGAGGACACCGCGACCTGCACCATCCACCCAGCGCTTTACGACATCGGCACCGGCTGGGGAATCGCCCTTCTCCCGAAGGTCGAAGAGGGTTTCGTCTGGGCCCCCGTGATGACCACCAGCCTTCGGGTTCATGGCCCCCTTCCGGCCGAAATCCGCAGCTGGGTGCGCTTGTCAGGCGAGCCGACAGAAGACACTGCCAGCTTTGACGTCACCCTCACCGACCCCGCAGGACGAGTCTTGGTCGAGGTCGAAGGCATCACCTTCCGCAAGGTCGCCTTCGAGGAAGCCCTGGCGCGCCCCGCCGCCCCGAACCCGCGCGAGGTCGAACGCGACGACGACCAACGCGGCCAATCCCCCGCCGAACAGCGTCTGGTCCAGGCGCTCGCCGGTGGTATTCGGCCCGCCGAGGGCGCAGAGGCCTTCCTCCGCGCCCTCGCGTCGGACGGCGCACAGGTCCTCGTCTCCTCGCTTGACCTCGAAGCGCTGGTGAAACAGGCCAACGCTCCCGTGGCGGCGGAAACGGAAGGACCTGGCTTTGCAAGGCCCGACCTGGAAAATGCCTTCGTCGCCCCCAGGAACAGCGTCGAACGCACCCTTGCGGGCTTCTGGGCCGACCTCCTTGGCGTCGCCGAAGTGGGGGTCGAGGATGACTTCTTCACCCTCGGCGGCCACTCCCTCATCGCCGTGCGCCTGTTCGCCATGATCCGCCGCCAGTGGAAGGTCGACTTCCCGATTTCGGTCCTGTTCGAAGCCCCGACCATCGCCCGCTGCGCCGCCCTCATCATCGACCGGATTGGCCCGCAAGATGACAACGCTCCGGCTTTGACCGAACTTGCCGACCCGGCGGGTCCGAAGTTCACCCATCTCGTGGCGATGCACCGTGGCGACGGTGGGCCCAAGACGCCCTTCTTCCTGGTCGCCGGCATGTTCGGCAACGTCCTGAACCTGCGCCACCTGGCCAGCCTTCTTGGCACCGACCGGCCCTTCTACGGTCTCCAGGCGCGGGGACTTTTCGGCGACGCCGAGCCGCACTTGACGCTGGAAGACGCCGCCGCCTCGTGCCTGGCCGAAATCCGCCAGGTGCAGCCCAAGGGGCCCTACCTTCTGGGCGGGTTTTCGGGTGGCGGCCTGACAGCCTGGGACATCGGCCGCCAGCTTCGCGCGGAAGGTGAAGAGGTGGCGCTGATGGTGCTGCTTGACACGCCCCTGCCGGTGCGACCCTTCCTGTCGAAGCCCGACAAGGCCCTCATCAAGCTGGCAGAACTTCGCGCCGGTGGCCCGCAGTTCCTGGCCGATTGGGCGCGCAGACGCTGGGAATGGGAACGCTCGCGCCGCGCCAAGGCGGCAAACGAGCCCGACCCCACAGTGCCCTCGTTCCACAACGCCTCCATCGAGGCCGCTTTCCGCCACGCCATCGGGATCTACGACCTGCAGGCGTGGGACAATGGCAAGGTCATCCTCTACCGCCCGCCGCTGGACCGGCACTGGAAGGTGACGGGGGGTAACTGGGTCTCGTCGCAACGGGAATACGTCTTTCACGACAACCTGTGGGCGCCCTATGCGCCCGGGCTTGAGGTGGTGGAAGTCCCCGGCGACCATGATTCGATGGTGCTTGAGCCGAACGTCCGAGTGCTGGCCGCCCGGATGAAGGCCGCGATCCAGGCAGCCGAAACCGGCGACTTCCGCCATCCCAACCAAAGACTAGCCGCTGAGTAATCGGAGAAGACCAATGACCCTCACCGCCCTGCTGATCGGCAATGAAAGCCTAACAGTCGAATGCGGCAAGCGTTGGCTGGAACGGGGGCACGCCCTCGCCGCCGTCATCACGCGCGAGCCCAGGGTGGCAGCCTGGGCCTCGGGTGCGGGTCTTCGGGTCATCGCTCCGGGCGCAGGGCTGATAGCACGGACGGCAGGCTTGGCTGTCGACTGGGTGCTTTCGGTCGCAAACCTGTCTCTGGTGCCCGAGCCGGTGATGCAGCTTGCCCGGCAGGGCGGCGTCAACTTCCACGACGGTCCCCTGCCGGGCTATGCGGGGTTGAATGCACCAGTCTGGGCGTTGCTGAACGGCGAGACGACCCACGCGATCACCTGGCACCTCATCACCGCCGGGATCGACGAAGGTGATGTCCTCGCGACCCGCCGCTTTCCGATCGAGGCCGACGATACGGCCTTCACCTTGAACGCCCGCTGCTTCGCAGCAGCGGTCGACAGCTTCCCCGAGGTGATCACGGCGATGGAGGCCGGCGGGCAACCACGCCATTCGCAGACCGGCCCGCGCCGGATCTGGCGGCGGGCGGATCGGCCCCGGGCTGCCGGAAGGCTCGACTTCACGCAACCCGCCGAGGCGGTGGCGCGCATGGTCCGCGCCCTGGACCATGGCGGGTATCGCAACCCGCTGGCAGTTCCCAAAGTCGATGTCTCCGGCCAGATCTGGGCGGTGGGCTTGGCAAATGTCGTTCCCGGCGCCGGCGCGCCGGGCACCGTCCTGGGACGCGGACCGGATCATCTGGACGTGGCTTGTGCGGATGGGGCGGTGCGGCTGTCCGGCCTGACCTGCCTCAGGGGCCTGCCCATCGACACCCGCAGGGCCGAAGCCGCGCTCGTCTCTCCATCCACGGCCGAAGCGACGGCACTTGACGTGGCCCTTGCCTCCGCTGCCGAGGCGGAAGCCCGTCTCCGCGTCCTCCTTCTGAAGCCCGATCCGGTGCTTCCCGCCGCGGTCTCGCAATCGCCGGATTGGCGGCAGGTCGCCATCCCGAAGGCCGCCATGCCACGACTGGCCTTGGCGGCAATCCGTGCCTTCGGCCGCAGCGGTGGCGACGTGACCTTCTCCTCGGCCGGTGACCCGGCACCGGCCTATGTGCTGCCATGGGTGCCAGTACGGCTCGAGGCAACCGGCACCGTCGCCGCAGCGGAGGCTCGCGCTGCAAAAGCGTTTGAGGCCGCGCGCAGCGCGGTCGGGGTCGCGGCTGATCTTGCCCTGCGCGAACCCGGTCTGACCGCGCTACTTCCGCCCGGCCTTGCGCTGAGCGCTGGCTCCGAACCGGTGCCCGGAACTGCGGTGACACTGACCGAAGGCGTGCTTTGGCATGACGCCACGCGCCTGCCCGAGCCCGAGGCCGCCATGCTGGCCGCGCGGATCGGGCGCATTCTGGCGGCCATGGAACCCGGAGCCGATCTTTCGGCGCTCAGCTTCCTGTCCGGTCCCGAAATGCAGGTCTACGCCACGGCACTTTCCGCCACGGCGCGGAACTACGATCGCAAGCTGACCATCCCCGCCGCTGTCATCGCGCAGGCCGCCAGAACGCCCGACGCCGCTGCCGTGATCGCCGGCGAGACGACGCTGTCCTACAGCGATCTTGCGACCCGCGCCGCGCGCATCGCCAATACCCTGCGCGAAATGGGGGTGAGCCGGGGCAGCCTCGTCGGCCTTGCCTGCCGACGCAGCACCGACATGGTCGCGGGCGCGCTCGGCATCCAGCTCGTCGGCGCCGCCTACGTGCCGATGGACCCGGCCTACCCCGCCGACCGGCTCGCCCTTTATGCCGAAGACTCGGGCTGCCCCGTCATCGTTACCGAAAGCGCCGTTGCGGATGCCCTGCCTCAAGGTCCCGCACGCCTCATCCTCGACACCGACCCCCGGCTAGTACAAGCCTCGGCGACAGTCGCAGATGACTCGACTGCCGAAGGGCCGGCCTATGTCATTTATACCTCCGGTTCCACCGGCCGACCGAAAGGCGTGGTCGTCACCCACCGCAACGCGCTGAATTTCTTCGCGGGCATGGATGACGTGCTTGGCACCATCCCTGGCACCTGGCTTGCAGTCACCTCTCTCTCCTTCGATATTTCGGTGCTGGAGCTGTTCTGGACCCTGACCAACGGGTTCACCGTTGTCCTAGCCGACGACGCCGCCCGGCTGCGTCCCTCGGCCGGCTCGGTCGCAGAAGCCGGCATCAGCCCGCGCCAGATGGAATTTTCGGTCTACTACTGGGGCAATGATGACCTGCCGGGTCCCGCGAAGTATGAACTTCTTCTGGAAGGCGCGAAGTTCGCCGACCAGAACGGATTCGTCGCCATCTGGACACCCGAGCGCCACTTCCACGCTTTCGGCGGCCCCTACCCGAACCCCGCGGTCACCGGCGCTGCGGCAGCGGCGATCACCAGGAACATCGGTGTCCGCGCCGGCAGCATCGTGGCCCCCCTGCACCACCCGGCCCGCATCGCCGAGGAATGGGCGATCATCGACAACCTGACCAACGGTCGCGCCGGAATGGCCTTCGCCTCGGGATGGCAGCCGGATGACTTCGTATTGCGGCCGGAAAACACGCCCCCCGCCAACCGCCAGGCGCTGTTCGATTCTCTCGATCAGGTCCGCCGTCTGTGGCGCGGCGAGGCGGTGGAATTCCCGCGGAAGGACGGTACACCCTTCGCAGTGAAGACCCAGCCGCGGCCGGTGTCGAAAGAGGTCGCGGCCTGGGTCACCACCGCAGGCAACCCGGAAACCTGGCGCGAGGCCGGGAAGATGGGGGCGAACGTGCTGACGCACCTTCTGGGTCAGTCGATCCCGGAAGTGGCCGACAAGGTGAAGCTCTATCGCAAGGCGCTGGCCGAGGCCGGTCATGACCCGGCGCGGTTCAAGGTCACCCTGATGCTGCACACCTTCCTCGCCCAGGACCGCGAGGCCGCCCGCGAGGTCGCCCGCGAGCCGATGAAGAACTACCTCCGCTCGGCCGCCGCCTTGATCAAGCAGTACGCCTGGGCCTTTCCGGCATTCAAGAAGCCGCAGGGCGCGGCGAACCCGATGGACATCGACCTTGGCAGCCTTGCGCCAGATGAACTGGAGGCGATTCTCGACTTTGCCTTCCTGCGCTACTTCGACGACTCCGGCCTGTTCGGTACGGTGGACGACGCGGTGAAACGTGTCGAAGAACTGAAGGCAATCGACGTCGACGAAGTCGCCTGTCTGATCGACTACGGCATCCCGACGCGGGTGGTGCTGGAGGGGCTGAAGCTGGTGGCCCAAGTCCTGCGCATCACCAACTCGACCATCGAGGACGAGCCCACGATGGCAGGACTCATCCAGCGCCACCGTGTGACGCACCTGCAATGCACGCCCTCCATGGCCCGAATGCTGGCAGAGGATGACGGCGCCCGCGCCGCGCTGAGAGGCCTCAAGCAGATGCTCGTCGGCGGCGAAGCCCTGACGGGTCGTCTGGCCGGGGACCTGTCCGGTCTGATCGGCGCGCCGATCCTGAACATGTATGGCCCCACCGAGACGACAATCTGGTCTTCCGTCGAAGCGACGACGGGTGCCGAAGGGATAGTCAACATCGGCCAACCGATTGCCAACACGGCGCTTTACGTGCTGGACGAGGCGCAGGCTCCCGTTGCCGACGGCAAGGAAGGCGAGCTTTGGATCGGTGGCGAGAGTGTGGCGCAAGGCTACTTCCAGCGGCCCGACCTGACCGCTGACCGGTTCCGCCCCGACCCTTTCGCAGGCCACGGCCGCATGTACCGAACCGGCGACCTCGTTCGCCGCAGACCCGACGGCAAACTTGACTACCTTGGACGCGCCGACTTCCAGGTCAAGATCCGCGGCCACCGGATTGAACTGGGCGAAATCGAGACAGCGCTGGAGGCCGCCCCCGGCATCCGGCAGGCCGTCGTCATCGCCCGTGAGGATCAGCCGGGCGACATGCGGCTCGTTGCCTACGTCACCGCGGACGGCCCCGTCGACGAACCAAAGCTCAAGGCGACGCTGGCAGACCATCTGCCCGACGTGATGGTGCCGGCCCGTGTGCTCAAGCTTGACGCGTTCCCGCTGACGCCGAACGGCAAGGTCGACCGCAAGGCCCTGCCCTCACCCGACGCTGTCCCGGCACGAACAGCCCCCGTGGCCGCGGCGACGCCCATCGCGCTGGAAGGCGGAATCGAAGAGACCATCGCCGCCGTCTGGGCAAAAGTCCTGGGCGTGCCGCAGGTCGGACGGTCGGACAACTTCTTCACCCTGGGCGGTCATTCTCTGCTGGCGGTCCAGGCGCACCGGGAAATGAAGGTCGCGCTCAATTCCGATCGGCTTGCCATCACCGACATCTTCCGCTTCCCGGTGATCTCTGCCCTGGCGGCGCACTTGGGCAAGATGATCCCCGCGCCCGCAGCTTCGCCTGCGGCCACGACGTCCGCGCCCGCAGCCACCGCACCGACCAGCGACCCCACGGCCGACACGCGGATGGACGCGATGGCCCGCCGCCGTGCAATGCGCGAGGCCCGGGAAAAGGCGCTGGGTTGAGACCCGAACCAAAGTGCGTCGAGACGGCCCTGCGCCAGCTTTTCCCGACCGGGGTGGCCGTCGCGGCGGAACGGATTGGCGCGCATGGCACCGCAACCCTGTGGCAGGAAGAACTTTCCGCGATCCACGGCGCAGTGCTGAAGCGTCAGGAAGAGTTTGCGGCCGGCCGCACCGCCGCGCGCAGGACTCTTGCCGCGCTGGGGCATCCCATGGTCGCGCTGCCCGCGGGCCGCGACCGGGCGGCAATCTGGCCGAAGGGGATTTCCGGCTCCATCGCGCATGGCGCAGGGCTTGCAATTGCCGCCAGCCGCCGCGGTGGGCCCATCGGTATTGACCTCGAACCTGACGCGGCTTTGGAGGCAGACCTATGGCCCGTCATCTGCTCGACTGACGAGCTGCAAAGACTGGCGGGCGACACCGGACGGCTGGTCCGTCAGATCTTTTGCGCCAAGGAGGCCGTCTTCAAGGCGCAACTCCAGGATCATCGCAGCATGTTCGGGTTCGATGCAGTCCAGGTCACCCTTGCCGAGGGCAGCTTCAGTGCCCAGTTCCGATCAAATGCAGGGGTGTTCTGCTCCGGTCAGATACTCACCGGGCGACTTCGCATCCTGGACGGACTGATTCTTGCGGGGGTGGCATGGTAAAGGCGACACGGCGAACAGCGATCCTCGGCAGCGTGGCGGGGCTCGGCGCGGCAGTGACCGGCGCCGCCTATTGGGCGCTGACCCGACCGCCCTCGGCGGCGTCGGTCCGGGCACAGCTTGCAGCCCCCCTGCCCGCGCCGGAAGGCCCGCAAGCTGTCTTTCACCTCGGCCACAGCCTGGTGAACCGCGACATGCCGGCAATGCTTGCGCAACTCGCGCCGCCCGGTCACCGCTATGACAGCCAGCTTGGCTGGGGGACGACCCTGCAGGCCCATTGGGGTGACGCGCCGATCAACGGCTTCGAGTCCGAGAATGCCCACCCCCGCTTCCGGCCTGCTCATGAGGCGGCGCAGAGCGGCGACTACGATGCCTTCGTCTTGACCGAGATGGTGGAAATCCGCGATTCGATCCGGTACTTTGAAAGCCCCAAGTATCTGGCACAATGGGCCAGACAGGCGACCGACGCCCGCCCGGATGTCCGGCTCTACCTGTACGAGACCTGGCACCGGCTTGACGATGCCGAGGGCTGGCTAGAGCGGATCGACCGCGACCTCGACCGCTATTGGCTGTCGCGTGTCCTCGGTCCGGCGCTGAAAGAGCTTCCGTCCCCTGCCGCGCTTCGGCTGATCCCGGCGGGACAGGTGCTTGCGGCCTTTGTCCGCGCGGTGGAAGGTCAGGGTGGTGTAGGAAATGTTCCCGACCGCACGGCACTCTTCCAGATGTCGGCGGACGGAAGCGTCGATCCCATTCACCTGAACGATCTTGGAAACTACCTTGTCGCTCTTGTGCATTTCACCGTGCTTTACCAGGCCTCGCCTCTGGGTCTGCCGCACCGGTTGGCCCGCGCGGACGGCACTTCTGCAGTGTCGCCCGATCCCGCGGTCGCGCGCCTCATGCAGGAGGTGACGGGAACGGTTGTCCACACGCTAGGGTTGTCCGGCGTTGCGGCCTGATGTGGCATTTGGGTCACCCCGACCTCCAATTGGACGCCGCGCTGCATCCGGACCCCAATTCGACCTGATTGCGGGTGCATTTCCTCTTTCCGAAGCCGTTCGGGACAAATACTGTTGACGCGTAGCAGTCGCGCCCCCTTTAGGCCGGTCGCATGGGAGATTTTTCGATGTCCATCCTTCGCCGTTTGCTTGCCCTTGTCTTTGTCCTGCCGATTCTGGCCAGCACCGCCTGGGCCCAGGACTACCGCGTCCGTTCGGGCGACGTGTTGCAGATCGAAGTTCTGGAAGACGCGACCCTGAACCGGACCGCAATCGTGCTGCCCGACGGGCAGATTTCGCTGCCTCTGGTCGGATCTGTCCGCGCTGCCGGCCGCAGCCTGGCTCAGGTCCAGTCCGATCTGGCCAGCCGCCTGGCCCCCAACTTTGCCTCGCCGCCGACCGTCTTCGTGACGCTCAGCGCTCTGGCGGAACGCGTTCCCTCGACCCCGGCGGCGACCCGCACCATCGACATCTTCGTTCTTGGCGCTGCAAACGCCCCCGGCAAGGTTGAGGTGAAGCCCGGCACGACGCTACTGCAGGCTCTGGCCCAGGCGGGTGGCGTGTCGCCCTTCGGCGCAAAGAAGCGCATCCAGTTGCGCCGCGTGGACAAGTCGGGCAACGAGAACGTCTACAAGTTCGACCTTGACGCGATCGAGCGTGGCGAAGCTGGCGGCGGCGCGACAAAGCTGGTCAGTGGCGACGTGATCGTCATCCCGCAGCGTAAGCTTTTCGAGTAATCCCGAATGCGCAGGTCGGGTATCGCGTTTGGTGGGTTGTGCGCCTTGACCACCGCTCTTGTCCCTTGTGCCGCGCTGGCACAGGATGGTGGCGTTGTTCTGACCTTCGGCATCGAGAACCGGCTTGAGGTGGCGCGCAACGAAGCCCTGTCGGTCCCTGCAGAGGGCACCGACATCGCCAACGTGACTCGACTGTCTTTCGGTCTGTCCAGCGAAACTGCCATCGACCAGCTGAACTTCTATGCTGCCGGTGCTGCCATCGTCGAAAACGCGGCGGGCGATTCCGGCACCGAGATCGACTTCGGCCGGGGCGAAGCATTACTGAACTACCGCCGTGAAGTGCCCTCCGCCCTGTTCGAGATTGCAGGCGAAGTGCGCAATGACGACATCGGCACCTTCGACGACATCGCCGATGCCGACGAAACCGGGACCCGGACCGAATACGCCCTGTCGGCACGGCTCGAGACGGGCCGCACGGCTGCGCTTGGCCTGTCCCTCGGACTTGGATACTCGGCAACCGACTACCAGGATGCTTCGGACCCGGATCTTTTTGACAGCCGCGAAGCCCGAGCCGATGCCGCCGTTCTTCTTCGTTTTTCGGAAACCCTGACCGGTCGCCTGGGCGCCCGTTACACCGAACGTGAGGAGGACGATCCCGGCTCCACGGTGACCGAGACGCTGGTGACCTTTGCCGGCCTCGACTATGCGGTCAACGAACGTCTCGATCTGACAGCCGAGCTTGGTTATTCCGAGGTCGAAACCGAAGAGTTCGGGACCATCGAACGGCTGACCGGACCCGATCTTAGTCTGGGTGCGACCTATGACATGCCAATAGGCACGCTGTCGGGCGCCCTGCGTGTGAGCCAAAGCACCGACGACGGCCAGCGCGAAACCATCGAGGTCACCCGTTTCATCGAGACCCCGGTCAATGCCATCACCGCCCGGCTCGGGGTAACGCGCACCGACATCACCGGCACCGATGTGATCGGCAGCCTTGTCTGGAACCGCACCTTGGTCGACGGCTCGCTTGGTGTCGAACTTGAACGCCGGGTCAGCTTTGACTCGGACGACGGTGAAGAGACCGATACCTCCGAGATCAGCGTCAACTGGCTGAAGAACCTGAACGAAAGCGCCTCGATATCGTTGGAAGTCGGATACGAGCAAAGTGATTCGCCCAGCGAAACGATCCGGCAGGTTACCTTCGGTGCGGGCTACACCCAGCGCCTAACCCAGGACTGGAACCTTGATACCGGCGTTGGCTATCGTATCAGGGACGACCTTGACGGTCGCGCGCGGTCACCCAGCATCTTCGTGGCCCTCAGCCGCGAGTTTCAGATCCGCCCCTGACCCCTACCGCGTTCGCACCGGTCGTGCCAGCTGCCGGACCGCGTGACCCACCAGATCGCGCAGGAAATGCGGCGCGCCGGGCGGAATGCTGGGACGAAGCAGTCGCCGCATCCGCAGGATCAGTCCCCCGGCCACATGTGCCAGCGTTGCAGCCAGCGCGTACCCGGTACCCCCGGCCTTTCTGAAATAGTGCCAGCGGCTGTCGAACCAGTATCCCGGCACCCGCTTCCAGGTCTTCATCCCGGTGGAGACGGACCCGATATGCTCTACCCGGCTTTCCCGGACGAAATGGGTGGGCCAACCGGTTTCGGCCGCGCGTCGGCAAAGGTCGGTTTCCTCGAAGTAAAGGAAGAACGTTTCGTCGAATATGCCGGCTTCGCGCACCACGCTTTCGCGCAGCATCATGCTGGCTCCGGCCAGCCATTCCACCGGCCCGGTCGCCTCGGGGACCGGCATCGATACCGTGCGGCGCGCCAGAAGCCTGGAGATGGGGCCGGACCGCGCCGCGACCTCGAACTCGGAAGCGACCGAGGGAAAGCGGAAACAGGTCTGATGCGCCTCGCCGTCGGGACCATGGATGAAACTGCCGGCGATCCCGACCTTCGGATTGTGCTCGAGGTAGTCCAGCAGCAGGCGGATCGCATCCGGCGCCGGAAAGGCATCAGAATTCAGGATATAGACATAATCCGGACGCACTCCGCCCGGCAGGCCCAACCGGATGCCGACGTTGTTTCCGGCCCCAAAGCCGCCGTTCCGGCCCGACTGCACCACCCGGATGCGCGGATTGCCCTGCAGCACCTCGGACATCCGCTCGAACGAGCCGTCGCCGGAATCGTTGTCCACAACGACGATCCCACCCGCGATCCCCGCCATCGCGCGTTCCGCCGCCGCAGCTGCTTGCAGCGTCATCGCGGCAGTGCGCCAGTTCAGAAGCACCGTCAGAACCGTTGGCCCGCTCATCGCCGAAGCCTCCGCGCCGCTAAGGCCGACCCTGTCAGCGACGGCATTACCATGGCGCAATCCAGATAGCGTCGCGCCAACCGTCTCGGATTCGACAGCATCCGCCAAAGCCACTCCATCGCGATCCTGCGCACCCAGATCGGCGCTCTCACCTGATGCCCCGCGATGAAGTCCAGGCCCGCACCGATCGACAGGAAGCCCAGGTGTGGATGACGCGCCAGACCCCGCGCCGCCAGAAGCTCCTGCTTCGGGGCTCCCAGGGCCAGCAGACAGACCCGCGCGCCCGACGCCGCGATTGCGTCCAGCATCGCATCCGCTGCGGCACTTTGCGGGTCAAATCCGTATGGCGGCGCCAACAAGGCCGCGACCTCCAGCCCTGGGTGATCCGCCTTCAACTGCGCCGCCGCCGCCTGTAGAACCGTCTCGGTAGATCCCAGAAAGGCCAACGGAGTCCCCAGCCGCGCCGCCAACGCCGCAACCGGCTCGATCAACTCCGACCCCGGCACCAGCGCAACTTGCCGGGCACCCGCCAGGCGCGAAAGCCATACGATCGGATTGCCGTCCGCCACCACATGGCTGTGCGCCTGGTAAGCCCGGCGGAATCCCGGATCACGGCGCATCTTCACCACATGGTCCAGATTCAGCGTGGCAATGGCAAAGCCCCGGCCCGCTTTCAGCCGCGTCTCGACATCCGCAAGAAGGGCTGCCTCGGTCGGAAAGTTCACCAGGCTCAACTCTGGCGCGGGCCCGTGCCCTGAAGGACCTTCTATCATGCTCATCCGTTCAATCGACGCTCCGCCCCGACGGGCGACTTGCTTCAGCCCAAAGGCTTCTGGCGGGGTTTTGCAAGCTCTTTCTGCCGTTATCCACGCCTCTGCGGCGGCACGGCCTGCCGCGCTTGCATTGTTGCTGCCACAGGCAGGACAAAGCGCGGACCTGTGCCTATGGCCTTGATCCTGCCCCGGTTATCGACCAGCTTCGCCCAGGACCGCAGCGGAATGCATTCAATGGCCGAAATTGATCTTAGCGTCATCATACCCGCGCATAACGAAGAGGCATGGATCGACCGCTGCCTCGCGGCCTTGCTCGCGCAGAGCGGGGATACCGGCACCGTTCAGATCCTGGTCGTCGCCAACGCGTGTCAGGATCGTACCGTTTCCTTGGCTCAAGGTTACGCTGACCGCGCTGCGGCGCAGGGGTGGACGCTTGCTGTCCTGGATTTGCCGCAAGGCGGCAAGGTCCACGCGCTGAACGCAGGTGACTTAGCCGCACGCGGTGCGGCCCGCATCTATCTTGACGCCGACATCGCCTGCGATCCGGCCATGCTCTCCCAGCTTCGCGCCGCCCTCGACACCGAAGCCCCCCGTTATGCCACAGGTACTCTCGCCGTTGCACCTGCGGAAAGCTGGGTCACCCGCGCCTATGCTTCCGTCTGGCGCCGCCTGCCCTTTGTCCAGGGAGGGACCGTCGGTGCCGGCCTTTTCGCCGTCAACGCCGCAGGGCGCGCGCGTTGGGGGGACTTCCCGCCGGTGATCTCGGACGACACCTTTATCCGCCTCTCCTTCGCGCCCGAAGAACGGATCGAGGTCTCCGCGCGCTACCACTGGCCGATGGTCGAGGGATTTGCGAACCTTGTCCGCGTCCGCCGCCGACAGGACGCCGGGGTCGAGGAGCTCCGCCGCCATTACCCCGCCCTTTTCGCGAACGAGGGCAAGGCCCAGCTAACCTTATCCGACCTTGCGCGGATCGCGCTGCGTGTGCCACTGGGCTTTCTCATCTATCTCTCGGTCCATGTCGCCGTCCGGATGCGGCCGCCCGCAGCAGATTGGACCCGTGGCCGATGACGGGGACACCATGACCGACGACCGGCCCATCGCCTACCTGACCGGCGACTATCCCAAGGTTTCGCACACCTTCATCCTGCGCGAAGTCCGGGCCGTCCGTGCCGCGGGGGTAAAGGTTGTGACATGCTCGGTCCGCAAACCCGCGCCCGAGGCGTTCATGGGCGAAGAAGAGCGCGCCGCCCGGGCAGAAACCTTCTACGTCATCGACGCGGCGAAGAACCCCTTGCGGCTTCTCGTGGCCCATGGCCGTGCGATCCTGCACCGCCCGCGCAGCTGGGCCGCGACCTTGGCGCTATCCATCCGGATGCGGTCGCCGGGTCTGAAGGCCTTCCTCTGGCAGCTCTTCTACTTCCTCGAGGCCGGAGTGCTTGCCGACCACCTCCGCCGCAACAACGTCCGCCACTTGCACAACCACTTCGGCAATTCCAGTTGTTCGGTCGCCGTCCTTGCGGCCCAGCTTGCCGACATCCCCTTCAGCTTCACCGAACACGGCCCCGCCATCTTCTTCGAAGTCGAACGCTGGTCGCTGCCGGAAAAAATCGCGCGGGCCAAATTCGTCGTGGCGATCACCCATTTCTGCCGGGCACAGCTGATGCTGTTTTCGAAACCCTCTGATTGGCCGAAGATCGCCATCGTCCATTGCGGCGTTACGCCCTCGGCCTATCGCCGCGATCCAGGGGGCAACGGCAAGCGCGTGGCCTTCGTGGGTCGTCTGGACCCGGTGAAGGGTGCGCTTCTGCTGATCGAGGCGATGGCTCAGGTCCTGAAAACGCATCCCGACGCAACGCTCGTTCTGGCAGGAGACGGCCCCGCCCGCGCGGAAGCAGAGGCTCGCGCGGTCGCGCTCGGCATTTCCGGCTCAGTGCGTTTTGCCGGTTTCATGACCCAGGGACAAGTTGCAGACCTGCTGGCGAACTCTGACATGCTGGTTTTGCCCTCCTTTGCGGAAGGTCTGCCTGTCGTCTACATGGAAGCACTGGCTTCCCGCATCCCGGTTGTTGCCAGCCGCGTCGCCGGGGTCCAGGAACTGGTTGAAGATGGCATTTCAGGCTATGCCGTTCCGCCCGGCGACGTGCCCACGCTGGTCGACCGCATGATCCGCCTGATGGACAACCCGTCGGCCGCTCGTGCGATGGGCGAATCGGGGCGGCGCTCGGTAGAGGCTGACTTCGACGTCGCCCGGGAAGGCGCCTGGCTCGCGCAACTCTTCCGGCAGGGCGGACCAGAGGGCAAGCTCCGACCGTAGGCCGATATGTCAAAGCTGGTCATGCGCCTCGGCTGCGGTGGCTCTGTGCTTTAGGCTCCGGGAATCTCGCGCCGGACCATCCTCCGGCCCAGTTGACCTTTCCCTTTGCGCGCCAGACCGGTTACAACTGCACCATCCCATTGCAGCCGACCGGATCCGGATGCCCAACGCATTTGCCTATCTTGTTCTTCTCAGCTTTCCCCTGGTTGCAGTGCTGCTGTTCCGGCTCATGCCGTTGCAGCGAGCGCTGATCTGGACGCTGATCTCGGGCCATCTGCTGCTGCCATCCTCGACCTACATCAAGATCCCGATGCTGCCGCAGATTGACCGCGCCCTTGTGCCGGCAGTGTCCGCGCTGATCCTCTGCCTGATCCTTGCGCCCAAGATGGAACCCTCTCGGGATCTTTCCGCCCGCACCGGCCGTCAGGTGATCTTCGGCCTGCTGGTCCTGGTGTTCATCATGCCCTTCCTGACAGTTCTGCGGAACACCGAGCCGATGATCGACGGCCGCGCCTTCATTCCCGGGCTAAGGCTCTATGACGGGTTCAGCATGATCTCGCAGAGCTTCGTGAACCTGATCCCGCTGTGGCTGGGTCTGCGCTATCTGAACACGCGTGACGGGCATAAGGCGCTTTTGGAAGCCTTTGTGATCTCGGGCGTGATCTACACTTTCCCGGCGCTTCTTGAAATCCGGATCAGCCCGCAGCTCCACAACTGGATCTACGGCTTTTTCCCGCATGACTTCATCCAGCACATGCGCGACGGCGGATTCCGCCCGGCCGTCTTCCTGAACCACGGCTTGATGGTCGGGATATACTTCTGCATGGCGATCATTTCCGCAGGGGTCCTCTACCGCGAGGCCCGGCGTGAGAAGGGGAAAGCCTGGCACTGGTTCGCCGCGATGATCTGGCTGACCGGAGTGCTTTACCTGTCAAAGAGCCTGGGCGCGCTGGTCCTGGCAGTGATATTCGGGCTGATCGTGCTGATGTTCGGTCGAAGGGTGCAGTTGGCCGTAGGTCTGGTCGTGGGTCTGATCGTGATGTTCTATCCCATGCTGCGTGGAGCGGGCTGGGTCCCGGTCGACACCGTCTATAACGCGGCGCTCTCGATCAGCGATGACCGCGCCGCCTCCCTCAAGTTCCGCCTCGACAATGAAAACGCGCTTCTGGCGCATGCAAACGAAAAGGCACTGTTCGGCTGGGGCAGTTGGGGTCGCAACCAGCTTTACGATCCCGACACGGGCGCGATGATCAGCACAACCGACGGGATCTGGATCATCTTCATCGGCATGTTCGGCTGGCTTGGTTACATCGGACGCTTCGGGCTCCTGACCGTGCCGATCCTGTTCCTGTTCCTGCGGCAACGGATCTACGGCGCATCGCTGATTACTCCCGGCATCGTCATGGTCCTTTCGGCCAACCTGATCGACCTGCTGCCCAACGCGGGCCTTGTGAACTATGTCTGGCTGATGGCAGGGACCGTAACCGGACTTGTGCTCTGGCGCGACCCTCACGACAGCGGCGCGACGACCGGCGGCGTTCAGGGGTCCCCTGCGGCGCGCGCAGGGTGGCTGATGGCAGAAGGTCCGGCGACCGTTGTGCGTCAAAAACGGTCGGAAAGCCGGGGAAGCCTGCGATGAGCTTCGCCACGCAGGCCCCCGCCCTGCGGGTCGGCCTTCTGACCCCGGCATGGCCGGGCACTGCAACCGCCAACGGAATTGCTTCGGCCACGGCGCATCTCACGCAGGGTCTGACAGAGATCGGCCACGAGGTCACGATCCTGACCGAAACGGTTGACGCCCCGCAAGAGCATCCTCGCCTCGTCAGGCTCAAGCCGCTGCCCTTCACCCTGGGCGAACGCATGATAAGCCGCTTTGCACCCGACGTCGGATTGCGCGGCGTGATGATCCGGAAACTCGTTGAGGCCGCGCATCAGGCCATCCGGCTTCATGGAATTGAAGTCCTCCTGATGGAAGAATCCTTTGGCTGGGCGGCAGAGGTGCGGTCCGCGCTACCGATTCCGGTGGTGGTTACCCTGCATGGCCCTCAGTGGCTCCACCGCACCACTCCCAGCCGACCCCACCGCGGCCCCGAGGCCCGACGCGAGGCCTGGGAACAGGCGTCGCTTCAAAGGATCGACGCAGTGATCTCGCCGTCACGTGACGTGCTGGAGCGGACGCGAAGCGAATGGGGCCTGCCCACCGTCCCCTCCACCATCATCGGAAACCCGGTCCGGCTTGACCCGCTGGAGGTCCCGGCGGCGCTGTCGACCGCGCCGCGCCTGCTGTTCATCGGGCGCTTCGACCGGATCAAGGGGGCGGATATCCTGATCGACGCATTCGCCCGCATCGCGGCCGTCCATCCGGACGCGCGCCTCAGCTTTGTGGGACCGGATGTGGGCCTTGTCCAACCCGACGGCTCCCGCCTGCACCTGACCCAGGCGCTGCTAAGCCTGCCATCCGCCACCCGTGACCGGATCGAGATCCTGGGTCACCGGTCCCGCGACGAGATCATCGCGTTGCGCAGAAGCTACCCGATCACCCTCATCGCATCGCGCTACGAAAGCTTCGGTGTCGCCTTGATCGAAGCGATGGCGGCGGGCTCGGCTGTGGTCTGCACCCGCACCGGCGGGCTTGCCGAAATCCTGCGCGATGGTCAGACCGGATTGCTCGTGCCACCCGAGAATTCGACCGCGATGGCAGAGGCCTGCCTGCGCCTGCTGACCGACCACGATCTGGCCCTGCGTCTTGGCAGAGCCGCCCGCGCCGACGCCGAGGCCCGCTTTGCGCCGGCGGTGATCGCGCGCAAGGTCGCAGACTTCCTCGCGCCGATCTGCCGTGACTAGCGCTTAGATCCCCAGCTTGCGCAACCGGCCGTCCAGGCGGCGATAGATGAAGGGCGGCAGCGTGTTCTGCAAAAAGCGGTGCCGCGCTTCCAGCCCGTCATGCTTGTCCTTGGTTCCGGGGCGAGGGCGGAACAGCGTGGTATGCGCCTCGCGCGTCGCATCCCAGGTCGCTGTGTAATAATACAGCGCGATGGACATCCGGGGCTCCTTGTCCGGATGATTCACCGGCTCGGGGTTGCCGTGCCAGGTGTTCGACGCGGTGTTGAAGCAGCACATCCTGTTGAACAGCGGCACAAATCCCGCAACCTTCGCGGTCATGTCGGTGTTCCAGACCTCGAACGAGCCGCCGTACTCTTCTTTCCAGTCCTTGTTCAGATAGATCAGGACGTTCAGCCGGCGTTCCAGGTTCAGCTTGCCATGGTGGTTGAAGTCGGCGTGAATATCCAGGTGGCCGCCATTCGCCACCACGTGAATGCCGCCCCCCGCATAGTAGGGGTCTGGGATCAGCCCTTCGATGCCGGTCATTTCTTCCAGAAATCCCAGGAAGGCCTTCGAGTTCAGCGAGTGGAACAGCGCACGCGTGTAGGGCTTCAGGCGTTCCGGCATATAGGCCGATTTCATCTTCTCCTGCGGGCGGTTGAAGAACGTCTCCGCCTCGGGCAGGGACCGCAATTCGTCCCGCACCCGGTCAAGGATCTCGGGCGGCATGAAGTTGTCGAAGCAGCCATAGGGATAGGGTGTCTTGCTACGATAGCTTTCCCCAACCGTGCGGCCGAATTCGCGTGCCTCGTCAGCCGAGATCAGCAAGGTTTCGGGATCGATAGGCAAAGAGTTGACGGACATGATAACCTCTCAGTCTTGGCAGGTTCGTGCCACTGGACCGCTTGGTCCCATGGCGAAAGTCTTGGTGTCATTCCGCGGCATGAACATCCTCGATCCCGCCGGAAACCATGCGCCGGAAGGTCTCGTTCCCGGCCAGCAATTCATCATAGCTGCCCTGCGCCATCAGCCGACCACGTTCCATCAGAAAGATCGTGTCGCAGCTTTTCACGGTGCTCAGGCGGTGCGCGATCAGGATGACGGTCTTGTCCGACCGGATATTCTGCACCGCCTCCATGACCACGCGCTCGGTGATGTTGTCCAGGGCCGAGGTCGCCTCGTCCATGATCAGCAATGCGGGATTGCGATACAACGCGCGGGCGATCCCGATCCGCTGCCGTTGCCCGCCGGACAGCCGCACGCCACGCTCGCCGACCATAGTCTGATACCCCTGCGGCAGGTCCGAGATCACGAAATCATGCAGCGCCGCAGTCTTGCCCACCCGCTCGACCGCGGCCATGTCGATCTCGTCCTTCGGGACCCCGAAGGCGATGTTGGCCGCGATCGTATCGTCGGTCAGGAAGATCGACTGCGGCACATAGCCCAGGGTCTTCTGCCAGGCGCGCCGGTTCTCTTCGGTCACCGGGATTCCATCCACCTTGATCACGCCCTCGTTGGGCTCCAGCAGTCCCAGGATCAGATCGACCAAAGTGGTCTTGCCCGCCCCCGTTCCCCCAACGATCCCGACCGTGGTCCGCGCAGGGATCACCAGATCAACCCCGCGCAACGTCGGCTTTTCAGCCTGGTCATAAGCGAAGCTGACCTTGGACAGCTCCAGCGCGCTCTCCAGCGTCATGGGTGGCACCTTGGAGGGGTCCGTGATCGGCAGCGGCGGCGTCGCCTTGATGTCGGCGACGATGGTATCGAGAATGGTGGAAGCGCTGCGCAATGCGGCCAGCCCGTGATAGATCTGCTGCAGGGCCGGCAGCAGCCGCATGGTCGAAAACGCGATGACACCCAGTGTGGGCACGATGTCCGTGATATTGCCGCCGCTCTTCACCAAGAGGATCAGGATCAGGGCCAAGAGAGTGCCGAAGGTCATGGCCTCCAGCAGATAACGCGGCAGTTCCTGCAGAACGCCGACGGTCGAGGCCGATTGCGCCGTCTTGTACGAAGCGGCGCCGAAGGTCTTCACATAGGTTGCTTCAAGCCCCAACAGCTTGACGTCCTTGATCCCGCCCGTCGCTTCCTGCGCCACGACATATCGTGCCTCGTACGAGTCGATCATCTCCTCGCCCAGCGTCTGGAGACGGACCCGGAAGCGCAGGTAGATCAGCGCATAGCCCAGCCCCAGAACGCCGCCTGAAAACAGCGTGACCAGCGGGTCGACCAGCAGCAGGAACACCAGGATCGCGGTGACAAGCAAACCGTTCGCAACCAGCCGCAGACAGGGCTGGAACACCCGCGCCACCAGGCCATCGACCTCGATCAGAACATTCTTTCCGAGCTCGGCGCTATTGCGGTTCAAGAACCAGGTGTAGGGCTGGCTCAGATAGGCAGACAGCAGACGGGTTGAAACGGTATAGCCCCGCATCATGGAAAACCGCGTCGTCGCATAGACGCCAAAGGCTTTCACCGCCAGACCACCCACGACCACCACCATCACGGCACTGGCCAGCGCGACCTGGAACGAGAACGTGCTTTCAAAGTCCAGGGCCTGATAGACGCGGGAAAGGATTGGATGGCTCTGAACCATGTCAGGTGCCGACAGCACGTTCAGCAGCATCAATACTGCAGACATGCCGATGATTTCGGTGGCGGCAACCAGCACCATAACACCGGTCAGGATCCAGAATCGCCGACGCTCGACCGCGTCGAACAGGGTGAAAAGCTTACGATAAGTCGCGATCAATTGCCGTATCCATAGATTGTGGGCGCACCTTGCTGCCAAGGGGTGACAAAAGAAAGGCATTCCTGGCCAAAAATCGGACGCGCGGCATTGCCCAACGCTGCGGCATCGCCACACGCCTGTTTATGATAAGCGACGCTCATTCCACCGATCCCGTCCCACGGCCCGCGAGCAGGCTACAGATATGAAAATTGCCATATCTCAATGACTTACCCGCTTCAGTTTCATGATCCAGCCACCCCACAACCACAGGCTGCGCAACAGTTCGGCTCCCCTGCGCAGCCACTCTGACCCCGCCAGACCAACAAAGCCTACCCAAACCACCAAGAAACGCATCCAAACCGGACGCAGATTCTCCCAGAGCCGGCCATATTCTTGCCACGCACCGCCCGCAGGCTGAAGACATTCAACGCGCGGGGGAAGCGTAAGATGATCCTGGGACTGGTTCTCGTATCGGCAGTGGTCGGCAAGATCGCGGTAGTGGCTGCCCTGGCTCTTGGGCTTCCGACCTGGATGGTCGTCGTCACCTATCCTTTGATCTGCAGCCTGACACTGCTTCTGTCGGCCGCGATCTGGAACATCCGTCAGGGCCAGCCCGCCCGCGCCCCACAGCAGTTGCGTCCACAGACCTGAGGGTGCGCGACGCCGCAGAATTGCCGCGCGCCACCCAACCGTGGATTGGGAAGTCTTCACTGGACTGCCTGATCGGCCAACTTTCGCCATCCTCGACAAGAAGCAATTACCGTCTAAGTCTGTTCCAAGCATAATTTCTCGACGCTATGCCCCGAGACGCCTAAGCTGAAGATTTGACGGGGGTTGGTTATGTAACAAATGCTCCGCCTGGGGAGACATGTATGGCATTGGGCCTGATACTGATCGCAATGTTTGGCGCGGCCAGCGTTTCGGTGGTCCTGTTTGTCTATGGCTTTCCGCTTTGGATCGTTCTTCTTGGCTATCCGGTCGCTGGAAGCGTCATCCTTTTGCCGGGTGTGGCTTTGTTCGCCTGGGTCCGCAGCAGCAGCCACGATGGCTCGGCACAGGGACTTACTTCCCAGTCGCCCGCAGCACCACACCCACGGTCGCCAACAGGATCTTCAAATCCCTGAAAAACGTCAGGTTGCGTTCATATTCGGCATCGAATTCCGAGCGCTGAGCGAAGGTCGACAGGTTGCGGTCCGAGATCTGCCAGGTACCGGTAAGACCGGGGCGCAGGGCGTAATAGGCGCTGCCGGGATACAAGTCCTGCTGGTCCACCATCATCGGGCGTGGTCCGACCAGGCTCATGTCGCCGACCATCACGTTCCAGAGCTGCGGCAGTTCATCCAGCGAGCTTTTGCGCAGGAACTGGCCGAACTCGGTGATCCGGGGGTCGCATGACAGTTTCTGGAAGCACTCCCATTCCTGCCGTGCGTCGTCGTCGCTTTGCAGATAGGCCCTTAGCCGGGCATCCGCATCAGGGACCATCGTCCGAAGCTTCCATAGTTTGAAGATCCGACCGTCTTTGCCGACGCGATCCTGGAAGAAGAACGGGGAATGACCCGTCAGCTTCAGGACCAGCGCCAGAACCAGCACGACCGGGACAACGAAGGGGGCGACCATAAGCACAAGACTTACGTCGATCCACCGCTTCAGCGCCCGCCGGTATAGCGGCTCTTTCCTGGACCGGACCCAGCCTTGGGTCACGTTCGCAGAGGGCCGTTCGAAATCGTGCTCGTTCAATCCAGTACGAACGTCCATTTACCGCCTCCGAAGGGTACCAATCGCTAAGCGAAATTTCGCCAGCCGGCTCTATATTGCCGGACCAGACTAACAGTCTCACTCACTACACCGGCGTCATTACAACCCTCTTCTACCATTCGGGTTCCAGTGCCGCAATGTCGCCCTAGGTGACAAAAGGCACAGAAAGTGATGACTTCTCATTGGGTTACACGCTATGGTTGTATTGCCTACCCGGTCCAACAACACTGTGCGCCAGAGCCAGAATCCCGAGTCCAGAGGCTTTCCGGGCCGGCGGCAAAGTTTCGCCATACCATTGCCATGATTTTCCACGGCTTTTAATCATCCGGGAACCGACGGGTCGAAACCGCAGATCCGCACTCGGTCTAAACCGACCGCCGAGACACTCGTTCTGCGCACGAAATTGTGCGGAATCTCGAAACGGTGAATTTTTCGTTAAGGCGTCCCGTTAACCAGAGCTGCTGCTCAATACGATGGCACCAGACCGGCGTTGGCGCAGCTGAGGGCAGGAAAACGCGATTCGCGGCCGGCCCGTCAGGCCCCGGCGATCCGTTTTTGGCGCCGCAGACCCACAACCAGGACCAGAAGCGGCCCGGGCACTTCCAGTAGCCAGTTCACCTTCATCCCCCAGGCCGAGCTTCCGATCAGCCCATCCATGTGGTGAAAGCTTGCCGCCCGAATGATGACGAAGCCGCAGACAAAGCCCAAGCCAAGAAGCGCGGGCCAGACCCGTCCCAGGATCCCGCGCAAGAGAAGGCCCAGCAGCCCCAGAACCAGAACTCCGCCACCGGCCACTGCCAAGATGAATATCCGCTGGACTGCACGCCGGTCGTCATACCAGCCCGCCAGAGAGGCATGGCAGCGCGCGATCATGGTCAGCAAGGATTGCAGGTCGAGCTGCTTGTTGAGCGCCAGAAAAAGCAGAATGGAAAACGCAATCCACCAGAACCGCCGCTCGCGTGGCTCTGCCCCCGGATCAAGCGCCAGTGCCGTCCGCGCCGAAGCGATCGCGGCCGCCAGATAGACCGCAACCGTGACCCATCCCATCACGTGATTGTCGCCCAGCCCGGGGCTCCATCGCGAGAAGGCACAGGACAGCGTGGTGCCGATCTGCTCCACCTCAGCGTGCCCTGCGGCCGTTCAGCCAGGACAGGGTCCCGCGGACCAATTCGCGCTTCCATCGCAGCTGGGACCGGCGCGCGGTTTCATAATCCTCCGGAAACCGGATGCGCGCGATCTCCTCGGCACCTGCCGCCTCTCCCGCCGGGGCGCCCTCGGCGTACCACGGAAAGAACCGCTCGGCCTCTGGCCAGACGTAGTCATCAAACCAGGTCCAGGTCTGCGTATCCTTGTAGATCTGCGCGATATCAGCGGCGAGCGTCCGGTCGATCGTCATTGGCGGGGTCGGCCTGCCCAGATAGCGCAGGGTCCGGTGCATCAAGGCTTCGGACTTCGGAGCCCAGTAGCCGGGAACCCAAAGCCGGAACCCCATTTCTCCGGTCAGGCTTGCCACCGCGCGGAAGACCTGGATGTGGTCCTCGTGCCCGTATTCGCCCCAGGGTCCATGCGCGATCACATTCTTCATGCCTTTCAGGCTGACCCGAAGGCGGTCTCGCAGCTCATTGAACTGGCGGCGGTAACGGTCGGGATCGAAACTGTCGAAGACTTTAAGCGCCGCATGCGTGTAGACCCCATAGTCCGTTTCGCGCGGATTGGGCCACGAAGCACTGTCGAAGACCGAAGCCTCGACCATCGCAAGCCACTCCAGCGTCGGCAAGGGAAAGGCCGCCATCGCCGCCTTGCGCCCTTCGGTCAGGACCGGAGCACCTATCAGCTCGCCATAGACCAGTACGATCTTCTCCGCCGCCCGCAGCGCCGATCCGGCCCATAGTATCTCATCGTCCGGATGCGCCATGACGATGGCCATCCGATTCAGGATCTCGGCTGTCACCGTGCCGGACCCTTCTCGTCGCCGCGTGCATATATGTCCTCGTAGCGGATGATGTCATCCTCACCCAGGTATGCGCCGGTCTGGACCTCGATCAGCACCACCGGCACCTTGCCGGGGTTGGCCAGCCGGTGGATCGCGCCCAAAGGTACATAGACCGACTGGTTCTCGCTGAGCAGTTTCACATCATCCCCGACCGTAACTTGCGCCGTTCCCGAGACCACGATCCAATGCTCCGCCCGGTGGATGTGGCTCTGCAGGCTCAGCGCAGCCCCCGGTTTGACCACGATCCGCTTCACCTGGAACCGGTCGGCCAGCGCCAGCGTCTCGAACCAGCCCCAGGGCCGGTGGTCGCGCGGAAAGACTTCTGCCTGCCGGACCGAGTTGGCCTTCATCTCGGCCACCGCCACTTTCACATCCTGCGCTCGGGTGCGGTCGGCCACCAGAACGGCGTCAGGCATCGCCACCACGACCAGATCGTGTAACCCGATCCCCACGACATGCTGCCCCTCGACCTCCGACCGCAGAAGCGTGCCCTCGCAGTCGATGGCTGTCACCGCACCCTGCTGGACGGTCCCGCTGCCATTCTCCCGCCAGACCGCGTTCCAGTCACCAAGATCCGACCAGGCCGCACCGAACGGCACCACTTCGATGTTCGCGGCCTTCTCCATCACCGCGAAATCGACCGAGATATCCCGCGCCCCCGCCCAGGGCCGTTCCGCAAGGCGCAGGAAGTCCAGATCCTTGCGGGCACCCTCCACGGCTGCACGCACCGGTTCGACCAGGTCGGCCGCGTGGTCCTCGAAGGCCCGCACCAGCACCGAGGCCGAGGCCAGAAAGATCCCCGCATTCCAGAGATAGCGCCCCTCGGCCAGCATCGCCTCGGCCCGCGCCAGCGGCGGCTTCTCGACGAACCGCTCCACCTTCTGGGCGCGACCGTCCACCGGCACCTCCCCCACCGCGATCCAGCCATAGCCCGTCTCGGGCCGGTCCGGGCGGACGCCGAAGGTCACGATCTGTCCCGCCTCGGCACGCGGCACGCCGGCCGCTACCGCCGCGCGGAATGCCGCGATGTCCGGGATCGAGTGGTCCGTGGGCATCACCAAAAGCAGCGCCTCGGGGGTATCTGTCGCCAGATGCAGCGCTGCGGCCAGGATCGCCGGCCCCGTGTTTCGCGCCGAGGGCTCGATCAGGATCGTTGCGGGCTTGATCCCTTCGGCGGCAAGCTGTTCCGCCACGATAAAGCGGAAGTCCGAATTGGTGATGACCAACGGGTCGCCCACACCAGCTGCCCCCCGCATCCGCGCTGCCGCGGCCTGAAACAGTGTCCCTTGCCCGGCCAACGGGACGAATTGTTTCGGAAAGCTTTTGCGCGAAACAGGCCACAACCGCGTACCCGAGCCACCGCACAGAAGAACCGGAAAAATCTCGGGCATGGCCAAAGCCTACTCCAATCTGATCATCTAATCTCTTGGCGAAAGTCTGGGCCATATTAAGCCCGGATTCGGGCAAAGGGGATACTCATTTGGCACCCGATTGCAACCACCCGAACTGCGCCCCGCCTGCATCACCTCGGGCCGGCCCGGCCTGAACCGCCTTTCCCTCGCGCAGCCCGCACCGTATAAGGCCCGCGTCACCAAGGGGATGCCCATGCGCCAGGCCACCGTCACCCGCAAGACCGCCGAGACCGCGATTTCCGTCACCGTCAACCTCGACGGCACCGGCACCCATGACTGCCAGACCGGCGTCGGCTTCTTCGACCACATGCTGGACCAACTGGCGCGCCACAGCCTGCTCGACCTGAGCGTCCGCGCGACGGGCGACCTTCACATCGACGACCACCACACCGTCGAAGACGTCGGCATCGCCCTTGGCCAGGCGCTTGCCAAGGCCCTCGGCGACAAGCGCGGCATCCGCCGCTACGGCCACTTCCGCCTGGCGATGGACGACGCCCAGATCGCCACCGCGCTGGACCTCTCGGCGCGGCCTTACCTCATCTGGAGCGTCGATTTCCCGACCCCCAAGATAGGCACCTTCGACACCGAGCTTGTACGCGAATTCTTCCAGGCCCTCTCCACCCACGGCGGCATCACGCTGCACGTCGACAAGCTTCACGGCTTCAACAGCCATCACATCGCCGAGGCCGCGTTCAAATCCGTGGCCCGCGCCCTGCGCGAAGCCGTCGAACCCGACCCTCGCCTTGGCAACGCGCTCCCCTCGACCAAGGGCGTGCTCTAGCCTTTCATCTTTGCCAGAAATATCCCCGCCGGAGGCTCCCGCACCTTCCGCCCGCGCACCGGATACCGCCATGCTGACCGTCCTCGTCGACTACGATTCCGGCAACCTCCATTCCGCCGAGAAAGCCTTCCAGCGCATGGCCACCGAAGTGGGCGGCGGAAGCATCCTTGTCACCTCACATCCCGAAGACGTCGCCCGCGCCGACCGCATCGTCCTTCCCGGCGACGGCGCCTTCCCGGCCTGCCGCGCGGCCCTCGGGCAGTACGGCGGACTTTTCGAAGCCATCGAAGAAGCCGTCATCCGCCGCGCCCGCCCCTTCCTCGGCATCTGCGTCGGCATGCAGATGCTGGCCAGCCGCGGCCACGAATACCGTCCGACCGGGGGCTTCGACTGGATCCCCGGTGACGTGGTGAAGATCGAACCGAAGGATCGCGCCCTCAAGGTCCCGCATATGGGCTGGAACGACCTTGTCATCGACCACGCGCACCCCGTCCTCGACGGCATCCAAACGGGCGACCACGCCTACTTCGTCCACTCCTACCACTTCCGCGTCACCAACGCCGTCCACCGCCTCGCCTTTTGCGACTATGGCGAGCCGGTCACCGCCATCGTCGGGCGCGACAACATCCTCGGCACCCAGTTCCACCCCGAGAAATCCCAGGCCGCCGGCCTCCGCCTGATCGGCAACTTCCTCCGCTGGACGCCGTGACCGTCGCTGACCACCTGGCCGGGATCGCGGCCGAAATGGCCACCCGCACCGACAGGGGCCAGGTGGCCGACTACATCCCGGAACTCGCCGCCATCGACCCGAACCAGTTCGGCATCTCCGTGACTCTGCCCGACGGCACACAACACTCTGTCGGCGACACCGCCACGCCCTTCTCGATTCAGTCCGTCTCCAAGGTCTTCGGCCTTGCCATCGCGCTTGGCCGTCTTGGCGACCAGCTCTGGACCCGCGTCCGCCGCGAACCCTCGGGCCTGGCCTTCAACTCCATCCTGCAGCTGGAAAGTGAAGGCGGCATCCCGCGCAACCCCTTCATCAACGCCGGGGCCATCGTTACGACCGACGCCGCGCTGGGTAACCGCCCACCCAAGGAATACCTTGCCGAACTCCTCACCTTCCTGCGCACCGCTGCGGGGGACGAGGACATCCATATCGACCGCGCCGTCGCGAAGTCGGAAACCGAAACTGGCCACCGCAACTTTGCCCTCGCGCATTTCCTGAAGGCCGAGGGCAACTTGAAGAACGCGCCCGAGCTTGTCCTCGGTGCCTATTTCCACCAATGCGCCATCGCGATGAACGTCGAACAGCTTGCCCGCGCCGGCCGCTTCCTTGCCGGCTTCCAGCGCCTGATCGCGCCCGAGCGGGTGCGCCGGATCAATGCCCTGATGCTGACCTGCGGGCATTATGACGGCTCGGGCGAGTTCGCCTTCCGCGTCGGGCTGCCCGGCAAGTCCGGCGTAGGCGGCGGCATCCTCGCCATCGCCCCCGGCCGCGCCTCCATCGCCGTCTGGTCCCCCGGCCTCAACGCCCAAGGCAATTCCCAGCTTGGCACCGAGGCTTTGGAGATGCTTGCCCGCCGCACCGGCTGGTCGATCTTCGGCTAGGCCTCCCAAAGCCTCGGTTCAGCGAACTCAACCGAATTCCCGACCGGATCGCGCACATACAAGGACCGCGCCCCATTGGGCCAGTCAAACTCCGCCTCGACCGCCACATCCGCCGCGAAGAACCGCTGCCGCCAGCCCTCGATTTCCTCGCGTGAGGCCGTAAAGCAGACATGCCCCGCCCCCCGAGCGCCATGCACGGGCACCGGCAGGTCCGGGTTGCCCGACGGCACCTCGGTCACATCCGGATCGAAGACCAGCAGCACCCCCGGCCCGACCCGGAAGAACACATGCCGCCCTTCGACCTTGGCAATCACCTCCAGCCGCAGAAGGCCGGTGTAGAACGCCTCCATCGCCGCAAGGTCGCGTGCATAAAGCGCCGTTTCCAGGATCGCCGAAGGTGTCATGAGTGACTCCTGTCTGAACGCAGCTTCAACGCCGCGGGCGACGGACCCGTTCCATCAGCGCAAGCCCCGTCAGGATCAGCGCCAGACCCGCAAAGTGCCGCAGTTCCAGCCGCTCGCCCAGGACCAGCCACCCCAGCCCCGCCGCGCTGAACGGGATCAGGAAGGTCACCAGCGAGATCGCCGTCGCCCCCGCGCGGCCCAGAATGCGGAAGAAGATCAGATAGGCCAGCGCCGTCGACAGACTTGCCAGCGCCACGACCGCCCCCACCGGCACCGCCCCCGGCCAGTCCATCGCCCAAGGCCGGTCCACCACAATCCACAACGGAGTCATCAGGACCGCGCTGCAGGTCACCACCCCGGCCGAGGTCTGCAACGACGTCACCCCCGCCGCGCGGAACCGCCGCCCCCAGACCCCCGCCACCCCGTAGGACAACGCCGCCCCCAGACAGGCCAGCATCGCCAGCCCCTCGCCCCCCAGATCCTCGCCCGTCATCATCACCACGACCCCGCCGAACCCCAGCGCCACCCCAGCCGCCTTCACCGGCGACAACCGCTCATCCAGCGTCGAGAAATGCGCCACCAGCACGGTGAACAAGGGCGTCGTCGCATTCAGCACGCTCGCGAGCCCGCCGGTGATCTGCCCCTGTGCCAGCACGAACAGCGTGAACGGCACCAGGTTGTTCAAGACCCCCATCACCGCCAGCGCCGGCCAGACCCGACGCGGCGCCGCGCCCTGCCCCGACACCCGCACGGCGCAGGCCAGCAGCACCGCCGCCAAGGCGACCCGCCCCCAGACGATGCTCAGGGCAGGCAACCCCGCCAAAGCCAGCTCGTTGAACAGAAAAGACCCTCCCCAGAGCAGGGAGAGGGTCCACAGAAGTATCCAGTCGATCATCTTCATGGCCCCCTGATGCCCGAACGAAAGGGCAAAGGCGACCCGGTCCTTGCGGTTACTTCACCCGCTTCCAGGTCCCGCCATCGCGGCAGATCCCCATGACGCAGCCGCGCACCGAAAGGTTGTTGCCCGCCAGCGTCATGTCGCCGTTGTATTCCTTGTCCCGGTCGGGCGAATAGATCCGGCCATCGTCGTACAGCCCGTCGGCATAGGCGACCATGTCCCAGACGATCTTGCGGCCGATGTTCGGGCTGTCGATCTCCTTGCCCGTTCCGTCGAACGCCGTGACCAGCGTGCCGCAGAACGCCGGGCCGCAGGGTTTGATCTCGACATAACCGTAGTTGCCGTTGTCGTCCTTCTTCGTCTGCCAGACGCCTTCCACAGGGTCCGCAAAAGCGGCGCTGCCGAAAACCGCCAAAGCGGCTGCGATAAGATAGGTCTTCATGGGTGTCCTCCTCCCAAAGGTGTGCCCATGCTTCGCGCCGCTTACAAAACCGATCAAGCGTGACGTGGGGTCGCTTTTCCCGGCTTTTCATTCCACGGCCCCCATGCCAAAGACCGGCGCGACCGGAACGGGGGTGCCAGATGATCCTTTACCCAGCCATCGACCTGAAGGACGGCCAGTGCGTCCGGCTTCTGCGCGGCGAGATGGAGGCCGCCACCGTCTTCGGCGACGATCCTGCCGCCCAGGCGCTCAAGTTCCAGGCTGCGGGCTGCGAGTGGCTGCATCTCGTCGACCTGAACGGCGCCTTCGCCGGTCAGCCGGTCAACGCCGCCGCCGTGGAAGCCATCCTGAAGGCCATCAAAGTCCCCGCCCAACTCGGCGGCGGCATCCGCGACATGGCGACCATCGCTGCGTGGCTGGAAAAGGGCCTTGCCCGCGTCATCCTCGGCACCGTGGCCGTCGAAAACCCCGCCCTGGTGCGCGAGGCCGCCCGCGCCTTCCCCGGCCAGGTTGCCGTCGGCATCGACGCCCGCCAAGGCCGCGTCGCCACCAAAGGTTGGGCGACCGAGACCGAGGTCATCGCCACCGACCTCGCCCAAAGCTTCCAGGACGCCGGCGTCGCCGCGATCATCTACACCGACATCGACCGCGATGGTGCGATGCAGGGCCCGAATATCGAGGCGACCGAAGCCCTCGCCCGCGCCGTCACCATCCCCGTGATCGCGTCCGGAGGCGTCTCCCGCATGGCAGACCTGATCGCCCTGCGCGACACCGGCGTCATCGCCGGAGCGATCTCCGGCCGCGCGCTTTACGACGGGGCGATTGATCTGGCAGGGGCGCTAAAGGCGCTTCGCGGCTGACCCACTGACGCCCGGCCCGGCGGTGGTCAAATCCTGCGCACCAGGACTTCCGCAAAAACCACGCAGGCCGTCCAAGCCCCCAGAAAGGCGATGTCAGCGGCGATGCCAGTGGGGGGCTCTCCGGTGACCAGGTAGATCGGGAAGAACACCATCGTCACGGCCGTGGCCCCGATCCCGATTGCATAGGCGCGGATCATCCAGTTGCGGTGACCGGTGAAATCCCGCTTGAAGACGGCCTGCATCGCAAGGACCAAGGCAACGCCCAACCCCTTCCGAACAGCAACCGCCCAATGCTGATCGCCGCCGAGTAGGTGTCGGGAAAGCGCCAGAGGAGGCTCAGCGAACTCAGCGCGATCATCGCCCCCGCCGTGACAAACACGCGCCCCAGAAGGCGGTGCAAACGCCCGTACTTTGGCACCAGGGCTGGGCCAAACTGGATCGGTCCCAGGATACCGAACGTGGCCCCGCCCAGCACATGCAGGAAATGCCAGACAGGGGCAGCGGTCAGCCGCTGGCTGTCCTCGGGCAGGGCACTCAACGGGATCTGAACCACCTGCACCAACGCCAGAAGGATCGTAAGGAACGTCCCGAAGTACAAGGCAGCCATCACGGCACCAGGGCTGGCAAGACGACGCGTCGTCTTGCCAGCAGCCCTTCCCGGTCTTATCTGCGTCGGCCTAGAAGGCATAACGCAGCCCGACCAGGACCGATGTCACAGTATTGCGCTTGACGATGGGACTTTCGGTGACGCTACCTGGCAGGAAACTGGTCTCCACCCCGCCAGTCAGCAAGACATGATCCGAAAGCGCATAGCTGGCGTTGAGGCTGATCGAAGGAATGATCGACTCCTTCACCCGGTACGCCGCAAGCGACCCGGTCGCCTCATCGGGAAGGACCCCGTAACTGTAGGTCGCAAGATCCGCGTCCATCCAGGTGGCACCCACCTCTGCACCGACCGTGAAACGGTCCGAAACGGTGACCCCGGTCGAAAATGCTGCATTCACCGCCATGCCGCCATGGGTGTCCGAGACGTCTTGAAGCACCTCAAGCTCTGCTTCGACGTTGCCAAAGGCTAGGCGCGCGGACAGGCCGGCTTCGATGGCGATGTCACGTTCAAGCTGTTCCAGACCGGCAACATCGCTCGGGTCCGTGCCAAAGCGCGGTGCCAGCCGTGCAGAAAGTGTGAAGCCTTCGCTTTGGACGGCCTTGTAGGTCAGCCCCGAGGTGCCGAAACTGAACCGGTCGCCCTCGATCAGGAAATCCGGGATCAGGCCGGTCTCGGTTCCATCCGTGTCAAACGGTGACTGTCCGGCCCCGGCAAGAAGCCCGACGGAATAGTGCAGGCCCTCAGCCCGCGCGCTGCCCTGGGGCGAAAGGGTGCCAAGGGCGATCAGTAGAGCCAGCCCCGGGCCAAAGGCCGGGTGGTGTCTGGACGAGTGCATGCGTGCTTCCTTATATTTACTTTGTAAGTTGCCGTGCGACCGCTATAACTTACACTGTAAGTATGTCAATCCAAGTCGGGGTAATGAAACTCGGGGTAATGAAACCATGACCAAGGCCGACCCAACCCGAAGACCCGGCCTCAGCCGCGCCTTGATTACCGAGGTTGCGCTGGCGCTGGCCGATGCAAGCGGTGTGGAAAGCCTGAGCATGCGCGCTCTGGCCAAGGAATTGGGGGTAGAGGCGATGTCGCTCTACAATCACATTCGCAACAAGAACGATCTCTTGGACGCGCTGGTCGAGACCGTGGTGGGGCGCATCGCTTTGCCGGGCACCGGCAGCGACTGGCGGGGCGAGCTGCGGTGCCGCGCGCACTCGATGCGAACGGTGTTTCTTGCCCATCCCTGGGCTCCTCCGCTGATCGTGGGGCGGATCAACGTGGGCCCCAATATGCTGACGCTCAACGAAGCGACGCTGGGCTGCCTGCACGCGGCCGGGTTCAGCTACGTGCAGGCGGATCACGCAATGAACGCGCTCGACAGTCTGATCTACGGCTTCCACCTCTTGGAACGCAGCATGCCCGTGCAACCCGAAAATTATGCCGAAGCCGCACTTACCTATCTGCCCGCGATCGATGCGAAGCGCTATCCGCACTTTTGCGCCCTGGGCCAGCTGGTGGCAGATGGCTCCTATGACGGGGTGAATCGTATGGCGTTCGGGCTGGACCTGCTGTTGAACGCGCTTGAGACGGAGCGCATGGGATGACCAGCGCGCCTTTCTGCCCGCCAATTCGGACTTTCCAGGCCGGAAAGCGAAACCTGCGCACCCTCGGCAAAGTCCCGCTCCGTCCGCAAAACCGCCCCCAGGACTCGGACGCCAAACCCGCACCCCGCTGCCGGTCTTCCCAGGGGCGCGAACGGCCAGATGACCAAATGTCGCCTGCGACCTCTTGCCCCATTCCCGATGCTTCAAGCCAGGCGCAGCCTTGACCCATGTCCACAGTCCAACCCGACACCCTGCCCCGTGCTTCCTCTCTCTGGTCCCTGCACCAGCCCTGCGACTTTCTCGACTGCTACTCGGTCGCCTCCACCCTCACCCCGGCCCAGGCTGCAAATCGGGGCCTCGCCCTGCCCGGTTGGGCCGGCGCGCTCCTCAAACTCCGCAACACCTTCGTCCGCCCCTTCGGCCTGAAAACCGGCGCACCGGACAAGCCCGTCTTCCCGACCTGTCATGAGACCGAAGACGAGATCATCCTCGGCACCGACGACAAGCACCTGAACTTCCGCATCGGCCTGATCCGCGACCAGGGGCGCATCTACATGTCGACCTGGGTCCATCCCCACAACCTCTGGGGCCGGGCCTATCTGCGGCTGGTGATGCCCTTCCACATCCTGATCTCGCGCGGGGCCGTGGCGCGTATGGCAACCGAAGCGGGCCCCGACCCGTTACCAAATCCTTAACACCCACAACCAAGCCTCTGATTCCCAAGGCCCTGCAAGGCTGCCCGCGCGCGGACAGCTTCCCGCTTGCTTTTCCGCCCCTCCCGGGCCATCTCTCCCTTCATGCTCAAGACCCGCATCATCCCCTGCCTTGACGTCGCAAACGGCCGCGTCGTGAAGGGAGTCAATTTCGTCGACCTGGTCGACGCCGGTGACCCGGTCGAGGCCGCGAAAGCCTACGACGCGGCCGGGGCCGATGAGCTGTGTTTTCTCGACATCATGGCAACCGAGGACAACCGCGGCACCCTCCTCGACCTCGTCACCCGCACCGCCGAGCAGTGCTTCATGCCCCTCACGGTGGGCGGCGGCGTGGGCCCGCCCCCGGGCCAGGGGGAGGGCCGTAAGGCCGGGGCGCACAACTTAAACATCAACAACCCCCCC
>JANOCQ010000155.1:0-7533 GCA_031412255.1 Paracoccaceae bacterium | reverse complement strand
CTTGCCGGCATCGTGGCGGTGGCCGACCCGATCAAGGAAACCACCGCGCAAGCGATAAGGGAGCTTCACGCCCAAGGCCTGCGCGTCATCATGGCGACGGGTGACAACGAACGCACGGCGCAGGCGGTGGCGGGAAAACTGGGCATCGACGAGGTGCGCGCAGGTGTTCTGCCCGAGGCCAAGAAGGAGCTGATCGACCAGTTGCGCCAGGCGGGCCACAAGATCGCGATGGCCGGCGACGGGGTGAACGATGCGCCGGCACTTGCCGCCGCCGATGTCGGGATCGCCATGGGCACAGGTGCGGACGTCGCGATGGAAAGCGCTGGCATCACCCTTCTGGGCGGAGATTTGATGGGGATCGTCCGAGCGCGCAAGCTGGCCCGCGCCGCGCTGCGCAACATCAAGCAGAACCTGTTCTTCGCTTTTGCCTACAACGCGCTTGGCGTGCCCATCGCGGCGGGGCTGCTTTACCCGGTCACGGGAATGTTGCTGTCGCCGATGATCGCGGCGGCAGCGATGAGCCTTTCGTCCGTTTCGGTCATAACAAATGCGCTGCGGTTGCGGCGGGTTGACCTGTGAATGGCTTGCACTCTGTGGCGGGACCGGCGCTTTCAGTTGCGCGCTGGGTCCGACCTCTCCGCTTGGCAAGTGCGAATATGGTCTGGCCAAGTCGACTTGATGAAACGAAGGTCCAATTTGAATTGCCGACAGTCTTCACCAGAGGACGAGCAAGTTTGTCCTTATCAGTTGGGAACCCAGATCCGTCCCACCATCGCGGTGTCATTGCGCGCAAGCTGAGCTTTGGCACAGAAAGCGGCCGGATCGGCCTTGCCGACGGCGATCGCCGCCCCAAAATGCGTGCCGAAAGCGAACATTAGCTCTGACCGGAGAACGACGCTTTCAAGTGACGCATCCTTCAGATCTTCGTCACGGATCGGAACGAGATGGTCCTCACGTATCTGCTGTCGCACTGGATCGGCAGCGTCGAGCCAGTGGCGACGACCGAGGCGGGCAAGGCCATTACTGACTCTGCCAAGAAACTATTGCTGATGCGGGCGCTCATTTGGCCTTGTCGCATTCCTTTGGTTTGGCTGGGCACAAACCGGTTGGTTTGCCAGTCGCTTGAACATATCGCGCACGCGGCTGCGATCTGGGCGGTCGCGGCCATCACGGCAGCGACGATTGTTGGCGGCCGGATCACCTACCTGGTCGCGAAGTCGCTTTAGGAGGGTTCATCGGTTCGGGTCAATGATCGGATCAAGATAATCGTCTTGCACGCCGGCAGTTTGCTTTGGAGAAAGTTTGATCTTCGGCTCGGCGGTCTGTGACTATTGACATGAAACTGGAAACATACATCCTTTTCTGCAACATTGCTGGTCAGTCACGGTCATTTGGACGCAAATGGCAGCGTACTGATGCTGCCAGCAGGTAGCAGATCTGGTCTGAGCAGCCACCGTCGCCGTTTCACCGCGGAGCGAGAGACATGAGAAAACTCTTGTTTGGTGCAGGGCTCTCCGTCGCAGCCGCGGTGATGTCCGGCCCGTTGCAGGCCAACGAGGGAAACGCTGCAAAGGGCGCGGAACTATTCCCCGTCAGGTGTCTGGACTGTCACGCCATCACCGACCCCACGACGAAAAAGATGGGTCCAAGTCTGAAGGGATTGATCGGGCGCACGTCGGGCAGCTTGGAAGGTTACGAATACTCCGACGCCATGAAGGCGGCCGGCATAATCTGGTCGGAAGACACGCTAAAGACCTACCTTGTCGCGCCAAGGAAGGTCGTTCCTGGCACCAAGATGAACTTCAATGGCCTGAAACGGCCGGGTGAGGTGGAGGACATAGTGGCTTATCTTCTTGAAGCAGCGAAGTAGCGTGGGCGTCTTCATTCTTGGCCGAATCCGCTTTGCATGAAGAAGGGCAGGGCGGGCTGCCATGATGCGACGCCCGTGGCATCGGACGGGTCAATGCCCAAGTCCCGAAACTCCAGGGCCGTGAAGGATGCAAGGAGGCAACGCTCGGCGTGCGCGTCTTCAGGCTTGCGGAGGGAGGCGCGGGTTGCACGCAGGGCGGCTGCGGCCCGGGATGCCAACCGCTTGAAGTTATCTACCACGTCTACCTGTGTCGGCCGGCCACCGGTTTCATGAGAGCCTTGGACCATCTGAGACCTCCTGTTCTGCATTTGCGCCCCGTTCCGGGCCTTGATCCCCCAAGGCTACACTTGAGTTCCTGTCGCTGCTTGAGGGTTGCGTGAGGACTTGTTGAGCGACACGTGCGGATTTGGTAGGTTCGGACATGAAGCTGCAATTTGACCCCTTCGAACTGGACATCGATTGCGCCGAACTCCGCACGGCCTCGGAACAGGTCAAACTTGAGCCCAAGGCGTTCCGGCTGCTGTGCCTTCTTGTCGAGAACAACGATCGGGTTATCAGCAAGGAAGAATTGATCGCCACGGTCTGGGGGGGACGCTTCATCTCGGACGCCGCCGTTTCAACTGCCCTGAAAGCGGTGCGAAAGGCGCTTGGCGATGACGGGTACAGACAGGAATACATCCGCACCGTGCGCGGCGTCGGCCATCGATTTATCGCACCCGTGCGTATAAGGCCGACGGAGGTCCGGGTGGGGACAGAACGCTCCGCCATGGGTGATGGACGTGGCGAAAGGCCCACCGTTGCGGTTTTGCCGTTTGGCCGCACCGATTTACCCGAGACCTTTGCAAGCCTCGGCGACGCGATCCCGGCTGACATCATTTCTTCTCTCGCCCGCCTGCGCTGGTTGCGGGTGATCGCCCGTGAATCCACGTTCCGATTCCGAAACGCGGATGTAGACCTTGCGGGGCTGCGCAGCGTTCTGGGGGCAAGCTACTGTCTTTCAGGCGGGTCGAACTTTTCGGAAAGCACCTGGAAGTCAGCGTTGATCTTGTCGACACGCGCAGCGGGGGACTGATTTGGTCAGATCGCTTCGAGCGGCCTGTTGCCGATGTGCACGCCATCCGGCATGAGATCGTCGGCGCAGTGATCACGGCCCTAGATCTTCAGATTCCGCAGACCGAAGCGGCGATTGCGCGCGGCAAGCAGGTTGAACACCTGGATGCCTGGGAGGCCTATCACCTCGGACTAAGCCATGTTTACCGTTTCAACGCGCACGACAATGCTATTGCCGGCAGTCTCTTCCGCCGCGCGACCGACCTTGACCCTGGGTTCTCCACAGCCTTCGCCGCCCGCTCGTTCGCCAGCTTTCAGGACGCGATGATGGGTTATATCCCCGACCGCCAAGCCGCACTGGCCGCCGTCAGGTTCGCGGCGGAACGCAGCATCGAGCTTGACCCCCTTGATCCTTACGCGAATGCGGCGATGGGACGGTTTCATATCCTCACCGGCAGCCCTGACGACGGGCTGATCTGGCTGGACAGATCGGTGGAATTGAGCCCGAATTATGCCAAGGGTCATTACGCACGGGCCTTCCTGCAAGTAATCCGCTGCCAGACGCTTGAGACCCGCGCAGGAATCGACATGGCCATCGGCCTCAGCCCACTCGATCCGATGCTTGCCCCGATGCGTGCAATGAAGGCGCTGTCCTTTGGGATTGATGGCGACTATGCGACCGCTGCCGACTGGGGAGTTTTGGCGGCACGGACTGCGACCAGCCATTTTCAGATCGTAATGGCGGCGGTCGCGTTGTGCCAGCTTGACGGTCGTACAGAAGCCGCCGCCCGCTGGGCCCGTGTGGTGCGTGAAATACGACCGGATTCCTCGATCACCCAGTATCTGAGGGTAATGCCATACGCGGATGCAGATTTTCGCAGCAGGGTAAGTTCAGCGCTTCGGAGCGCAGGGTTTTCGGACTGAACCAAAGCCCTGGAAAGTCGTTTAAATAAGGCGTCCGCAGAGCCAGCGACGCTGGAGTGCGGTTGTCCGGCCGTCAGGAAACGACCGACGCCGTCCTGAGGTGGGCATGATGCGCAGGCTGTCCGACGGACTGCCTTTCGATCATCGGGCAGTCGAACTTCAGACGGCCGGGCTGGAGAGGCTTCTGGTGATTGATGATCGACACCAGTTCGTCCACCGCATGCCGCGCCATGTCGGCATGCGGCAGTTCCATGGTCGTAAGCGGGGGCAGCATGTCGGCGGTGTATGCCTCGTTGTCGAAGCCGATCACCGAGAGGTCGCGGCCGATCAGAAGTCCGGCCTCGGCCGCGGCATTGTAGACACCGACGGCCGTTCGGTCGCAAAAGCAGAACACCGCAGTTGGCGGGTCCGGCAGCGCAAGCATCTTCTTCATCGCCTTGTAGCCGCTGGAGATAGTCCAGCCACCCTTGACGATCAGCGCGGCATCATAGGGCACGTCCCGCGTCGCAAACGCGCGCTTGTAGCCCTTCAGCCGCTCGCGCGATGCCTCGATACTGTCTTCGCCACCGATGAAGGCGATCCGGCGGTGGCCGGCATCCAGCAGGGCAAGGGCAGCCGTCTGCCCAGCGGCTTGGTCGCCCGGAACGACGGCAGGCACCCGGTCGCGTTCCACGTAGCAGTTCAGCAGGATACAGGGCCACTCGGTCAGACGCGGGGGCAGCACAACCTCTTGCGTGATCAGCCGGGCATAGATGACCCCTGCCACCGGCAAGGCCGACATCATGGTCAGTGCCGAAAGCTCGGCTTCCTCGTCGCCGCTGGTCGGCAGGACCGACACAAGAAAGCCCGCCTCGTTCGCGGCATCCGCCACCCCTTCGATCAGGCCCGCAACATGCGGCGAGCTGGTCACATCATTGATCAGCATGGCGATCACCGGACGACGTCCTGCGGTCTTGTGCGGATGGGAATACCCCAGTTCCGTGGCCTGCTTCAGCACCAGTTCGCGCGTGCTGGCCGATATGCGCGTGCCGGGGGCATTGTTCAAAACCAGCGAAACTGTTGCTTGCGATACGCCGCAGGCGGCGGCGATCTCGCTCATGGTTGGCTTTTTCGGCACAGTCACGTCCAGGCTGGTCAGGTCACGCGCATTCAACATCAGAATTCCCGGTCCAACAAGCAGCTTTGACTCGCATATCACCTATTGATCAGTTATGAAATATATGTCTATAACTAATCCATAACCGAAACCGCCGGATCCTGGGGAGGAGCGTGCATGGGTCGTGTCACCTTGCGTGATGTCAAGAAGACATACGGGGCGGTGGGAGTCATCCACGGCGTATCCCTGGACATCTCGGAGGGCGAGTTCGTCGTTTTCGTCGGACCCTCGGGCTGCGGCAAGTCCACGCTCTTGCGCATGATCGCCGGGCTGGAGGATGTCACTGCGGGCGATGTCGAGATCGGCGGCAAGCAGATGAACGATGTCGCCGCCCGTGACAGGGGTGTGGCGATGGTGTTCCAGAACTATGCACTTTATCCCCACATGACCGTGCGCGAAAACATGGTCTTCGGGCTGGAGAACATCGGCACCTCGAAAACCGAGATTGCCGCCCGCCTGGATCGTGCGGCGCAGATCCTGCAGCTGGAACCCTATCTTGGCCGCAAGCCCCGCGCGCTTTCGGGCGGCCAGCGCCAGCGCGTGGCCATCGGCCGCGCCATCGTGCGCGAGCCTCAGGTCTTCCTGTTCGACGAACCGCTGTCCAACCTGGACGCAGCCCTGCGGGTCCAGATGCGGACCGAGATCGCCAAGCTGCATCACCGGCTGGGCGCGACGATGATCTATGTGACCCATGACCAGACCGAGGCGATGACAATGGCAGACCGCATCGTCGTGCTGCGCGCCGGGCGGATCGAGCAGGTGGGCACGCCTATCGAACTTTACGAACGGCCCGCCAACAGTTTCGTGGCCGGCTTTCTCGGCTCGCCGAAGATCAACCTTCTGAAGGGGCGTCTGGTGTCGCGGGGGGGGACCGAGGCGGTGGCCGAGGTCGCCGGTGCCATGGTTCCGGTCCGGGTGACCGGCGGCGCGGCTGGCGACGCGATCACGCTGGGCTTGCGGCCCGATGTGATGACGCTGGGCGCAGATGGCGGTCTGGCGGCGACGGTCGATGTGGTCGAGGAACTTGGAAATGTCAGGCTGGTCTATGCCACCCTGGCCGATGGTCAGCCGGTGGTGGCCGAGTTGCGTGGTCCTGCCCCGCTGAAAGTGGGCGATGCCGTGCGCCTGTCCCTTGGTGCCGGGCAGCGGCATGTGTTTGCCGACAACAGCAAGGCCCTCACCCTGCACGATGGTGGGGCGCCATGAGCGAAGCCCCCGCATCCGGCCGTCGCGCCCCGCTGGCTGCTGCGGTCTTCCTGGCGCCGTTCCTGATCATCTACACGGTCTTCCTGGTCTACCCGCTGTTCAAGGGGTTCTGGATCAGCCTGCATGACTGGGAACTTGCCGGGGGCTACCGCGAATACATCGGAACGTTGAACTACCAGGATCTCTGGACCGACAAGCTGTTCTGGCGGACAATCCGCAACACGCTTTACTTCGTCGCGATCACCGTGCCGACGATGACGCTTCTGGCTCTGGCTCTGGCGCTTGCCGTGCAGGGCGAGGGGCGGGTGAAGGCCGTGCTCAGGTCGGTCTTCTTCATGTCATCGGTCTTTTCGGTGACGGTGGTCACGCTGGTCTGGTCGATGGTGCTGTCCGCAGACAAGGGTCTGCTGATGCCGCTCTGGGATGTCCTGGGGACGAAGCCGGTCAACTTCCTGGGCGATGCGGTCTGGGCGATGCCGTCGATTGCGCTTGCGACCCTGTGGTGGGGCGTGGGCCTGCCGATGGCACTTTTTCTGGCGGCACTTGGTCAGATCCCCCGCGAGCTTTACGAGGCTGCCGAGCTGGACCACGCCTCGCGCTGGACGGTGCTGCGCCGGATCACTCTGCCGTCCATCCGCCACACAATGCTGCTGGTTCTGGTCCTGCAGATTGTCGGTCAGTTCCAGATCTTCGGACAGGCCTATCTGATGACCCAGGGCGGTCCGGCCAACCGGACCAGGACGATGGTGCAGTACATCTATGACACCGGCTTCCGCGACTGGCAGGTGGGTTACGCTTCGGCGATGGCAATCACGCTCTTCGTGCTGATGCTGGGCTTTTCCATGCTGCAGCTCTGGCTCGGCCGCAGAGGGGAGGACGAGGCATGAGCCTGACCCGCAAGACCGGCCGCGACCGGACCGTTGACCGTCTTCTGCTGACGCTGACCGTCGTGTTCGCGGTCCTGTGGATGATCCCTGTGATCTGGGTCGTCGCGATGTCGCTGAAGCCCAATGCCGAGCTGATGCGCTCGACAGCCGGGTTCCTGCCCGTGCCCTTCACGCTCGAGAACTATGTGAACCTCGTGAAGCTGGCCACCGTGCCGCGCTGGCTGATGCACAGCTTCATCGTCGCGCTGTCGATGACGCTGGCCGTGCTGGTCGTCTCGTCGATGGCGGGCTACGCCTTCGCGCGGCTTTCGTTCCCGTTCAAGCGCACGCTGTTCGTCCTGACCCTCGCCGGTCTGATGGTGCCCGAGCAGGCCGTCTTCATCCCGCTCTTCACCATGTTCGCCGACTGGCAACTGCACAACACCCACGCAGCCCTGGTC
>JANOCQ010000154.1:0-2754 GCA_031412255.1 Paracoccaceae bacterium | reverse complement strand
GATCAGCGGCGGTGAGGATGCAGTGGCGCGGTCGTGGATGACGGGCCCCAACACCGCGCTAAAAGGCGTGCCGTCCGAGTTGATCACATCTGTCACGGGGCTTGTCGATGTCGTCGGCTATCTGGACGCCCACCGCGCTGTCGTCTGAGGCGCGCCCCTACAGGGGCAAGGCCTGGCGGCTGGTCGAGGCGCAGCACCGCGTTTCCACCCTGCGGCTGGTCGACAGTCTTGCCGAACAGGCGCTTTTGGAGTCGGTGCTAGACGAGACCAAGCCGCCGATGCCGCCCGAATGCGCGGGGCTTGATTACCTGCTTTATACGCCCTTTCGCTACCGCCCTTACCCGCATGGGTCGCGCTTTCGCCGCGCGGGGTACAGCCCGGGCGTCTGGTACGGGTCCGAACGGGTGGAAACCGCATTGGCCGAAATGGTGTTCTACCGGTTTTTGTTCTTTGCCCACAGCCCGACCACGCCCTTTCCGGAGCAGGCCGCCGAATACACGGGCTTTTCGGTCCGGGTCGAAGGCGCGTCGCTGGACCTGACCGCGCCGCCCTTTGACAGCGACGCCGCAAGATGGACCGATCTTGTGGACTATTCGCACTGTCAGGTGCTGGCTGACGCCGCGCGGGCGAGGGATGTGGCGGTCATCCGCTATCTGTCAGTGCGCGATCCAAAAAGACAGGCCAACCTTGCGCTCCTGACCTGCCGGGCCTTTGCCAAGCCCAATCCGATCGACCGGCAAACCTGGCGCATCCGCATCGGGCCGTTTGGGGCGCAAGCCCTGCGCGAGCATCCCGATCTGCGGCTTGAATTTGGCCGCGCGAGTTTCATCTCCGACCCGCGTCTTGCCACGATGAACTGGGACCGAACTGTTTCGCGACGCTAGGTAATTCGGCGGCTTGTGAAGATTCCACGCTGCCGGAAAACAATCACCGATCACATTTGGGCCGGTGCGAAATATCCGCTTGCTTCACCGGGCCGTCCCCGCTTTGATAACAAAAACGCCAGGGGGGTCCATGGCAGAAAAGACGGCAGCGGCCGCAGAAGCCATAAGGGTCCAGGACCTGCACAAATCCTTTGGCCCCCATGAGGTTTTGAAAGGTGTGTCACTGACAGCGCATGAAGGCGATGTGATCGCCATCATCGGCGGGTCCGGGTCGGGCAAGTCGACGATGCTGCGCTGCATCAACTTTCTTGAAACGCCGACCTCGGGCCGGATCTCGATCGCAGGCGAAGCGGTGACCATGCGGGCCGATGGCATGGCATCCGACCGCCGGCAACTCGAACGCATCCGCCAGTCGCTGGGAATGGTGTTTCAGAACTTCAATCTCTGGACCCACAAGACCGTTCTGGAAAACCTGATCGAAGTGCCGATCCATGTGATGAAATGCCCCAAGGACGAGGCCGTCGCCCGCGCCCGAAAGCTGCTCGCCCGCGTCGGGCTTGCGGAGAAAGAGGGGGCCTATCCGGCATTCATGTCCGGCGGCCAGCAGCAGCGGGCTGCCATCGCGCGCGCCTTGTGCATGGAACCCAAGGCCATGCTTTTCGACGAGCCGACATCGGCGTTGGACCCCGAACTTGTCGGTGAGGTTCTTGCGGTGATCCGTGCCCTTGCCGCCGAGGGCCGCACCATGATCCTTGTGACGCATGAGATGAAATTTGCCCGCGAAGTCGCCAGTCACGTCATCTACCTGCACAATGGCGTCATCGAAGAAGAAGGCCCCCCCGAGGCCTTGTTCGGCGCGCCGAAATCCGAAAGACTGAGACAGTTCCTGAAATCCGTGGCCTAGCGCACACGGTCAAGGCATCACGAACAAAAAGGAGTAAATCCCGTGAAAATGAAATCCCTCGCCGTAATCCTTGCAGTGATTGCAGCTCCCGTTGCAGCACAGGACGTGAAGATCGGCATCGCTTCCGAGGCCTACCCGCCCTTCACCTCCCCCGACGCCGCCGGAAACTGGGTCGGCTGGGAAGTGGACATCATCAACGCCGTCTGCGCCGCTGCCGAGATGACCTGCGTGATCACCCCGACAGCCTGGGACGGCATCATCCCGGCACTGACCGCCGGACAGATCGACGCGATCATGGCGTCGATGTCGATCACCGAAGAGCGGATGAAGACGATCGACTTCTCCGACAAGTACTACCAGGCCCCGGCAACCATCGTCGGCGCCAAGGGCGCTGCGGTCCCTCCGACGCCTGAAGGACTGGCCGGCAAGATCATCGGCGTGCAGGTTTCGACCACGCACGAGGCCTATGTGAACAAGCACTTTGCTGCGACGGCCGCGGAGATCAAGACCTACCAGACCCAGGACGAGGTCAACCAGGATCTGGTCGCGGGGCGTATCGACGTGCTGCAGGCAGACAGCATCGCGACAGATGCGTTCCTCGCCAGCGAAGCCGGCGCGGCTTGCTGCGAGAGCTTTGGCGCGGCAGCCCCTGATCCGGAAGTCCTTGGGCGGGGGGTGGGCGTCGGCCTTCGCAAGGGCGATCCGCTGAAGGAAAAGTTCAACGCCGCGATCAAGAAGGTCCGTGCGGACGGCACCTACGACGAGATCACTGCGAAGTATTTCACCTCGTCGATCTACGGCGAATGACCCGTGACCAGCGCCAACCGGTCTGACGCATGACCACGCTGGAATTGTTGGCGCTGGAGCCCCCTGGCTGGGGGGGCAATCTTCTGCGCGGTCTGGCCAATTCGGTCCAGATCGCGCTTGGGGCCTATGCAGTGGGCCTTGTGATCGGCACCGCCGGCG
>JANOCQ010000153.1:0-1571 GCA_031412255.1 Paracoccaceae bacterium | reverse complement strand
GACTACGCCAACACCGACTTCAACGACTCGGTCAATCGCGAGATTGTCGACGGTGGCGGTTCGCTGGTCGGCAACAACATCCCCGGTGATTTCGACATCATCGACCTCACCGAATACGGTTGGGACCGGGTCGATATCGCCTATACCGGCGCTGAATCCGGCACCATCACGATCTTCGCGGCAGATGGCACGACGGTCATCGGGATCATCGACTTCTCCGAGATCGAATGGGTCATTCCCTGCTTCACGCCGGGCACGATGATCCTGACGGATCTCGGTGAGGTGGCCGTGGAGACACTCAAGGCCGGCGCCATGGTGGTGACGCGTGACAACGGGTTGCAGCCGCTGCGCTGGATCGGGCAGCGCCATCTTTCGGCGCTGGAACTGCAGGCCAACCCGGATCTGCAGCCGGTGCGGATTGCACGCGGCGCATTGTCCGGCACCGGGCCGGACCGGTCCATGCTGGTCTCGGCGCAGCACCGCGTCCTGATCGAAGGGTCGCGCGCCGAACTGCTGTTCGGTGAGGCCGAGGTGCTGGTTCCCGCCAAGCATCTGGTCGGTCTGGCAGACGTGACACGCGCCTTCCCGGCCGATGGCGTGACCTACATCCACCTGCTCTTTGACCGGCACGAGATCGTGCAGTCTGACGGGATCTGGACGGAAAGCTTCCAGCCGGCGGAACGGATGCTGTCGGCCATGGATGCCGACGTCCGGGCCGAAGTGCTTGCGCTGTTCCCGGAACTGGAGCAGTCATCGGATGGCTTCGAAAGCGCGCGCTTGTCGCTGAAAGCGCATGAAGCGCGGGTGCTTTTCGCTGCCGAGTAAGCTAGGGCGCCCCCGCACGCCAGGCGGCCCAGTCTTCCGGCGTGTCGAGATCAAGAATGGCCATCGGACCGGGCAGGGGGATCACCCTGACACGGGCAAGATTTTGACTAAGAATGGTCCGCCCGCCTTCGTCGCCGGTCACTTCCGCCAGTGCGGGCCAAAACTCGCGCGGGAAGATCGCGGGGTGGCCAGGCTGGCCATTTGCCGTGCCGCCGCGCAGGATCAGCGTCGGCTCGGACTGGAACTGCCGGATCAGGTCGCTCAAGGCCCCGGTGGTGAAGCCCGGCATGTCGGCGGGCAGGATCATCACCCCGTCCATCGGCCCGGCACCAGCCAGCGCCTGCACGCCCTGCACCACAGATCGGGACATGCCCTTATTGGCGTCTGGAATGGTCAAAAGCCGCAGCGGCAGACCCGCCAGCGCGCCCTTCCGCGGCTCCGCCTTGGGTGGCAGGGTCACCGTGACCGGGCAGCCAGTGCCAAGCGCCACCTGCGCGAGATGGCGTAAAAGCGGTTGGCCTTCAACGGGTTGCAGAAGCTTGTCCACACCCCGCATCCGGGACGAAGCCCCGGCAGCAAGGATCAGGATATGCACGGTGGACATGGGCGGCAGGGTCACCCCGCCACCTGCCCAAGTCAAGCGCGCATGCGGCCGCCGTCATCCCAGATCGGCGCGAGGTGGACCCGGGCCGGGCGGCGTTCGCCGAGGATCTCGATCTCGCAGGCCAGACCGTCCTCTACCCGCC
>JANOCQ010000152.1:0-28738 GCA_031412255.1 Paracoccaceae bacterium | reverse complement strand
GTGAACGAAGTTCATGCCGTAGATGCTGGCGATCAGCGTCGGTGGCAGGAAGACGAAGGCCACCACAGAGAAGATCTTGATGACGTCCGACTGCCGGATGTTGATCACCCCCAAGGTCGCGTCCAGCAAGAACCTCACCTTGTCCGCCTGTGCCCCCGCCACCTCGCGCAGGGACCGGACGTCCTGCAACTGCGCCTGCGCGATGGGCATCTGTCGGGCGTGCAGGCAGGGGCCGTCCGCCGTCTCGGGGCTCGCCGTCAGATAGGTCAGAATCCGCAGGATCGTCGCCAGGCTTTCGTTGACCCGGCCGTTCATCGCCTCGGCCCGCCCGATCCGCTGCAGCACCGCGCCCAGCGTCTCGGCCCGACCCGTGGGGCGATGCGCCGCGAAGATCGCCTTGGACAGAAGTTCGTGATGGCGCGCCTCGGCTTCCAGGATGTCGGCAAGCCGGTCCACGATGGCCTCCAACAGGCCAATCAGCGCATCAAGCCCGGTCTCCAGCACCATGTCATGCCGGGCGGCCCAGTCCGCGAAATAACCCAGCGAGCCGGGATGGTGATAGTGGACCGTCACCAGCCTCCCGGGCAGGACCACGAACGTGACTGGCCCGATCTCGGTTTCCCGGGCCTCGTGGCTGGCAACGACCTGGGCGGTCAGGAACAGCGCCCCACTCTCGCGGTAGATGCGGGACGAGACTTCGATTTCCTGCATGTCCTCGCGCGTGGGAATGTCGATGCCCAGCGCCGCCTCGACGGCGTCTTCCTCGTCTTCGGTCGGGGCCTCCAGATCGATCCACAGCGCCTCCGAGAGGTGGCGGTCCGACAGGTCCAGCTTCTCCAGCCGAGTGCCCCGGGTTGCATATGCCGTGATCATCCGCCGTGTCTCCCTGGTCCTGATGGCAGGTTAGCGGCAGGGACGGAAAAGCAAAAGGCCCCGGCGATGCGGGGCCTTTCTGGTTTCAAAGCGGCGCGGGTTCCGGTTCGGTCCCCGGCTTCTTGGTGCGCCCCCGCGTTTTGGGGATCGCCGCGACCGAAGCCGTGCCGCCGCCCGACGAGGGCTTGTCGGCGTTGTCGTCCCCACCCAGAGCCTCACCCGCGACAACCTTGCGGATCTCGTCGCCGGTCAACGTTTCATACTCCAGCAGGCCCTTGGCAAGGCGCTCCCAGTCTTCCTGCTTTTCCAGGAGAATGCGGCGGGCCGTTTGATAGCCCTCGTCGATGAACCGCTTCACTTCCTGCTCGATCAGCCGCTTCGTTTCGGCCGAAACCGAGAAGCCGCCGGTGTTGCCCTGGTAGCCTTCGGCCGCTTCGGCGTAGTCGATGTTGCCGACGACGTCCGACATGCCCCAGCGCAAGACCATCGCGCGGGCCAGGGCCGAAGCCTGCTGGATGTCTCCCGACGGCCCGTTCGACACCGAGTCCTCGCCCCACTTGATGATTTCCGCCGCCTTGCCGGCCATGGTCATCGCGATGCGCTCTTCGCATTGGTCGCGGTGCCAGTTGAGCCGGTCGATTTCCGGCAGGCTCATCACCATGCCCAGCGCACCACCGCGCGGGATAATCGTCGCCTTGTAGACCGGGTCGCACTTCGGCAGCGCCATGCCGACGATGGCGTGGCCGGCCTCGTGGTAGGCGGTCATTTCCTTCTGCTCGGGCGTCAGAACCATGCTGCGACGCTCGGCGCCCATCATGACCTTATCCTTCGCGTTCTCGAAGTCGATCATCGTCACGAAGCGCCGCCCGGCCCGCGCCGCCATAAGTGCTGCCTCGTTCACCAGGTTCATCAGGTCAGCACCAGAGAACCCCGGCGAGCCGCGCGCGATGGTCCGCAGGTCGACGTCCGGCCCCAGCGGCACCTTGCGGGCATGGACCGACAGGATCTTCTCGCGCCCCTTGATATCCGGGTTCGGCACGTGGATCTGACGGTCGAAACGACCGGGACGCAGCAAGGCGGGGTCCAGCACATCCTTGCGGTTCGTCGCGGCGATGATGATGACACCCTCGTTCGCCTCGAACCCGTCCATCTCCACCAGCAGTTGGTTCAGCGTCTGCTCGCGTTCGTCGTTGCCGCCGCCGATGCCCACGCCGCGCGCACGACCCACGGCGTCGATTTCGTCAATGAAGACGATGCAGGGCGCGTTCTTCTTGGCTTGTTCGAACATGTCGCGCACACGGGATGCGCCCACGCCGACGAACATTTCCACGAAGTCGGAACCCGAGATGGTGAAGAACGGCACCCCCGCCTCGCCTGCAATGGCGCGGGCCAGCAGCGTCTTACCGGTGCCCGGAGGTCCGACCAGCAGCGCGCCCTTCGGAATCTTGCCGCCCAGACGGCTGAACTTCTGCGGGTTGCGCAGGAATTCCACGATCTCTTCCAGCTCTTCCTTGGCCTCGTCGATGCCCGCGACGTCATCAAACGTGACGCGCCCCTGCTTTTCGGTCAGCAACTTGGCGCGCGACTTGCCAAAGCCCATAGCACCGCCCCGGCCCCCGCCCTGCATCCGGTTCATGAAGTAAATCCAGACCCCGATCAGCAGAAGGAACGGCAGGAACGACAGGAGTACCGAGACAAACCCGGACTGCGCCTGCGGCTCTGCCTCGACTTCGACGCCCTTGGCGATCATGTCGCGGGTCAGGTTATCCGTCACCTGCTCGCCCGGAGGCTTGATCGTCACATAGCTGTTGCCGTCCTTGCCGACGACGATGATCCTCTCACCATCCAGCACGACCTTGCTGACCTGCCCGGCGTCCACCCGTTCGACAAAGTCCGAGTAGCTGAGCGACCGCGACGACATTGTCGTCTGATTGCCCGAGAAAAGCTGGAACAGCGCCATGACCAAAATCAGCAGCACGACCCAGAAGGCGATATTGCGTGCATTACCCAATGCAGGGATCTCCTGAATGCGCCCTCGGCCCCCAGACGGGGCAGAAGCGGCTTTGGCTTAAGATAAACCTTTGGGGCCGGTGTTCAATCCACTAACGGCGAAGTGTGAACGGCTGCTGAAGCCGCACCTTCCAGTCGGCGGAATGCCCCGCTAAAGGCGCAGCAAGCAGCCGATCGCCGTCCCACACGCCGGGAGTGACCAGCAGAACTTCCCGCGGAAGCCGTGCCTTGCGCCAGTCCTTTAGCTGCCGCAACCCTTCAGCTCCCAACGGGCGCAATTCGGCCGCAGGCCCCTGGACCAGCCATCGTCCGTCCCAGGTCTGCCCCACTGCGACCGGGCCACCCACGTCTCGCGGCTCGCGCATCAGCCAGCCGCCGCGCGCCCGACATCCGGCCAGGGTCGCATCCTTGCCCTCCAAAAGCGCCATCTTCAGCCGGTCCACCTCTGCCGCGCGAGGAGCGTAGTCCGCCCCGCCAAGCCAGAGGACCGCCGCGATCACCACCTGCCTTTGCACTTCGGAAGGTTCGGTCCAGACCCCGGCGTCGAAGCGCAAGGCACCTGCCTCCTCCTTGACCCACTGCCCCGCCGCGGCGACCTGCACTGCCAAAGCGTCCTGTACCCGGCGCAGGTTTGCCGCAACATCCGCCAACCGCTCGGCCGTGATGCCCAGCGGCTCCAACGCGGCAAGGGCCGTGCGCGCTTTCACTCGGGTATAGCGGTCATCCTCGTTCGTCGGATCGTCAACCCAGCCGATCCTTTCGGCCCGCAGCCAACCCCGCAACTGCTCCCGACCGGCGGTCAGCAGCGGCCGCACAAAGCGCAGTCCCTCCACCTCCCAAGCGGCCCGCATCCCGGACAATCCAGCCACCCCCGCCGACCGTGAAAGCCCCATCAGCACGGTTTCCGCCACATCGTCCTGCGTGTGGCCCAGAGCCACCACGCCGATCTGCCGCGTCCGGGCCCAATCCCCAATTAACCGCGTCCGCGCCTTGCGGGCGGCATCCATCAGGTTGCCGGGGACCTCCCCATGCTCCCAGACCCGCACCTCATGCGGCACGCCCAGCGCCCGGCAGACCGCGCCGACCGAAGCAGCTTCCGCTGCACTTTCGGGCCGCAGTCGATGATCCACCGTCACCGCCTCGACCCGCAGACCTGCGCGAAGACACAAATGCAGAAGGGCGGTGGAATCCCCACCGCCCGAAAGCGCCACGCCAATTGTCTGGTCTGCCGGAAGCGCAGCGCGGATGAGTGGAACCAGCCGATCTTCTACTGGCACCCGAACCCCTGCATTGCCACGGTCGCCTGTGTCGCCGCCATGCTGGCGGGGAAGCGCGTGCCGACCTCGGCCAGCGTCACGCAGGCCTCCGGCACCTGGCCCAAAGCCCCCAGCCCCTCGCCCAGATTCAGCAGCGCGTCCGCCGCCATCGGGCCGTCCGGCTTGGCCGAGAACGCGTCCAGATAGGCCCGTGCAGCACCGGCAGTGTCTCCCTGCTTCGTCAAAGCCTCGCCGCGCAAGAAATGCGCTTCCGGGACTAGCGGTCCGCCAGGATAGGATTGGGCATAGGTCGCAAAGAGCGCTGCAGCTCCGGGAAAGTCACCCTGACCGAGCACCTCCTTGGCCCGGTCAAAGTCCTGCTGCTCTGCCACTGCAAGTTCCGCGCCACCAGCGCCGCCCGTCGTGCCCGTCGCGGGTGCCGCACCCGCGTCAACAACCGAAGCCGCAGCCCCCCCCGTATCGCCGCCCAGCGTCGGCGTGGCACCCAGATTGGCGGGATCGCAACCCTCGGTCACCTCGCACAAGCGGTATTCCATGTCGCCGATCCGGTTGGTCCCGTCCAAGACGACCCGGTTCAGCTTCAGCTCGACCTCCTCGGTCCGCGCGGTCAGTCGTGCCAGCGTCGCTTCGATGGTGTCCATCCGGGTCAGCGCATCGCCCCCCGCAGCTCCGCTTGTAGCGGCACCCGAGGACACAAGCTCGGCCTTCAGCGCGTTGAATTCTGCAGCAAGGGCGCTCAACTCAGCGCGTATGTCAGCCAATGTCTTCGGCCGATCCTGGGCATGAGCCAGGACCGGCAGCAGGCAAAGCGCGACGGCAAGACCAAAGCGCCGCATCAGGTCACACCCCGGCGCCGGCCGAAAGGACCGTCACCGCGCGACGGTTCTTGGCATAGCAGGCCTCTTCCGAGCAGACCTCCAGCGGGCGCTCCTTGCCGTAGGAAATCGTCCGCAGCCGGTTCGCAGCGACGCCCTGGCTGATCAGGAAGTTCTGCACCGCCGCCGCCCGGCGCGCGCCGAGGGCAAGGTTGTATTCCCGCGTGCCCTGCTCGTCGGCGTGGCCTTCGATAATGGCGGCATAGCCAGTGTTCTGGTTGAGCCAGTTGGCCTGGGCGGTAAGAATGCCACGGCCTTCCGGGGTCAGCGTCGACTGGTCCACGGCGAACAGGACGCGGTCACCGACCGTCTGGTTGAAATAGGCAATCGACGTCGGGTTCGACGGATCACCCAGGCCAGTGGTGTCGATCCCGCCCGCGCCACCGGCGCCTCCGGCCCCGCCCGCACCTGCGCCCCCAGCGCCATAGCGGTCAGGGTTGTTGCAGGCCGCAAGGCCCAGAACGGCGATCAGAAGCAGCGACTTCGCAGCAAGGCTCATGGGATGGGCATCCTTCTTGATTGGCTCGATTTCGGGGACATTAACAGCTTTGCGCCGCCGAGGGAATCGGCGGCGCGTCACAATTCAGGGCAAAAGCGGCGACCAGGCCGGATCACTGGCCGGGCCCTCGGTCGGGATCTGTTTCAAGTTCCGGCCGGTGATATCCACGGACCACAGGCTCGCCTGCCCGCCGCCCCCGCTGGTTTCGCGGGTGAACATCAGCACCCGCCCGTTTGGCGCCCATGTCGGGCCCTCGTCCAAGAAGCTGGCCGTAAGCAGCCGTTCTTCGCTGCCATCGGTGCGCATCACTCCGATATGAAAACGACCCGCGTTCTGCTTGGTGAAGGCGATATAGTCGCCGCGCGGGCTCCAGACCGGGGTGCCATACCGGCCCTCGCCGCCCGAGATCCGAGTGCCCTCGCCGCCGCCCGCCGGCATGATGTAGATCTGAGGCGATCCGGTGCGGTCGCTTTCGAACACGACCTGGCTGCCGTCAGGGCTGAAGCTTGGCGCAGTCTCGATGGAGGGCGAGTTAGTGAGTTGCGTCAACCCGCCCGAGGACAGAGACAGTGCATAGATGTCGGTATTACCGCCGCGCTCCAGGCTGAAGACCACCGTCGCGCCATCCGGGCTGAACCGCGGCGCGAAGGTCATCGTGCCAGGCTGTTCGTCCAGCGACTGTCGGCTAAGGCTCCCAACATCCATCAGCGTGATCCGCGGAAAACCGGACTCGTAGCTGGTGAACAGGATGCGATCTCCCGTCGGCGAAAACCGCGGTGCCAGCACGATGGAGTTGCTGTCGGTCAGGTAGGCCACATTGGCCCCATCGTAATCCATCACCGCCAGCCGCTTCAGGCGCGCGTTCTTCGGCCCGCTTTCACTGACAAAGACGACGCGGCTGTCGAAATAGCCGCCCTCGCCGGTGATCGTCGAATAGATCACGTCGGCCACCTTGTGCGACATCCGCCGCCAGCCCTGCGTGGTGCCCGCAAACTGCAGCGCGGCCCCTTCCAGCGTCGTGCCGTTGAAGACGTCATAGGCCCGGAACTTCACTGTGATCCGGTCGCCCGCCACGCTGACCGCGCCCGTCACCAACACCTGGGCGTTGATCGCTTTCCAGTCTTCGAAGGCGACCCCGCCGTCGAAGCTGGTGATCCGGCTGATATGCGCCTCTTCCCCGATATTGCGGAAGAAGCCCGTGCCTTCCAGGTCGGAGATCACCACTCGGCTGATTTCGCGCGCATAATCCCCCGCGCCGCCCTCGTCTATGAAGGTCGGGATCGCGATCGGCATTGGCTCGATCACGCCTTGGCCGATCACGATCCGCGGCGGGTCCTGCGCGAGAACTGGGGTGGCCATCAGCACCCCGACCCCAAGGGCCAGCGCCAGCAGCGTCCGGAAAGCTTTACTCATGGGTCTGATCATCGGCCTCATGCTCCGTTCTTTTCTAAGTCATTGCCTGCGGTGGCCGCAGGAGAGAAGGGGAAAATACCCGATCTGGTTCCACGTTTGCCCGTCATCGCACCCGCATTCCATTCGCATCGAAGACGAAATCAAGCACGCGCCAGGTCTCGAACTTGTCCGCAGGCAGCGGAATTCCGCCTTCGCTGTGGGTGCGGTTTACCGCCCGTTTGGCGATGGAAAACAGATTGTCGACGGCGGACTGCGTGGGCCCGCTCGACTCCAGAAGCTCGAAGTCCACCGGCCGCCCGCTTTCGTCAAAGCTGACCCGGATCACCACCATCGAACTCAGCACGTCCGTGGAAGCCGCGCCCAGGTTCCACCGCCGCGCGATGGCGCTGGAGATGTCGCCCATCTCACCCCCCGTCAGCGGCGGGCCCTGTGGCAGATCCTGCCCGCCCGTGTCGGAGGTTTCCTCGACAGGCTCCTCGCTCGCCTCGCCCAAAAGCGCGTCGATGGCATCCTGCGTGGCGGAATCGTCCACCGGCTGCACGTTCAATTCTGCCGCCGCCAACGGTTCCTCGGTCGGTTCCTCAACCGGGGCCTCCTCGGCCGCCACCTCGGTCTCGGGCTCCGGCTCGGGCTCCGCCGCAGGTTCAGGGCGCGACCGCGGACGGATCGAGGTCGTCATCCCCGTCTCCGCTGTCTGCTCCTCGTTGGCTTCGGTCTGCGTCACGTCGCCGGTGTCCTCGGGGGCCGTCGCTTCGGTCGGCTCCTCTTCGATGATCACCTCGGCCGCCGGGTCCTCGCTGACCGCCGGCTCAGGGGCCTCCGACGTCTCCACATCGGTCTCCGGCTGCACCGGATCGGGCGCGATGATCTCTTCGGCTTCGGGGGCAGGCTGGATTTCCGTCGATTCCGACTGGATCGCCTGTTCCTCCTCGGACTGCACGGCGTCGGACGGAGGAGGCTCGACCACCGGCTCGGGCTGCGGCTCTGGTTCCGGTAGGGGCTCCGGCTCTGGAGCAGGCTCTGGTTCCGGCTCGGGCTCTGGCAGAGGCTCGGGTTCCGGCTCAGGCAAAGGCTCGGGAACCGGCTCGACAACCTCTTCCGGTCGCGCCTGCGGGCGCACCGGGGCCGGTTCTTCGGCTGGCGTCGGCGTGGCCCCGGATTGCAGCGCGGCGAACTCCTCGGAGCTGATCATCGACACCGAGGTCACGATGACGTCTTCGGGTGGCGCAGCCGTGAACAACCAGTCGCCGACCAACACCCAGAGGATGACCCCCAGGTGCCCGATCGCCGAAACAACCGTTCCCGTCTGGAACCGCGTGTCCATCCGTCTCAGCCGCCATCGCTTTCAGTGTTGGACGCAGGCCCGGCCCCGAAGCTTGGCCCCTCGGCATCCGTCACCAAACCGATCTCGTTGAAGCCGCCCGCGTTCAGGGCCCCCATCACCTGCGCCACCCGCTCGTAGGGGATCGCCCCATCGGCGCGCAGGAAGATCTTCTTCGACGTCCGCTCGGAGGCGATTGCCGTCAGCTTCGGGATCATCTCGGTGTCCAAGACTTCCGTCGTCTGGATCGCCAACCGCCCATCCGAGGTGATCGTCACCGTAAGCGGTTCTTCCTGTTCAGTCGGGAGCGCCGCGGCCGCCGTCTTCGGCAGTTCGACCGGCACACCCACCGTCAGCATCGGGGCGGCCACCATGAAGATGATCAGCAGCACCAGCATCACGTCGACCATCGGCGTGATGTTGATCTCGCTCATCGCGGCAGACCGACCCCCGCGGCGCCGGCGACCACGTCCGCCCCCCGCCGACCCAGATGCACCCATGCCCATGGCTTACGAGTCCAACTGACGTGACAGGATGGTTGCGAATTCGTCGGCGAATGCCTCATAACCACCGACCACCCTGTCAATGTCCGCGCTCAGCTTGTTGTAGAAGACTGCCGCCGGAATCGCCGCAACCAGTCCCACGCCTGTCGCAAGAAGCGCCTCGGCGATACCCGGCGCCACGACGGCCAGACTGGTGTTCTGGCTGATCGCAATCTGCTCGAAGCTGTGCTTGATCCCCCAGACGGTTCCGAAAAGCCCGATGAAGGTCGCGGTGGACCCGGTGGTGGCCAGGAAGCTCAGCCCCCGGTTCATCACCTCGGACTCCCGCGCGATGGCCACGTTCATGGCCCTGTCAATCCGCGACTGCGCCCCCGCAATGAGACCTCCGTCCTGCTTGTGACTGCGCCGCCATTCCAGCATCCCCGCCGCAAAGATCTTTTCGCTTTGCCCCTGCGGGTCCGATCCGATCTTCTCGAAAAGCTCATCCAGGGGCTCGCCCGACCAGAAAGCCCGGTCGAAAATCGTCGCCTCTCCCTTTGCCCGTCGCAGCATCATGTGCTTCTGGATGATGATCGCCCAACTCCAGAACGACATCACGAACAGCATGAGCATGACGATCTTCACCGTCAGCGTTGCACGGGCAAAAAGGGCGAACATGGAGAAATCAATCTCCTGCGCCATCGCAAGGGTTTCGGTTTCCATACGCCTGCTCTTGTTGATCGGGCCGTTTCTCGGCTCCGTTAGCCCTGATTCTATCAAGATTGCAGGGGGAATGCCAACACAAGTCTGTGGGAAGTGGGCATTCGCCGCCAAGTGACCGCATTTGTCATCGCAGTTCAGCCGCGCGCTTCGCTTGGGAACCGCACATTGTTCCGCGTCAGATCCGCGACACGGCGCGCGCCCATCAGACGCATGTCGCGGACCAGTTCCTCGCGCATCAGCGCCATCGCCCGCTCCACCCCCGGACGCCCCGCTGCGGCCAGCGAACAGGTAGGACCCCAGCCCCACGGCCTTTCGCGCCCAGCGACAAGGCTTTCAGCACATGGTTGCCCCGGGTGAAGCCGCCATCGACCAGGATGTCCAGCCGGTGCCCTGCTGTATCCACCACCTCAGAAAGCTGATCGAAGGGCGCCCGGGTGCCATCAAGCTGGCGCCCGCTGTGGTTCGACAGGATCACGCCGGAACAGCCGATCTCGGCCGCCCGCAATGCGTCTTCGGCCGCCATGACACCCTTTAGGCAAAACGGACCGCCCCAGTCCGATACCATCTCCGCCACAGCGTTCCAATTCATCTCCGGATCCAGCATCTCGGTGAAACAGCGGCTGATCGTCATCACCGACCCACCCAGGTCCACATGAGCGTCCAACTGCGGCAAAGCGATCCGCGGATTGCGCAGATAGCCCAAAGCCCAGGCCGGTCGCAGCTTGCTGACCTCGTCATCCGCTCCGCCGTCGATATAGTCGAAGACCGCCCGCGGCACCCGGCGTCGGGCCAGGGTCCGAAAATCTGCGAAGTTGTTGCAATCCTCCAGACGCATTGCAGGTCTCAGCCGCCCCGCTCAAGCGTACAGGAAACCGCAGGTTCGGCCAAGGAACACCATCCTCAGCATCCGATCCATCCGTTGGAACGAGGCGCCTCGTCCAACTGATCAGTGCAGCGGTCCAGACAGCCGTGCCCGCACCCCTGCCGGTATCCGCGCCGCATGTCCGTCTTCGGTCAGGCACACCAGAGTCACCACCGATGCGAAAATCCGCTCGTCGCCGCGATGGATCACCTGCTCCAGCACGATCCGCGCGCCCCCCAGCGCTTGCACCGTGGTTTCAACCACCAGATCATCGGCAAATTTCGCCGGGCGCAGATAATCCGCTTCCACCCGGCGTACCGCAAAGACGATCCCGTCACCTGCTCTCAGCGCAACCTGATCGACGCCAAGCGAGGCGACCCATTCCGTCCGCGCCCGCTCGATGAACTTCAGGTAGTTGGCGTAGTAGACAATCCCCGCAAGATCGGTGTCTTCGTAGTAGACGCGCACGGCGTGGGTGTGGGTCATGGGCCCTGTTCCCTTTCGGTGGATTAGGTGCTTGCGAATGTGTTCTCTTGCCGCAAGACCATGCCCCACGCCAGTGGGCTAAAGGTATCTTGGATACTGAGCCATCAACAACATCATGCCGGTTTCACTTTGAACCGCTTCGGGGTGGCTGTTCATGATCTCCAGTAGAAAGGAACGGTCTGCGCGGTCATGATCTGCATCGGGCAGAGGCGACGGCCTGGACTCGGCCAAGGCGGGTGCGGGTGCAATCCGGTCACGCCCAAGAAACTGCGTCACCAGATGCAGGAAGCCCATCGGTGGAAATTCAAGCTGCATCTCGCGGTCCTCCGGGTTAATCTTCGATCAGCTTGCCGGATGCGCATTGCCGGGGGTATCCACCCCGGTGTTGTAAGGCTCTACAAAAATGAATAGCGAACTGCGGGATTGGTCGGATGTGCGGGTGTTCCTGGCGGTCGTTCGCGCCGGGTCGACCCTTGCCGCCTCCAAGGTCCTCGGGATGGCCCAGCCCACCGTGGCACGGCGGATCGAGGCGCTGGAACGTGCTCTGGGCCTGGTCCTCTTCGAACGCGACACCCGCGGCTTTCAGCCGACCGCCGAGGCACGGGCACTGATCCCGCACGCGCAATCGCTTGAAGCCGCCGCCATCGGCCTTTCCGAGGCAGCCCGCCAGCAAAGCGCCGGCACGTCGCGCACCATCCGGTTCACGGCGTTCAGGGACGCCTTCAACCATCGCCTGATGTCGGTGATCGAGGCCTTCGCTGAGACCCACCCGGACGTCCGGTTCGAGTTTCTGCCAAATGACGAAAAGCTCGACCTGGTGGGCGGCGAAGCCGACATTGCCCTTCGTGGCGCGGAAGTCGTGCACGAAACAACGCTGATCTGTCGAACTGTGCGAAAGATCGGCTATTCCCTCTTTGCCTCGAAAACCTATGCCGAGCGCCATTCGCTGCCATCGTCAGAAGCAGATTTCGACGGCCACCGGTTCGCCGTCCATCAGGGCCGTTACGTCAACTCCCGCTCCAATCAATGGCTGCTGGATCGGATAGCTCCCCATCAGATCGCGGCGTCCGTCAATGAAATGACGGCAATGGTAGCCGTCGTCTCGCTTGGCGACAGTATCGGAGTCCTGCCGACGCCCTGGGGCAGCAGCAACGACAGGTTCATCCGATGCTTCGACCTTCCACCGGAAACGGCAACCACCATCTGGCTTCTGGTCAATCCCGTCGCCTGGCGCCGACCCGAGGTGAAAGCCTTCACTGCTTTCTTCGTTCCGCATTACAGGGCACAGTTTCCCGCATCCGAACCGCAATCCAGAGTTTAACGGGGAAGATAGCAGAGGCTGCCTATCAGAATCCGATCGGAGAAGTGTCTGCAACCTCATTCTAGCAAATGCAATCACACGTGACGCAAGGCAGCGCCGGAGCAGGCGTTTCGGGCGGTATCGCCCCGCACATGTGGCATCCTCGGAGCAGAACCCCTTCCCGGCTGTCGACACTTCAGAAACAGATGATCTCTGCCTCGGCCTCGGCGCGCCGCAGGTTGGCGACATGGGTGTTGGCCGGGGCGGTGTCCCGAAATAGCGTGGATCTTTCGCCCGAGGTCTGCCGCATCGTCAGCACGGTCTCGGCCGAGACATAGCCTTCGTAGGGAAGTATCGTCGCGATGATGTCGATGGCACAAGAGCACCTCCGCAGCGCCTCGGGTGTCTGCCCATTCACCGCCATGCAACTGAAGACATAATTCGCCCGCGCCTCGGTGGGATAATCATTTTCCGGCACGGGCTGCGCACCAGCCGCCCAAGTCGTCAGCAGGAAGACCGGCAGGACGTGCACCAGACAGTTCATTCCTTGTCCTTTCCTTCATCGGTCAGCGTGATCGTCTCGTGATAGCCGGTCGCCGGATCGGGCGTATCCGCGCTCAGGCTGAGAAACCGCCCCGGGACCGAAGGTGAAACGACAAAGCGCACGGTCAGCCCGGCGAAGCCTCCCATCCGATCCTGGTTCGGATCAGATTGGAAAGGGTACAGCGCAACGACCGCTGCCTCGACCGTTGCGCCGGCATAAACTTCGCTCACCTCGGTCGCCGAGCCCCCCGCACGCAAAGCGTCCTTGATGCGGTTGCGGATATAGAAGGGACTGCCGCCGGTCAGCGTCGCCATGCTGCGCGAAACGGATTCGAGGAAAACCAGCAGCACGGGATTCCCGCCTTCCACCGGAAAGTCTGCAAGACTTCGGGCTCGGCCATCACCAACCAGGGACAGGGACAGGCTCGGCCCTCCATCCAAAGACCTCGTGACGACGATGCTTTCTCCGACCAAAGGACGGAACTCCGGAGCATCGGGGCCGCTGCGGACATGCGTATAGCGGATCTCCTCACCGTCCCGGAGAGTCAGGAACACTCCTTCGGCGAACAGGCTGTCCGTGATGGGATCGGCATGTCCCGGCCCCGCACCCACCATGGCCCACAGCAGAACGGCTAGCAGTCTGATCATCGAGTTTTCTCCCGCCTTATGAACGCTCTCCAACCAGCTGCAGCAGCGCATCCCGCAGATCCTCGGGTCTGATCGGCTTTTCCAGAACCCGGATGCCGTGGCGCGCACAGCTTCGCACCATCGCCGCATTGCGATGGGCGGTCACGACGACCCCTGGAATCTCAACCCCGCTCTGTTCGCGCAAGACGGTGATCGTTCGCAATCCGGTATCGCTGCCGCCCAGGTGGTAGTCCGCCAAGATCAGGTCCGGCAGCAGACCAGACTGCGTCATTTCCGCCCTTGCGCGTGCAGTCCCGTCCACCACGACGGTCCGCATCCCCCACGTGTTGCGCAGGGTGACCGCATAGCCGTGGCGCATGGCGGCATTGTCTTCGACGATCAGTGCCAGCAGGCCACGCAACCGGTCGCGATCAGGCTGCGGCTTTGCATCGCGCTGTCGAAGAGGGGGGTTCCGGGCCACGATCTCAAGTCCGATCCGAAACACGGACCCGCGCCCCGGTTCGCTTTGCAGAGCGATCGGATGATCCAGCTTGGCACAGGCACGCTTCACGATGGAAAGGCCAAGACCCATGCCTGCCTCGCCCCGACCATCCTGTTCCAGCCGATGGAACTCGGTAAAGATCTGGTCTCGGTTTTCTGCGGGGATGCCGATACCTGTATCATGTACTTCCAGCCAGGCCCGCGTTCCGTTGCGGCGGGCACCAACCAGAACGCCACCTGTCTCGGTGTATTTGATCGCGTTGGACACCAGGTTCTGCGCGATCCGCCGAAGAAACACGGGGTCGCTGTCCACCGCGAGGGAACTGCGGGCAACGCGCAACCGCAGCCCGCGGGCAGCTGCCGGAGCTTCGAATTCATCGCTCAGGCGCTCGAACAGTGCATTGAGGCTGACGGGTTTGCGGTTGAACTCGATCCTCTGCGAATCCAGACGGGAAATGTCGAGGACGGCGCGGATCAGCTCTTCGACCGACTCGAATGCATTGCCCAACCGCTTGACCAGATCGGACTGATCATTTCCAAGTTCCATCATCGCAAGGTTGGACAGGAAGAGCCGCGCCGCACTGAGAGGCTGCAAGAGGTCGTGACTGGCCGCCCGCAAAAACCGCGTCTTTGACCGGTTTGCTTCCTCTGCGGCCATTCGCGCGGCCGCCAACTCATGGTTCTTCTGACTGAGATCGGCCAAGGCGTGTTCGAGGTCGCGGTTGCGGGCGGCCACCTCCTTTTCCAAAGCAAGCGCTGCCTGGAAAAGCGACCATGCGGACCCACGCGTCTTGTCGTAATGGTCAAGCCGCTCGATCAAAGCGGCGTTGATGCGTCCCAGCTTTTCGATCCGGCGCTCCAGATCGTCTCCATCTCGGAGCATCTAGTGCCTCTCGGGGTCAAGAAAGGCCAGACCCACGAAGGTCTGGTTCATGTGCATTCCACCATGCTGTTCGCCGTAAGTGTTGAAGCCGGCCATGTTATAGCGGTGGAAGATATCCTTGATAACACCGCCAAGCCCCGCATGTTCCATCGCCAGCCGCCGCAGGATGCAGTCGAAGGACAGGATCAGCGATGGAATGGCGGGAAGATCGCGCAGCATCGCCTCAAACCCCTCGGTCAGGTCCTCGGCCAGACCCAGCGACATCACCGCACCGGTATCGATCGAGGACATGAGCAGAAGTCCGCCCTCGTCGGTCTGCTGACGGATCGCCCGGACGAAAAAACGCCCCCCCTTGTTGACCAGCAAAGGGTGCCGGGCAAAGACCAGCGGCGACAGTTCGCCTACCGGAATGCCAACGATGCGAGCATATTCCTCGGCAGCGGGTTCGGCGTTGATCTCCAGAAGCAGGCGCTGAGCCGGGCTGGCGCGCGTCACGATCATACGCGTGTCAGTGGCCCGGAAGTGGTCAAAGATCAGATCGCGCACGTCGAGGTCGGTTTCAATCAGGCAGAAGATTGCCACATCGCGCAGCACGGCCCGATCCGCGATGACGAAGGTCTGCGAAAAATCCAGATCATCCCCAGCCGATCCACCCATGACCATCACGTGCGGCAATGCGGCATCCAGCGTGGCCACCAGCACTTCTTCCTGCTGCGACGATCCATCAACCAGAAGGACCCCGAAGAGCCTGCGGTCCGGGTCGGGCTTGAAGCGTGCCAGCATGTCCCGCAGTCCGGCCATCCAGCGCGAGACGGGCAAGCGGGACAATTCGTCCAGGACCAGCACTTCGGATCGGAATGAGCATGCGGGAAAGCCGACCGCCACTGCGGTCCCATTGCAATAGCCTTCCCCCGACAACTCTCCGGCCGAAGAGCAGCCAACGATCCGGGAGCCCTCCGGAAGGCCCGTGCGCAATTTTGCGGCAAGCAGAGGCAGCGTGGCACTGGGAGACGCGAAGATAAGCACCAGATCCGGTTCTGCCGGCGCCAAGACGGCCAGCAGGCTGGCTGCGGCAGAGTCCACATCGCCCATGTGGATGGTTGCCTTGACCGGAGACGTAATGTGCGAAGCGGATAACTTCCTCAACGGTCCCGGCCCCCTTGCCCGGTCAGTCGCAGTCGAACAGCTTGATCGCTTTGGCCAGCAGCACGACCTGCGTTCGCCGCCTGGCACCGATCTTGCTCATGACTGCGGCGATATGGGTCTTCACCGTCGCTTCCGAGATGTTCAGTGCGTAGGAGATTTCCTTGTTCGCCTTGCCCAGACAGATCTGGCGCAGAATGCGCGACTGCTGATGGGTAAGCGTGGTGAAGCGATGCGCAATCTCTTCCATGTCAGGAAGGGCTGCATGGTGGGGCGCGTCGTCGGGATCATAGCTGTCCGGTGTCACCTTTTCCCCCGACCAGACCCGGCGCAATGCAGCGCACATTGCTTCCCGGCTCAGCGACTTGCTGATGTAGCCCTGTGCGCCCGCGGCCATCACCGCGCTTATCATCGCCGGATCCTCGTTGGCCGAAATCACCGCGATAGGAATGCCGGCGGCAACGCGGGACAGGATCACCATCCCCTCCGACCCCTTTGCGTCGGGCAGGTTCAGGTCCAGCAGGATCGCGTCGGGCAGCTTGCCATATTTCAATCGCTGGATTGCCGAAGCCAGGTTCCGTTCGCACTGCGCCTGCCGCAAGCCGAAGGCGACGCGCAGGGTCACAGTCAGCGCTTCACACATGAGGGGATGGTCGTCCACGATCAACAGGTCATCGACCTTCATCATGACGCCGGGTGCCGAACCGCATGCCTCGACCACAATCTGGTGCCGCATGGTCTCCTCCCTTGCCGCGTCTGGATCCTGCGCGGCTTCAGAAATGAACGCTCGTCCAGCGCCCTGGTTCCACAGCTACCGGTTGTCCCCTGAACTTCTCCCGACCTGATCATGTCAGGTTTTTTCCGGCAGGTATCTCATCCTTTGGGTTGATTTACGGAGGGCGTCCGAAGTGGCATGGTTGAGAAAAATCAGGAGTATTATGATGCTTGACCGCTTCCGCTTGGGCGCTGCGGCGCTTGTGGCTGTTTTGGCCTCGACTCCCGCCTTGGCGGAAGAATTGACGATCGGCACCCTCGCCTCGGGTACGGTGCGGTGGGAATTGGACACAATTCAACACTACGGATTGGACAAGGCGGAAGGCTTCGATCTGAAGATCACCGAGCTTGCGGGCAATCCCGCCACCCAGATCGCCCTGGCCGGGGGCGAGGTTGATGCGATCGTCTCCGACTGGCTTTGGGTCGCGCAGCAGCGGGCCGAGGGCAAGAATTACGTCTTCATCCCATTCTCGACCGCTGTGGGTGCCCTTCTGGTCCCCGAGGACAGCCCGGCGCAGACACTGGCGGACCTCAAGGGCAAGAAGATCGGCATCGCGGGTGGGCCGGTGGACAAAAGCTGGCTGATCCTGCGCGCCTACGCCCAGCAGGAAACCGGCGAGGATCTGGCGGCCGTGACCGAACAGGTCTTTGGTGCCCCGCCGATGATCTATGAGGCGGGACTATCGGGGGAGGTCGACGGAGTCATCAACTTCTGGAACTTCCTGGCCAAGATGAAGGTCCACGGCATGCGGGAACTGATCACCGTGGCCGAGGCAGCGTCGGCTTTGGGCCTTGATCCGGCAACGCCGCTGCTGGGCTATGTGATGGATGAAAAGCTTGTGCAGGAAAAGCCGGAACTTGCCGCTGCGCTGAAGCGGGCCTCCCGCGCCGCAAAGGAACTGCTCCTGACCGATGAGGCGGCCTGGCAACGCCTGCGGCCGATCATGAACGCCGAGGATGACGCCGAATACGCCGCCCTGCGCGAAGGCTGGCGCCAGGGGGTTCCTGCCGATGCTCCGGTCGACGAGGCTAACGCCGCCAAGGTCTTTGCCCTGATGGTCGAACTTGGCGGGGAAGAACTGCTGGGCCAGGTCAAGGAACTGCCCGAAGGCGTGTTCTACAAAGGTGACTAGGCCAGAGCCATTCGGGCGCGCCTCCGGAAGTCTTCCAGTGATCCTTTCGCTTGCCGCGTTCCTCGGTCTCTGGGCGGTCGTCGCGGCGGTTGTGGCCGAGCCCACGACGATGCCCGGCCCACTGCGCGTCTGGACCGTACTGGTGGAGGAGGCGGCGTCCGGCCGCCTTTTGACCAACACTGGCGTCACCCTCCTGCGCGTTGTGGCCGCCTTCGTCGTAGCGATGGGCATCGGGGTGGCGCTTGGCCTGGTCCTCGGGCGCAGCGTTCGGACGGACCGCTGGCTGAATCCCTGGCTGGTGATCCTCGTCAACATGCCCGCGTTGGTGGTCACCGTCCTGTGCTACATCTGGATCGGGCTGAACGAGGTCGCCGCCGTCGCCGCCGTCGTCATCAACAAGGTCCCCCTCGTCACAGTCATGGTACGCGAGGGTGCCCGCGCTCTCCGCCCTGACCTTGACGATATGGCCCGCGTCTTCCGCATGCCGACCGGCACGCGGCTGCGCCACGTCGTGCTGCCGCAGATGGCGCCCTACATCGCCGGGGCGGCGCGGGCGGGGTTGTCGCTGATCTGGAAGATCGTGCTGGTGGTCGAATTCCTGGGCCGCTCCAGCGGCGTCGGCTTCCAGATCCACCTCAACTTCTCGATGTTCCGGGTGGCGCATATCCTGGCCTACGCCTTCGCCTTTATCCTGGTCATGCTGGTGATCGAATACCTGGTCCTGCGTCCTCTCGAAAGGCACACAGGGCGGTGGAGGCAGGATGGACATTGACATCAGGTCCAAGTCCTTCGCCGGTCGACCGGTTCTGGGGCCGATCCTGCTGCCATTGGCGCAGGGACAACGCATAGCAATCCTGGGGCCATCCGGGATCGGCAAGACCACCTTTCTACGCATCGTCGCCGGGCTGGACCCGGACTACGAAGGGACGGTGACCGATCTTGGCCGCACAACCGTCGTCTTCCAGGAGCCGACCCTTCTGCCCTGGCGCACCGCGCTGGAGAACATCACCCTACCGGCCGGGGTAACACCCGAGGTCGCGGGCGCTCTGATGGCCGAGGTCGGACTTGCAGGGAAGGATGCGCTTTACCCCCGCCAGCTTTCCCTTGGCCAGCAACGGCGGTTGGCGCTGGCGCGGGCCTTTGCGCCCTCGCCGACCACCCTTTTGATGGACGAGCCCTTCGCCTCGCTGGACGTGGAAACCGCCGGCCGGATGCTGGACCTGACGGCTACCCTGCTGGACCGCTTTGAAGTATCGCTGATCTTCGTGACTCACGATCCGACGGAAGCAGCCCGCTTGAAAGCAAAGGCGCTGACCCTATCCGGCAGCCCCGCTACCCTGTCCAGTTAAAGCCCGGTCATGGGAAAGCTTTGGTCGAAGACATTACCGTCAGTATCTTCGGCATGGACCGTGATCCGCTCCGCTCCGTTGTCCAGAAAGCGGAACTGGTAGACCGGGTCCTCGGAAATCGAGATGCCTGCCGTCACCTTGAACAGAAGATCGTCGCCCTGCCGGACCTCCAGCACATCGACGAACTGCGCGGGAACGTTCAACAGCGTCACCTGATCGCGCTGGAACCCGGTGGTGTTCGGATGCCGCAACATCAGCTTCGCCGTGTGTCGCATCTTTGCGCCCTCCGGCTGCGAGGACAGTATCTGAAACCGCATCTGCCCCATCTCGGCCTGCAGCGCCTCCAGATCCTTCGAGGCAGGTGCAGCGCAGCCCCCGCTGGCCTTGACGTAGCGGCCCGCCAGCACACTGGCGGTGTCAGTCACGGCGATGGCCCGGACGTTGGAATAGGCGTTGACACGCAGCCGCAGCTCCATATCCAGGGGCAGCATTGCCGGACCCAAGGTGATCTCTGCCGCCACCGGCGCCGGATTTTCGTCGATCACCACGGTCAGCACCCGGATCGGCGGGGCACCGGGTGGCTGTGTCAAATGCACCGGGACGAAGGCCGGGTCCATCGCGCGGGTGGGCGCGTCCAACAGCAGCACCGCTGCATTCTCGGTGGCGATCTCTCCGTCGGGTACAAGCGCTTTCAACTCTTCCCAGGCGGTGCTGTCCACCAGCGGATTGTCCTGCGCCAGCGCAGGCGCGGGGCACAGCATGATCGCAGCTATAGCGGCCCGAAAGACGTGCGGCATGGCGCTTCCTCCGCATCTACTACCGCACGAATCCTGCGTGTAAACGAGTCGTACTTTCGGTTGATCCCCGGCAGCGCACCGATGCGCTAGACTGTAGGACGGGAGGTTCCCTCATGTTCCATCTGATCGTCACGGCGTGCCTTGCATCCGCCCCCTCGGTCTGCGCCACGCGCCTGTTGCCCACCTCCACCCCGCAGACAGAGTCTGCCTGCGCCGAGGGTGCCAGGGACCGCGTTGCCGAATGGGCAGCGCTCCACCGCGACCTGACGACCGGCGACTGGAACTGCCGCCCGACCGAAGACCTGCCCCGTCTGGACCTCACCAAGGTTGCGCCGGGCGTCTTCGTCCACATCGGCCGGTCAGAGCCTGTCTCTGTTTCCAACGGCGGGGATATCGCGAACCTTGGCGTCGTGATCGGTGACACGGTGGCGGTCATTGACCCCGGCGGCAGCCGTGCCATCGGGGAGGCGCTTTATGCCTCGATCCGCAGGTTGACAGACAAACCGATCAGCCTCGTGATCCTGACCCACATGCACCCGGACCACATCTACGGTGCCGAGGTCTTTGCCGAAGCGGGGGCCCAAGTCATTGCCCACCACAACATGCCCTCGGGCCTCGAGCGGCGGATGGGGATATGGGCCGAAAGCATCCCGCGCCAAGCCGGAGCGCGTGCGATGATCGGAACCCAGGCCATTCCGCCTGACCGGACCGTCTCTGCGCCGGAGGAGATCGGCCTCGGCAGTGCGACCCTACTCCTGCAGCCGGTAAAGACCGCGCATACCGACAATGATCTGACGGTGTATCATCTGGAAAGCGGCACGCTCTTCACCGGCGATCTGATTTTTGCCGGCCTGACGCCCTCGGTCGATGGCTCGCTGACAGGCTGGCTCGACTGGCTGGACGTCCCGCCCGATCCCCTGCCCCGGCGGATCGTGCCCGGCCATGGTCCCGTGTTCCCCGGCTGGGAGGAAGGCACCGCCCCCCTGCGCGCCTATCTGGTCGCGCTGGCCGACCAGACCCGCGCCGCCATCCGTGCGGGCGAAGCGATGAGCACGGCGGCAACCCATGTCGGCGCCGACCAGACCGGCGACTGGCAGGGCTTCGACGAGATCAACGCCCGCAACGCCATCGCCGCCTTCAAGGAACTGGAGTGGGAGTAGCCAGATGTGCCGCGATAGCCCGCGCCAAAGCGAAAGCCCTCTGCTCCAGGATTACCGGAGTTTCGCAGACATAGGTCAACTGCGCCTGCCGGTCGGTGAAGATGCGAACATCCCAGTCCAGCCGGTATTCCTCGGAGTCGATCTTGTCGAAATCGGGTTCAGCAGCCGCCGATAGCCGCGCCATCTCGGCCCGCCGTGCGTCAATCTGGGCGCTAAGCGTGACCTGCTTTTCGGCGTAGCGTTCGACACCGGCCATGATCCGCGTGCGATAGGCGTCGATCCGTTGGAACACCGCGACGAACAGCGCCGTCAACTCTTGCGCACTGGCCTCCTTGGCGAAGGTCGCGATCTGCGCCTCGGCTTCCTCCATCGGCAGGCGCCGCTGTTCCAGCACTTGGGCGAAAGCTGCGATGTCCGGCCGCTTGGCAAGGGTCTCGAACGAGCCGTCGGGCGGCGGGCCGGACCAAAGCTGGCCGACCGACAGATGCGGCTGCTTTGGCTGGATGCATGGCCAGGTCGGATCGCCCGACCCGCCGGCCAGGGCCACGCCGGGCACAGCCAGCACTGCGATTATGAAAATAAATTTCATCCGCCTGTTCCTTTCCGTCGGCCCCACAGGCCCTTTGCAGGATCGTACATGTAGACCGCGGCCGCGAAGAATGCGGCAAAGCCGCTGGCGGTGACCAGAAACGAGGTCGGGTCGAACTGCAGGTAAAGCGCAAAGCGGATCAGTTCGACCGCGTGGGTGAAGGGGTTGATCGCGCATATCCAATACAGAAGCTCGCTGGATTCCTTCATTCGCCACAGCGGGTAAAGCGCAGAGGATGCGAAGAACATCGGAAAGATCAGGAAGTTCATCACCCCAGCGAAGTTCTCCAGCTGCCGGATGGTGGAAGATACGAACAATCCCAGCGCGCCCAACATCAGCCCCGAAAGGATCAGCGCTGGCAATACAGTCAGATAGCCAAGCGCGGGCGGTCTTACATCCCATGCCCAGGCGATCAGCAGGAAGGTGTAGACCTGCAGGATCGACACAAAGACACCTGCCATGAGCTTGGACAGCAAGAGAAACCACCGCGGCGCCGGGCTGACCAACAGTGTCCGCATCGCGCCGGTTTCGCGGTCGTAGACCATCGAAAGCGAGGACTGCATCCCGTTGAAAAGCTGGATCATCGCGCAGAGGCCGGGGGTGACGTAGACCTCGTAAAGGACATAGGTCTGGTAGGGGGGCGTGATCGACAGACCCAATACGGCCCGAAAGCCTGCCGCGAAGATGAAAAGCCAGACCAGGGGCCGCACCAGTGCCGCGATGAACCGCCCGCGCTGATTGACGAAGCGCAAAGCCTCGCGCCAGACGATGCCGCAGAAGACAATCCTCCAGGCGCGCCAGCCGCCGGTCATGCCTCGGCTCCGGTCAGCTTCAGGAAGGCCCGCGTCAGCCCCTCGGATCCGGCCAATTCGCGCGCGATTCCATGCGCCAGCACCGCGCCTTGATGCAGGATGTAGACGTCATCCTCGGGCGCGATCTCGTCCAGGATATGCGTGGCCCACAGGATCGAAACCCCGTTTGCTGTAAGTCCGCGCACCAACGCCAGCACCTCCCGCCGCGAGCGCACATCAAGGCCCGTGGTCGGCTCGTCCAAGAGCAGAAGGTCCGGCCGGTTGATCAAGGCACGCGCAATTTCCGCCCGGCGTTGCTGCCCGCCTGACAGGGCCGCAACCTTCATTCCGGCCTTGTCGGACAGATCGACCTGCGCCAGCACCTCGGTGATGCGTGCCCGCGCGGTAGCACGTTCAATCCCGTGCAAAGCCGCGTGGTAGGCCAGGTTTTGCGTCACGGTCAGGTCGCTGTCCAGCGCGCGGGTCTGAAACACAACCCCCAGCCGTGCCAGTGCCTTGCCGGGTGTGCTGCGCAGGTCATGCCCCGCAACGCGGATCACACCACTGGTGTTGTCGTAAAGCCGCGTGATCAGCGAGAAAAGCGTCGTCTTCCCCGCCCCGTTCACCCCAAGCAACGCCACGAAGCGGCCCTGCGGCACCACCAGGTCCACGTCCCGCAGCGCCGCGACCTTCCCAAAGGCATGACTGACCCCCGCTATCTCCAGCGCCGGACTTTCCATCCTTTCCTCCCTCAGTTCGGGGCGACCACAATGCCCCAAGGCTGTTGGCCAACAGGAACCGACCGGATAACCTCACCCGCTGCCACGTCGATCACCGAGACGTCGTTGGAATTGCCGTTCGTCGTGAAGAGAAGCCTCTCGTCCGGCGTGAAGGCGAGTTGCCAGACCCGCTGACCGACCAGCAGATAGTCCAGCACTTCGAAACTTGCCCCGTCGATCACCGCCACCCGGTTCGCCGGACCAAGCGCCACGTAGATCCGGGACCCGTCCCGCGTGATCTTCAGCCCCACCGGTTGGATCGCCTCGGGCAGGACACCGGGGATGGCGAACCCGATCTTGTGGATCACCTTCTTGGTGGCCACGTCGACAACCGCGACCGTCCCCCCGATCTCGGCCGTGATGAACAGAAGTTTGCCATCCGCCGTGAACTGCGCATAGCGCGGCCGTTGGTCCACCAGAACGTTCGCCACGATCTCTGACGTCGCCGTATCTATGAAATGCGCCATGTTCGTCGTTTCGGAGGTGTTGACCACAAAGGCCCCATCGGGCGAGATCGCCATCCCTTCGGGTTCCACCCCCACCGGGACCTCGGCCAGCATCCGGTGCGACTGCACATCGACGACGGTCACCAGGTTGTCATCTTCGTTCGCGATGTAGAGGGGGTTGCCCGAAGGGTGCAGCACGAACAGTTCCGGGTCGGGACCGGACGGCAGGGTATGCGTCTCGGTATAGGTGTCGGTCTCGAACACCCGCACCGTGTCGTCGTCCGAGGCGCAAACATACAGCTCTTTTCCGTCGGGCGAGATGGTGATGCCTCGCGGCCGATTTCCTGCGGGGAAGGTGGCGATCACCTCCAGCGTCTCGCTGTCCAGGACGGTGATGTCGTTGCCTTTCTCGTTGCTGATGAAAACCTTGTTGGCCAGCACCGGCTGGGCCAGCAGGACAAGCGACAAAGCGGCAAGACGCATGGCGGACCTCATGGGAAGGAACATTCGGTTTCGGGGCGGTCCCTCCCAAGCGTGTCCAGCTGCGACACCCGGTGCAGGAACGCATCCTGCGGTGAGACGGTGACGGTCAAAGCGCCAGTCGTCAGCAGGATCGGTTGGCGCAACTGGTGGTCCCAGTCTCGGATCGTCAGCTTCTGGCCCTTGAAGCCCGCGACCTCGAATTCCGGCGACAGGATGTGGTTGCGCAGGGTCGCGGGGTCGCCCGATTGCGTGCGTGTCGCCGCCTCTCCGATGATGCGGATGGCAAGCCAGGCCTGATAATCCTCTTCGCGCATCGGGCGGCCGGCCATCGCCTCGAACCGGTTCTGGAACTGGGTGGCACCCCAAGCCTCCAGCGCCGGGTGCCAGGTGCGTGGCACGAGGCCAGCCGACCCCGCGACAGGCCGTGCGTCCCAGGTCTGAAATGGCAGGTACTCGGCGAAGATCCCCACCTCGTCGGCGGCAATCAGGACGTCGTGATCTTCCGCGCCCTGCGTGAAGACCGGCATCTGTTTTTGCACCTGGACATGTCCGGTATCGGTGCGCCGCGCGCCGCCGGTGTCCTCATAGACTCGTTCCTCGACGATCTCGGCCCCGAACTTGGTGGCCGAGGTGCGAAAGGCCTGGGCGAGGTCGATGTCAGGCGGATGGCTGCCAAGGATCAGAAACCAGCTGTCCCACTTCTTCCATACCAGGAACTGCGCCAAGGCGTCTGCAAGCATGGCATGGCTGGGGGCTACATGGACCACGTTTCCCCGACAGTCCGCGCCGCGCAACCCGTCACCCCGCGCGCCAGCATTCAGGATCAGCGCCCGATCCCCGGCCAGATCGGCCAAGGCAAGCGTGGTGGCGTCATCGGCCAGGATCACGACGAAGCTCGCGCCCCCGGCCAAGGCTTTCTCCAAAGCGGCGGCCGCAGTGTCAGGTGTTGCCACGAAGTCGGCGGTTTCGAAAATCTGCCCCATGAAGGTGCCGGTGGTGGCATTGTCTTCGGTCCCAAGCCGCGCCCCGGCAAGGCCCAGGTCGGAGGGCGCGAGGTCCAGCCGCGAGATGGGCGGCAGTCCTGCCACATCCACCCGCAGGACGGCGGCCCTGATCAGGGTGTCGGCCTCCGCCAGGGCTGGTGCCAGAAGGCCCAACAGGCTGATCGCTGCAATGATCCGCATAGGCCACTCCTGAGTTGATTGGGCCACAGCGGCGCGGGAAGCGTCAATTCAGCCAAAAGGTTGAGAGCGCCCCGCCGAATTCATCCTTCCGACGGATTGCGGGACCCGGATCCAGCTCGCATTCTGCTGTCATGAAGGCCGCCATCGCATCTCTGGCCCTGCTTCTGTGGGCCAGCCCGGTCCCCGCGCAAGAGCCGCCTACCCCGGGCAGCGTCGCCTTCTTCGGCTTGCGCTTTATCGACATGTCCTCGGAAGGGGCGATCAACGGCGTCCGGCCCGATGAAACGACGCGCACCAAGATGGCCAGCGCCTTGGTCGCCGCGGACATGGTCGCCCGTGGCTTCACGCTGGTCCCGATCGACCCGGTGGCCAAGCGGCTGGAGACGATCACCAACCCCACGGACTGCAACGGCTGCGACACCGCCATGGCGGCCGAGCTTGGAGCGGACTATGCCCTGACCGGCGAGGTCCGGAAGATTTCCAACCTGATCCTCAGCCTCAAGCTGAACTTGCGCGATGCGGAAAGCGGGCAGGTGCTGCGGGCCGGAACCGTGGACATTCGGGGCAACACGGACGAAAGCTGGCAGCGCGGCATCAGCTATCTTCTGCGCAACATCATCTTCCGGCAACGCTAGCCGCGTCAGCCTTCCTGGAACGGTTTCACCCGCACCAAGGGCGGATTTTCAGGCAGCGTCACCCAACCTTCGGGCCCCTCCGGATACCAGATCACCTGCGTATACCCCAACTCCAGCGCTCGCTTGGCGACATTCCAGGACATCCAGCAGTCCGCACGGCAGAAGATGACAATGGCCTGATCGCGGTTGCCTCTGGTCGCTTGCTCCAGCCCGGCGCGCAGATAGGCGTCCTCTTCTGGCGACAGCGACTGGAACCCGGTGTTTGGCAGCCAGATCGACCCCGGAATGCTGTCGCGCGGCCTATCGCGCCAGATGGTTCCCTGGGGCAGGTCCGCCGGTTTCAAATCACGCGGCATCACATCGATGAAGACCGCTTTGCCGTCGCGGTGCAAGGCCGCCGCAGCCTGGTTGTCCACCACAGTCGCCCCGACCAACGTGTCGGGAACCGGTGCCGCGTAGGGCGGTCCGCGATAGCCCTGCGGCTCGGGCACGACCTCGCCAAAGGCAGGTCCGGACAGCGCAAGCGCCAGGATCAGCCAAGGTCTCATGGCCTGGCCTCAAGCAATGCAGTCCCCTGGTCATTCACCAAGGGCACACCTGCCTTTGTCAGGATGGCCTCGATCTCGGCCTGATTGCGGCGGATCAACGAGTTCAACTCGCGCTTCCAATCCTGGTCGCCGGGGCGCACACCCATGGTGATCCGGTAGAACAGCTTGGGGCTGGCCGTTTCCTGCAAGAGTGGCGTGACCGTCAGCGCCGGGTTGCCCTTGGCCAGCGGCCCGCCGATCGGTCCCCAGAGGATAGCCGCGTCGATCTCGCCCGATTGCAGATCCGCCAGCATGTCGCCCGCGGGGTCCTGCACCCGCCGGTCCACGATCAGGGGATAGGGCTTTGCCAGCGCCATCAATCCGTTCTGCGCCACGTGCGAGGCTGGCGGCGTGCCCGCGACGATGCCCAGTCGGCGACCTTGCAACGCAGGGTCGGTCAAGGTCCGGACCCCAGTGAGAGCGCCGTCGCTGCGCGTCACCATGACATAGACCGAAGTGTAGTAATGATTGGTGTTCTGAACCAGTTCATCGCCCTGCGCATAGCCGATCACCACATCGCAAACTCCCGCGCGCAGCGTCTTGCGGATGAAGCCTGGCCCCATCGGAAACCACGTCGTCTCAAGCGGCCGGTCCAGGCGCTTGGCCATAAGCTCTGCGATCTCATTCTCGAAACCCGGCGTTTCGCGTCCCGAGAGCGGGAGGTTGGCCGGATCGGCACAGACCCGAAAGGCGGTAGGCGATACCAGGTCCGCTGTCTGGGCGCACGCTCCTCCCGCCCACACGACCAGAGCCATGGCAACTGCCGAGGCTCTCGGTCGCATCCTAGCTGTCCATGCAGGACTCTTCATTGGCCGCGACCTCCTCACTCTTTTCCGCCCGCTTGGCCGGACGGCCGCGAGGAACGGCATCCACCCCGCGGGCCTTGAGATAGGTGTAGATGTCGTCCAGGTAGCACATGACATTCGGGTTCGTGCCGAACGCCGGCATCACCGAGTTTTGCCCTCCGCCCACTTTCTGGCGGCCCTCCGCCACGACACCGATGAAATCGTAATAGTCCATCGCCACCGCCGACTTCTTCAGCGCGGGAGCATAGGTCGAGCCTTCGCCATCCGGTCCGTGGCAGACGTGGCACTCCGCGTGGTAGCGCCGGAACCCCGAGAAGGTGGCCCAGTCCACCGTGCCATCCTCCGCCACCTTGAAGGTCGGAATGCCTTCAGCCGTCACCCAGCGCCCGCTTTCCTCACGGTCGGCCACAAGGTTCGGATCGGTTTCCTGCGCCTGCATCGGCTGCGCGGCCAGAGCGATCACCCCTATGGCACTGAAAAGTCTCGTCTTCGGCATAATGCGCAGTTCCTTTATCGTTTCACCTTGTGCACGAAGGCAGGGCCGCCACGCCCCGGTCGAAGCATGGCGGCCCGGTCCGTCCTGTGTCTGTCAGTCCGACAATTCGAACACGGTAAGCTGGCCGCCGAGTGCGGTGTAATCCGACAGCGCCGCATAGCCTCCCACTGCGCCAAGCCCTTCGTTGGGGTTGGTCAGACCAGCTGCAAGACCGATCCCGGCCCAGCCGCCGACACCCGAAAGCACGGCGATGTACTGCTTGCCGCCCTGCTCATAGGTCATCACGTTGCCGATGATGCCCGACGGGGTCTTGAACTTGTAAAGCTCCTCGCCCGTGGATGCGTCGACCGCCTTAAGGTAGCCCTCCAGCGTGCCGTAGAAGACAATGTCCCCCGCGGTCGCCAAGGCACCCGACCAGACCGAGAACTGCTCGGGCAGCGACCACTTGATTTCGCCCTTGACATTGTCCCAGGCGATGAAGTTGCCCATCCCGCCGTGGCTGTCCGGCGCCGGATACATCGACAGCGTGGCCCCGACATAGGGCTGGCCGGCAGTATAGCTGACCTTGAACGGCTCATAGTCCATGCAGACGTGGTTGGTCGGAACGTAGAACAGATTTGTCTTCGGGCTGTAGGCCGCGGGCTGCTGGTCCTTGGTGCCAAGCGCCGCCGGGCACACGCCCATCGTGTTGGTATCTTCGCCGGTCTGTTCGGTCGAGTACTCCTTGACCACCGCCGGACGGCCATAGGTGGGTGAGGCGGGGTCCATGTCGACACCCGTGGTCCAGTTCACTGCGGGGTCGTACTTTTCGGCCACCAGAAGTTCGCCCGTTTCGCGGTCCAGCGTATAGCCGATGCCGTTGCGGTCGAAGTGGGTCAGCAGCTTGCGCGGCTGGCCGTTGAAGTCCTGGT
>JANOCQ010000151.1:0-5191 GCA_031412255.1 Paracoccaceae bacterium | reverse complement strand
AAGACGAAGGCGGTGAAGCACAGCTGCAGCGCGACGGACCGGATCATGATGTCCCGGTTCACCGCGAACATGGTCAGGAGCGCGGCCTTGTCCCCCAGCCGCCCAAGTGCCGCTGAAAGCGCCGGCCCGAAGGCGTCGCGGCAGAACCACAGGCCAAGCGCCAGCCCCGTCCACTCTGCGATCAGCGTTGCCGCCGCCACCCCCGGCACGCCCCAGCCAAGGCCCAGCACGAACCACAGGTCCAACAGGATGTTCAGCCCGTTGATCCACAGCTGCAAAAGGAACACCGCCCGCGTCCGTTCCACCCCGATCAGCCAGCCGGTCACCGCGTAAAGCGCGATGGTCGCGGGCGCGCCCCAGATGCGGATCGCCAGATACTGACGGGTCAGCGCCTCGACCTCTGCGCTCGCCGGGGCGAGCGTGAAGGCCCCCGCGACAAGCGCCACCTGCAGCACGATCAGCGCAAGGCCCGCCCCCAGCCCCACGATCAGCGCGCGCATCAGGACCGCCGCCCGCTCTGCACCGTCGCCCGCGCCCTGAGCCTGGGCCGCAAGCCCGCTGGTCCCCATCCGCAGAAAGCCGAACGCCCAGTACAGCGTCGCCAGAATCACCGCGCCCAGGCCCACCGCCCCGATGGGGGCCGCCTGTCCCAACTGGCCCACGACGCCGGTATCAACCGCGCCCAAGAGCGGCACCGTCGCGTTCGACAGGACAATTGGCCCCGCGATCCGCAGCATGCGGCCGTGGGTCACCTCGGTCACGGTTTCGGCTCGACCGGCGGCATCAGGAAATGTCCCGTCGCCTGCGCGAAGAGCCGGGCGCGGTTGTCCTGCCAGGCCTCGACATGCACGCTGGCATAGCGCCGCCCCGACCGGTTGACCCGCGCCCGCGCATAGGCATCGCGGGGAAGACCGGCGCGCAGATAGTCGATGGTAAAGTCGATGGTCTTGGGCAGCCGCAGCGGCCCCTCGGGCAGCGCGCCGTCTGCTTCAACGCCATCCCACAAAGTGCTCCACGACAATTCGATCATCGCCGCGATTTCCAGAAAGGCCGCCGTCGCGCCGCCATGCAGGGCAGGCAGGCGCGGGTTGCCGATCAGATCGTCGCGGAAGGGCAGGACCGCTGTCAGCTCGTCCCCGCGCCGGTCGAACCGGACGCCGAGAAATCCGATGTAGGGCACCCCGTCGACGAGGCTGCGCAACAGCCCTTCGCGGCGCTGCTTGATGACGTGCAACGGTTCCGGCGACTTCATCCCTTGCGCTCCACCGTGAAGGCACCGGTCGCCATCGCCACCGGGCGGCTTTCGTCGTCGTCGGTCGCCACCGCCCGCACGAAGGCCACCGACCGGGTGACGTGATGGCATTCCGCCTTGGTGCGGATCGTCTGGCCGGGTGTCGCGGGGCGCATGTAGTCGATGCGCAGATCCAGCGTGGCCGTTGAAAACCCCGCCTGCGGATGGCTCATGACCGAGGCCCCGCAGGCCGTGTCCATCAGCGCTGAGACCGCTCCGCCGTGGATAACCCCCGTCGTCGGATCGCCGATCAGCCGGGCGTCGTAGGGCATCGAGATCGTGGCCGTGCCCTCGCCGATGGCTTCCAACTCCATGCCCATTGCACGGCTGTGCGGCAGGGCCTGGATGAACTGGCGGGCGATGGTGGTGATGTCGGACATGGAACCTCGCGGGCGGCCTCTTCGGGGACCTCCGGGCGCGCATCAAACCGCTGCAACCTGGGGAAGGCAACCCCCGAGACACCTCACGGTTGCGCCAAGGCAGGCGTGATCCTAGGCTGTCCGGCGAAAGGAGCTGCGCATGACCGACACTCGCCTCAGCTTCAAGGAGATGTGCGCCAAGTTCGACGTGACGCCGCGCACGCTTCGTTATTACGAATACATCGAGCTCTTGGCCCCCGAAAAGGAAGGCCGCGCCCGGTTCTATGGCCCACGCGAAGTGGCGCGGATGAAACTGATCCTGCGCGGCCGCCGTTTTGGCTTCAGCCTGGAGGAAATCCGCCAGTGGCTTCTGATCTACGGCAAGAAGGGCGAACGCCCGCAGCTTGAGGCCTGGTTGCAGCTGGCAGACCGCCAACTTCAGGCGCTGGACAAGCAGAGGGCAGAGCTTGACGCCTCCATCGCCGACCTGCGCGCCTTGCGCGAGACGGCGGTGGCGGAACTGGACAAGCTTTAGCAGGGGGGCGGCTCCTCGTGCGACTTCGTCTTCTCGTCGCAGGCCCCGCGAGGAGCGACGAAGTCGACGACGAGCCGCGCCAGATATCAGTGCGCGAGGAATACCGGCACATCCGCCCGCTCCAGCATGTCGCGGGTCGCCCCGCCCAGGATCGCCTCGCGAAAGCGGCTGTGTCCGTAAGCCCCCATCACCAGCATGTCGGCGTCCAGGTCGCGCGCCTGCCGTGCCAGCACCTCAGAAACACGCGGCAGTGTCCGCGCCAGGACCGAGACCTCGGCCTTGACGCCGTGGCGGACAAGAAGCTGGCACAGAAGGCCGCCGGGGTCGGACCGCTCCGGTCCGTGGGCGGGTGGGTCGACGACGACAATCTGCACCAATTCGGCGCGTTTCAGGAAGGGCATCGCGCGTCGCGCGGCGACCAGCGCCTCCCGGCTTTGGTTCCAGGCGACGATGATCCGCTTTGGTACGGCCGTCCGCATGCCCGATGGCGGCACGATCAACACCGGAGCCATTCCTTCGAAAAGGGCCGCCTCGGTCACGGCCTCATCCTCGACGCCACGCGTCTTGCCGTAGGGCAGGGGCAAAACTACCAGATCGGAATAGCGCGCCCGCGAGGCCACAACATCGGTCAAAGCGCCCAGTTGCGTGACAACCGATTCGACCGACGAGCGCAGTGTTGATGTCTGCTCCCCGATGGCGGCGTTCAGGGCCGCTTCGGCCTCCCGCGCGTCGGCTTCGGCCCGGTCCATCGCGGCGGCGATGACCACCGCCCCCGAGCCCACATAGGAGTAGCCGATCTGCGTCCGGTCCACCCCGATGGCCAGCGCATCCAGGTGCGCGTCCATCGACTGCGCAAGCTGCGCGGCCGCAGTGACGGTGCCCGAAACGCCCTCGGGCGAGGCGGCTATGGTCAGAAGCGATTTGTAGGCCATGATGGAACTCCCGTTGAAGGTGTGGTCCATCATGTCGCATCCCGCCGCCCGCGCCTTGACCGAGGTCAATTCCGCTCACCCACGCGGTTGACGCAGATCAAGGCGTCTGCCCCCGCTGCATTGCAGAAGTCACCTTGCCGAAAAGTGCGTCCGAAGCCCGACTCGATCCGGGGGCAGTGCGCACGAGGACAGGACGAAGGGACGCAACCATGTGGGATTACCTAAAACTGGCAGGGCTAGGCCTCGTCGCGGTCTGCGCCGCGATCGCGGCCAACTACGCCCACGACCTGGCTTACCAGGTTAATGCGCTGACCGTGATGCTTGCCGCCGGCATCGCCTTTCTCTGGGTGCTGCGCTCGGCCGGAGATCCAAGGCCGAACGTGCAGCACGAATACTTCGACAGCGTGATCCGCGCCGGAGCCATCGCGACCGCCTTCTGGGGGGCCGTCGGCTTTCTGGTCGGCCTCGTCATCGCCAGCCAGCTTGCCTGGCCGCAGCTGAACTTCGAGTTCCTGCAGGGTTACGGCAACTTCGGCCGCCTGCGGCCCTTGCACACCAGCGCGGTGATCTTCGCCTTTGGTGGCAACGCGCTGATCATGTCGTCCTTCTACATCGTCCAGCGCACCAGCGCGGCGCGCCTGTTCGGCGGCTCGCTGGGGTGGTTCGTGTTCTGGGGCTGGCAGCTGGTCATCGTCCTGGCGGCCACCGGCTATGTCCTCGGTGCCACCCAAGGCAAGGAATATGCCGAACCCGTCTGGTACGTCGACATCCTGATCACCGCCGTCTGGGTCGCGTTCCTGATCGCCTTCATGGGCACCCTCTTCAAGCGCAAGGAACCCCACATCTACGTGGCGAACTGGTTCCTACTGTCGATGATCCTGACCGTCGCGATGCTGCACCTGGTGAACAACGCCGCGATCCCGGTTTCGATCTTCGGAAGCGCGCAGGTCCAGCTTTACTCCGGCGTGCAGGACGCGATGGTCCAGTGGTGGTACGGCCACAACGCCGTCGGCTTCTTCCTGACCGCGGGCTTTCTCGGGATGATGTACTACTTCGTCCCGAAACAGGCCGAACGCCCCGTCTTCAGCTACAAGCTGTCGATCATCCACTTCTGGGCGCTGATCTTCCTTTATATCTGGGCCGGTCCGCACCACCTGCACTACACGGCACTGCCCGACTGGGCCTCGACCCTGGGCATGGTCTTCTCGGTGATCCTGTGGATGCCGTCCTGGGGCGGGATGATCAATGGCCTCATGACCCTGTCGGGCGCCTGGGACAAGCTCCGGACCGACCCGATCATCCGGATGATGGTCGTCTCCATCGGCTTTTACGGCATGTCGACCTTCGAAGGACCGATGATGTCGATCAAGGCGGTGAACTCGCTGTCGCACTACACCGACTGGACCATCGGTCACGTCCATTCCGGCGCCTTGGGCTGGAACGGGATGATCACCTTCGGCGTCCTGTACTACCTGGTGCCGCGCCTGTGGAACCGCGAGGGGCTCTACTCGCTCAAACTGGTCTCCTGGCACTTCTGGCTCGCGACCATCGGGATCGTCCTTTACGCCTCGGCCATGTGGGTCACCGGCATCATGGAAGGCCTGATGTGGCGTGAAGTCGACGCGAACGGGTTCCTCGTGAACGCCTTTGCCGACACGGTGGCCGCGAAGTTCCCGATGTACGTGGTGCGGGCTGCCGGGGGCGGGCTGTTCCTCACGGGCGCTCTGATCATGTGTTGGAACCTCTGGATGACGGTGCGGGCGCAACCCGCACGGGTCACCCAGAACTCCGCCGTTCCGGCAGAATAAGGACACGCAAACATGGCTTTTCTCGACAAGCACAAGGTCATCGAGACCAACGCGACCCTGCTGATGATCCTCAGCCTCCTGGTCGTGACCATCGGCGGGATCGTCCAGATTGTGCCCCTGTTCTACCTGGAAAACACCATCGAGAAGGTGGAGGGGATGCGCCCTTACACCCCGCTCGAACTGGAGGGCCGCAACATCTATGTCCGTGAGGGCTGCTATGGCTGCCACAGCCAGATGATCCGCCCGATGCGCGACGAGGTCGAACG
>JANOCQ010000150.1:0-2852 GCA_031412255.1 Paracoccaceae bacterium | reverse complement strand
CCCGTTGGTATCCCAATCCGCGGGCCGGAGAAACGTTTCTCCCGCACGCCCCTCGCCCACCGGCAACAGAAATTCATACCTCGCGCCCAGAGCAAACCGCGCGTTGCGCCGATGGTCTGCGTGTTGTTTTGCGTTCAGACGGCGGTCATCTGTAGTTCATAAAAAACATAATTTCATTCAGACGCTTGTCAGAAATCTGATCAGACTTATCCCCGCAGCGTCCCACCCCACTAGAATGCCCCCATCGATGCACTGAGACGCGAGATCATGACGAGTGATTGGTGCAGCGAGGCTGGGTGGTTCGAGCGTCGGTTCGGATCAGGCCAAGCCGGGAAGGTCTGACAGGCCCAGGTAACCTGTCGCCTTAATTTGCTGCCGTGGGCGCGCTTTTGTTTGGCTCGCCCTTCGGGATCGGACTGGGGAAACGCGAAGAGCGTGGCTTGGTCAAAACAACGATCCTGCGGCGGTGGGGCATTCCGCTAAACGCCCCGGACAATCCCGGTGAACGCCCAAAACCCCGGTCACGACGGCGGAGCAAGGCTCCGGCTTGTCCACGGGCAACCGCGGACCAGTATCGAACCAACGATGGGCCGTGCTCCGCCGTTGTTCGCATCTTCGAAAGTCCGGAGGGTCCTGCCCGCCCGGCGCTTTGGCACGTGCCTCAGCCGCCGAAGGCACTGGCGGCGCCACCGCTGAACACCTTGATGATGGCCGGCGAGATGATGACGATGAACAGCACCGGCAGGAAGAAGATGATCAGCGGCACGGTCAGCTTCGGCGGCAGCGAGGCGGCCTTTTTCTCGGCGTCCATCATGCGGGACTCACGGCCTTCTTCAGCCATGACGCGCAGCGAAGTGCCGACGGAGGTACCGTGACGGTCGGCCTGGATCAAAGCGGTCATCACCGCCTTGACGTTGTCCAGCCCGGTGCGGCGTCCCAGATTGTCATAGGCGCGGGTGCGGTCTTCGAGGAACGACAGCTCCGCGGTGGTCAGCGTCAGCTCTTCGGCGAGCTCTGGGCTCTGCATGCCGATTTCCTTGCTGACGCGCTTGAAGGCGTGCTCCACCGACATGCCGGCTTCGACGCAGAGCAGCATCAGGTCGAGCGCGTCGGGCCAGGCGCGGCGGATCGATTGCTGGCGCTTGATGGTGCGGTTCTTGAGCAGCAGGTTGGGCAGATAAGCGCCGATCAGTCCGAGGAACAGCGCATAGAGCGCATTCTGCCACAGCGGGTTCGCCGCAAAGATCGTGAACTGCATGTAGAACAGTCCGACAAAGAACAGCGCGAACGGCGTGACGAAGCGCAGGAACAGGAACGTCGTCAGCGGGCCTTGGCCGCGATAGCCGGCGCGGGCGAGCTGCTCGACCGTGTTCTCGTCGGCAAAGGCCTTTTGCAGGTCGAAGCGTTTGACGACCTTGGTCATGTACTCTTTGCCGGCGACGCGGCGGATGGTCCTGGGCTCGTTGTCCTTGGCGGCGCCGCCGCGCAGGCGCGCCATTTCCTCGGCGCGCATCTTCTCCCGCTCGAGCGCTACGCGCTTGATGCGCTGCTTGATCTGCGAGCGATTGCCCAGCAGCGAGGAGCCGAGCGTGAACACCACCGCCGCAGCCGAGACCGACGCGAAGATCGCGATCAGGAATTTGGGGTCGGTCAGTGTCGAGACGAGATCCACGGCGCGCTCCTCAGAAGTCGAACTCGACCATCTTTTTCATGATGAAGATGCCGATGCTCATCATCACGGCGGCGACGCCCAGCCAGACATTGCCGATCTGGGTTTCAAAGAGGGGCAGCAGATAGGTCGGCGTGGTCAGCGTCACCAGGATGGCGACGATGAACGGCAGAGAGCCGATGATGCCTGCCGACGCCTTAGCTTCGGACGACATGGCCTTGACCTTGGCCTTCATCTTCTTGCGGTTACGCAGCACGCGCGACAGGTTGCTGAGTGCTTCGGAGAGATTGCCGCCCGCCTGCTGCTGCACGGTGATGACCACCACGAAGAAATTCACTTCAGGCAGGGGCACGCGGTCGAAGAGAATCTGCACCGCCTCGGTCATCGACTTGCCCATCTGCTGCTGGTCGAGGACGCGCTGGAACTCGGACTTGACCGGCTCCTTCACTTCCTTGGCGACCACGCGCATGGAATCGTTGAGCGGCATGCCGGACTTGACGCCGCGCACGATGGCCTCGACGGCGTTGGGCAGCTCGTCGAGGAACTTGTTCTGATACGACTTGCGGCGATTGCTGAGATACATCTTGGGCAGCAAATAGCCCGCCGCGGCCGCGAAGATGGCGGCATAGTACCACTCGACGAAGAGGAACAGCACGACGAAGACCACCACGCCCAGAATGACCTGGTTGCGGATGAAACTGGCCTTCTTGATCTTCATGCCGGCCTGAAAGATCTGATCCTGCAGCGGCACGCGCTTGCGGCGCTTTTCGAGCAGCTCGGTCTGCGTCTTCAGCGTCTGCTGGATCTCCTTGCGCCGGGTGTCGCGGGTGCGCGACGCATTGGCTTCGCGGCGGTTGGTGGAGATGTCGCCCTGCAGCGCCTTGATGCGCTTGTCGGCGCGGCTGGACCCGGCAAAGACCGGCAGCAGCGCGAACCCACCGGCCGCCACTGCGACAAAGCCCAGAACTGCCAGGAGAATGATGGTCATGACTCTGCCCTGGGCCTAGCTGTTCAGGATGTCGCGCTGCTCGACGTTGGATTTCTCCAGCGCCTCGATCAGGTTGGCTTCCTCGTTGAAATACTTGGCGCGCTCGGTGAATTGCGGCTTGGTGATGCCGGTCGAGCGGTGACGGCCCATCAGGTTGCCGTTCTGGTCTTCGCCCAGGATGTCGTAGAGGAAGAT
>JANOCQ010000149.1:0-14149 GCA_031412255.1 Paracoccaceae bacterium | reverse complement strand
TCTTTTGCGGTACAGCAAAAGACGGGGGCGCGGGCTCATAGCTCAACTGGATAGAGCAAGGACCTTCTAAGTCCGAGGTTGGGGGTTCGAGTCCTCCTGGGCCCGCCATTCTTTTCATTTCAGTCGCTGTGCCTGGGCATCGAACCCGACGGGCGCTGCTCGGACGGCGCTCAGATGATCGAACTTGGCGCGCCACCCTCGAAGCGGTTGCCGTGGCGGTAGTCGCAGGGCGCTTCCTGCATTTGAAGATGCAGCCCGGTGCCGGTGTAGGGATGCGCGCGGGCGACGTCCTCGTCGAAGTCGATGCCCAGACCCGGGCCTTCCGGCGGGATGATATAGCCGTCCTCCCACTTGATCGAATTCTTGATGAGTTTCTGGTGGAAGGCGCCGCCGGTTTCGATGGTTTCGGCAATCAGGAGGTTCGGAATCGAGGCGGCGAAGTGGACGTTCGCCGCCCATTCGACGGGGCCAGCGTACAGGTGTGGGGCCATCTCGGCATTGAAGATCTCGGCCATGGCGGCGATCTTCTTCGCCTCCCATATCCCTCCGACTCGGCCAAGCGCGGGTTGCAGGATCTTGACGCCTCCGGCACGGAGGAGGGTGCCGAATTCGGCCTTGGTGGTCATCCGCTCGCCGGTGGCGAGCGGGACGCGGACGGATCTGGCGACCTCGGCGAATTCCAGCAGGTTGTCGGGCGGGATCGGCTCTTCGTACCAAAGCGAATTGTAGGGTTCGAGTTCCCGGCCCATCCGGATCGCGCCGGGTGTAGTGAACTGTCCATGCGTGCCGAAGAGGAGGTCGACCCGGTCGCCCACCGCCGCGCGGATCGCCTTGCAGAAGGCGACGGAACGGGTGATGTCGGACATGGCCGGTTCATGGCCGCCTCGGATCGTATAGGGACCGGCAGGGTCGAACTTCACGGCGGTGAAGCCCATGTTCATAAAGCGGACTGCGGCCTCGGCGGCGGCGTCGGGGTCAACCCAGAATTCCGCGCTTTCCTTGCCGGGTTCGGGGTAAAGGTAAGTGTAACTGCGGATGCGGTCATTCATCTTGCCGCCCAGAAGGGCGTGGACCGGCCTGTTGCGGGCTTTGCCAAGGATGTCCCAGCAGGCGATTTCCAACCCCGAGAAAGCGCCCATCACGGTGGGATCGGGCCGTTGGGTGAAGCCCGAGGAATAGGCGCGGCGGAACATGAGTTCGATGTTTTCGGGGTTCTCGCCCGCCATGTGGCGTTCGAAGACATCCTCGATCACCGCGCGCATGGCCTTGGGTCCGACGGTCGAGGCGTAGCATTCGCCGTAGCCCACGATCCCGTTGTCGGTCGTGAGCTTCGGGAAGATCCAGTAGCGACCACCCCAACCGGGAAACGGGGGCGCGACAACGAAGATTTCGAGGTCCTTCAGTTTCATGGGCCGTCCCCTTTACCCGCTCGATATTTCTCCACGGAAAAGGTAGGGGCGATAGGAACGGTAGGACCCTTCATTCGCGACAGGAAATGACGCGGATAGAACAAGCGTTGCAGGCTGTATTCGGCTGCGGGCGAGCTATGAGAAGTGGGATTTGTGCAAAACCGGTTCGAAATTCCATCCTTGTGATGGCTTGGAAATTTCGATTTCGGCGATCAAACGTGTCCGATCCGGGTTAGAAATCCGGTCAGCGCCTTTGCAAATAGTGGCGCTTGGGTGAACATCGCCAGATGCGTGCCTCCCCGCAGGAGCTGCACCTGAGACCCTGCGACAAGGCCAGCAAGCTCGTGCTGGATGTCTGGCGGAACCTTGCGATCATCGGCTCCGACAAGGATCAGGGTCGGCAGGGTCAGCGTCGCGCTGGTCTGGTAGAAATCCGCCGTGGCCGCGGCCGCGGAGAAACCCTCCCAGCCCTCGGGGCGGGTGCGGGTCAGCATCTCTTGCAGAGAGGCCAGCATGGGCAACGCTTTCCAGCGCGGGCCAAGAAGGAGGGCGCATTCGGCGTCAAGATCGGGGCCGTCCGCCTTCAGCCGCGCGAGGCGGGAGTCCCAGACCGAAAGGTTGGCGAAGCGGGTGCCCGAACCGGTCAGCACCATGGCGCGCACAAGGTCCAGCCTTTTGACGGCAAGGCCCTGGGCGATCAGCCCACCCTCGCCCGCGCCTACAATCACCGCGTCCTTCAGGGCGAAATGGACCATCAGGCGTTCGACATCGCGGATCAGAGCGCCCATCGTATAGGGCGGGACGGGCGTGTCCGAAGCACCGTGGCCGCGCAGGTCCAGCCGCAGGACCCGGTGCCGCGACAGATGTGGCATCGTCGCGTCCCAGACCCGCATGTCGAGGCCCATCCCGTGGATAAGCACGACCGGCGGCGCGGTTGCCGGGCCGGTGAGCTCGGCGTTGAGCCGCAGATCCTCCAGCCAGACCAGCGTCACGCAAAGCGCTCCAGCGCAGTGGCAAAGATCGCGGGATCGACATTGCCGCCGGTGGCTACGGCAATCACGGTGTCTGGGAGATCGTCACCGAATAGCGCGGCGGCAAGGGCGGCGGCCCCGCCTGGTTCCAGCACGATGCGAAGGTGGGTAAAGGCCAGCGCCATGGCGCGCAAAGCCTGCTCGTCAGTCACCACTGCCCCAGGACCGGCGAGTTGCTGCAGGATGGGCAAGGTCAGCTCCCCTGGGGACGGCGTCAGGATCGCGTCGCAGATCGAGCCGCTGAGGGCCGGGTTCCGGTGCCAGGTGCCGGATGAAAGCGACCGGGCCATGTCGTCGAAGCCGGAAGGCTCGGCAGTGTGGACCCGAAGGCCGGGGGCATGCGCTTGCAGGGCCAATGCCACGCCGGAGGAAAGCCCACCGCCGCCGCAGCAGACGAAGACGGGGGCGTCGGCGATTCCGACGGCAGCCACTTCACCCGCAAGTTCAAGGCCCACGGTCCCCTGCCCCGCGATGACTTGCGGATCGTCATAGGGCTTGATCAAGGTCAGGCCCCGCGCTTTGGAAAGCTGGGAGCCGATGGCGTCGCGGTCGTCCGTCGCGCGGTCATAAAGCACCACTTCCGCCCCATAGGCGCGGGTGTTGGCGATTTTCACGGCGGGCGCGTCCGATGGCATCAGGATGACGCAGGGCGCGCTGTGGGCGGCGGCCGCATAGGCCACGCCCTGCGCGTGATTGCCCGACGAAAAGGCGATCACCCCGCGCGTGCAGGCATCGGGCGACAGGGCCGAAACGGCGGACCAGCCGCCTCGGGCCTTGAAGCTGCCGGTCACCTGAAGACACTCCGCCTTGACGAAGACCCGCCGTCCGACCAGCCGGTCGAGAAGCGGCGCGTTCAGCAGCGGCGTGCGGCGGACATGGCCCGCCATCCGCACGGCGGCGGCCTCGATCATGGTGATGTTCATGCAAGCCTCCGCAGGAAACCCGAGATCAGGGCCACGGCTTCGGGTTCGTCCAGGAAGGGGATATGTGCGCGGCCGGGGACTTCCGCAAAGCCCATGTCCGGACGGCGTGCGCGCATCTTGGCCACGGTTTCGGCGGTCAGAAGGTCCGAGTTCGCCCCCCGGACAAGCGCCAGTGGCAGGCCGGCGAGCGCGTCGAACAGTGGCCAAAGGTCCACGGGAGGGCCATCGAAGGCCGCAAGGAACGATTCGCGCAGAGCCGGGTCATAGGGGATGCGCAGTCCATCGGGCGTCTCGACCGTCTGTTTGCGAGCCTCGTCCAGCCAGCGCGACATCGGGACGTTGTCGAAACCGGGGCTACGCGAGAGACGCTTGGCGTAGTCTTCGGTCGTGCGGCCCGCCGGGTCGCGACCGACATAATCAAGGATGCGGCCAAGCCCGCCGCGAGCGATCTCGGGGCCGACGTCGTTGAGGACAAGTCCAAGCACGCGGTCCCGCGCGGTGGCGCCAAGGACCATGCCGATCAGCCCCCCGCGTGAGGTTCCCAGGATCGCGGCCCGCGCGACGCCGAGGTGGTCCAGCAGCGTCAGGGCGTCCTGTGCCTCTTGCGCGACGGTGTAACTGGCGGCTCCGGTCCAGTCGCTGGCGCCCCGGCCGCGATAGTCCATCCGGATCAGGCGGACCGGCGGCAGGTGCGGCACCAAGTAGTCGAAATCGGCCATGCTGCGGGTCAGGCCCGGCAAACACAGCAGAGGCAGCCCCGCGCCATCGTCGCGGCAAGCCAGCATGGCGCCATCCCCGGCGCGGAAACGGGAAATCTCGGTCATGCGTCCAAGGTGGCACGGGACGAAGACCGAGGAAAGGCACACCGTGGGTCTGGCCTGTCCGTCGCGCCCGGCGCTTGTCCCGGCGGCGTGGGCAGACTAAACCCGTGCCCGTAACGGGTGAGGCAGGCGCATGTCGGACAGTTCAGCGGTCGAGGATCGGCCGAAGTCGAAACAGGTGGGCGCGCTACGGGGCCTGGTGCCGTTCCTTCGGCCCTATCGCGGGTTGCTGGGCCTGGCACTTCTGGCGCTGATTCTGACCGCCTCGGTCAGCCTGATCCTGCCTTTGGCCGTGCGCCGGGTGATCGACGGGTTCAACGACGCCAATGCTGCGCTGCTGGATCAGTATTTCGGTGCCGCCCTGATCATTGCCGCCCTGCTGGCTGTGGGGACGGGATTCCGTTACTACCTTGTGACCCGTCTGGGCGAACGCGTTGTGGCCGACATCCGGCGCGCATTGTTCGACCGCGTGCTGAGCATGTCTCCCGCCTTCTTCGAGCGCATCCTGACCGGCGAGGTCCTCAGCCGGATCACGACCGACACCACGCTGATCCTGTCGGTGATCGGATCGTCGGTCTCGGTCGCGCTGCGCAACGTCTTGATCCTGCTGGGCGGGCTGGTGCTTTTGTTCCTGACTTCGGCCAAGCTGACTGGGCTGGTGCTGCTGATCGTTCCGGCAATCATTGTGCCCATCGTGGTGCTAGGCCGCCGACTGCGCGTCCTTTCGCGCGATAACCAGGACTGGATCGCTGCCTCCTCCGGGTCAGCCTCCGAAGCGCTGTCGTCGGTCCAGACGGTTCAGGCCTTTACCCATGAGGGCGCGACGCGCGGCCAGTTCGCGGAAGTGACCGAGAAAAGCTTCACCTCGGCCAAGGCGCGGATCAAGACGCGGGCGGTGATGACGGTGATCGTCATCTTCCTGACCTTCGCTGGCATCGTGGGCGTCCTCTGGGTCGGGGCACGGGATGTGCGCGCGGACCAGATGTCCGTGGGCGCGCTGATCCAGTTCGTGATCTATGCCGTGATGGTTGCGGGCGCCGTAGGGGCGCTTTCGGAAATCTGGGGCGAGCTTCAGCGCGCGGCGGGCGCGACCGAGCGGCTTGTCGAGTTGCTCGGTACCGAGGATTCGGTGATGGACCCCGCACGTCCCGTCGCCTTGCCCCGCCCGGTGCGCGGCGAAATTGCCTTTCAGGACGTTTCCTTCCGCTACCCCGCCCGGCCCGAGGCTTCGGCGCTGAACGGGGTCAGCCTGCACGTAAAGCCGGGCGAGACAGTGGCGCTGGTCGGCCCGTCGGGCGCGGGGAAGACCACGATCCTCCAGTTGCTGATGCGCTTTTATGACCCCCAGTCGGGCAGCATCACGCTGGACGGTCTTCCATTGCACGACATGAAGCGCAGTGACTTCCGCCAGGCGATTGCCCTTGTCCCGCAGGACCCGGTGATCTTTGCGACATCCGCCCGCGAGAATATCCGCTTTGGCCGCCTGGACGCCACCGACGCCGAGGTCGAGGCCGCTGCGAAAGCTGCCGCCGCCCATGACTTTCTGACGGCATTGCCGCAGGGCTATGACAGTTATCTGGGCGAACGCGGTGTCATGCTTTCGGGGGGGCAGAAGCAACGTGTGGCCATCGCCCGCGCCATCCTGCGCGACGCTCCGATCCTGCTTCTGGACGAAGCCACAAGCGCTCTTGATGCCGAAAGCGAGCGTCTGGTGCAGGCGGCGGTCGAACGGCTGGCCGAGGGCCGGACAACGTTGGTGGTGGCCCACCGGCTTGCCACCGTGAAGCGCGCCGACCGCATCGTGGTCTTCGACCAGGGCCGTATCGCGGCGCAAGGCACGCATGACCAACTGGTCGCCGAGGACGGGCTATACGCGCGCCTCGCCCGGTTGCAGTTCACCGACGGCACCGTCTGACGTAACGTCCCCGCGACAGAGGTCTGGACAATCCGACTTCACAAACGCGTTGCCGCCCCCCATGTTCGTCCGAAGCCCGCGCAAAAAGCGGGCACCAGGGGAGGACAAGAATGACCACTTTCGCAACAGCTGCGGATCTGAAGGCCATTGAGGCCGAGAAACCCTGGGCCGAACGCGGTCAGGCGCGGTCGATGTACGAATACCTCAGCCGCGCCAAGGCGGCTCACGGTGCACGGCCGGCGATCAGCTACCAGTTGCTGTCGGGACCCGAGTCGAAGAAGCTGACGGTCACCTGGGCCGAACTTCACGCCAGGGTTACCCAGGCGGCGAACCTGTTCCGCAGCCTCGGTATCGGCGAAAAGGACGTGGTTGCCTTCATCATGCCGAACGCGATGGAGACGGCGATCACCCTTCTGGGCGGCTCGGTGGCCGGGATCGTGAATCCGATCAACCCGCTTCTGGAACCGGAAAAGATCAGCGCCATCCTGCGTGAGACGAATGCGAAGGTCGTGGTCACCCTCAGGGCATTCCCCAAGACTGATCTGGCACAAAAGGTCGGCGATGCCGTCAAGTTCGCCCCGAATGTCAAGACCGTGCTGGAAGTCGACCTTGTGCCCTATCTGTCGGGCCTGAAGAAACTGATCGTGCCGCTGGTGCGCCCGAAGAACCCGGTGACACACACTGCCAACGTCAAGGATTTCCGCGTCGAGATGGCACGGATGCCGTCCGACAAGCTGACCTTCCCCGACAGCACGGAGGATCGCGTCGCCGCGTATTTCCACACCGGCGGGACGACCGGGATGCCCAAGGTCGCCCAGCACAAGGTCAGCGGCATGATCTACAACGGCTGGCTCGGTGCCACGCTCTTGTTCAAGCCCACGGACGTGGTCATGTGCCCGCTGCCCCTTTTCCACGTCTTCGCCTGCTATCCGATCCTGATGTCGATGATCGGCTCGGGCGCGCATGTCGTGTTCCCGACACCCCAGGGCTACCGCGGCGAGGGGGTGTTCGACAACTTCTGGAAGCTGATCGAACGCTACAAGGTGACCTACATGATCACCGTCCCCACCGCCCTTGCCGCACTGATGCAGCGACCGGTAAATGCCGATATCTCCAGCCTGAGAAACGCATTTTCCGGCTCCTCGCCCCTGCCGGTGGAGTTGTACAACCGCTTTAAGAAGGAAACCGGCATCGAGATCATCGAGGGTTACGGCCTGACCGAAGCAACCTGCCTGGTGTCGATCAATCCGCCGGAAGGCGCGAAGAAGATCGGCTCTGTCGGGCTGATGTTCCCTTACACGCAGGTCCGCATCCTGACCTCGCAAGGCGCAATCGGATTCCGGGAATGTGCGGTCGACGAGGTGGGCGAGATCTGCATCTCGAACCCCGGAGTCTTCGAAGGATCGACCTACACCGAAAAGGACAAGAACAAGGAGCTTTTCGCTGACGGCCGCTTCCTGCGCACGGGCGATCTGGGCCGGATCGACGCCGACGGCTATCTCTTCATTACCGGTCGCGCCAAGGACCTGATCATCCGCGGCGGCCACAACATCGACCCGGCCATCATCGAGGAAGCGCTGATGGGGCACGAGGCGGTGGGGTTCGTCGGGGCCATTGGCCAGCCCGACGCCCACGCAGGGGAACTTCCCTGCGCCTATGTGGAACTGGTCAAGGGTTCTTCGGCAACAGTCGAGGACCTGATGGACTATGCCTCCAGGCACATCACCGAGCGGGCCGCATTGCCGAAGTACCTGGAAATCTTGCCCGAATTGCCAAAAACCGCGGTCGGAAAGGTGTTCAAGCCCGACCTGCGGCGCATGGCGATTACCCGGACCTACGATGCGGCGCTGGCGCAGGCCGGAATCCCCGCCCGCGTGGCCAGCGTGATCGAGGACAAGAAGCGTGGCCTTGTCGCCCGGCTGGAGAAGGGTGCCCCGGTCGAAGACACGGCGGTGGCTGCGGTGCTGGGCCAGTTCTCCAACCCATGGGAGTGGGCGGCCTAAGTTTGCAACAGAGAACGGTCTGTCGCCTGAATGACAGCAAGTTTCATTTGCCTGAATCGTGCAGCAGCGTGAAGAAATGGCGCAGGACGTCTTTTTTTGGGAAGCAAGGCATGGGCTTTAGATTGGGAATTGCGGCCGCAGTGATCGCGGCCATCTCGGGGATGGCGGGCGCTCAAGAGTCCGAAATCCTGTTTTCACACAAGCATTGGCAGGTTTCGGTCGTGGGCTGGGACGACGGCTCGGTCGGTTGCGTGGCCGAGGTGAAGGCACCCGGCGAAAGTTTCTCGATCTGGACCTTTCCCGATGGTGCCGTGCAGTTGCAGTTCTACTCGACCGCCTGGGAATTTGGCGAAGGCCAGACGGCCGATCTGGGCGTACAGGTCGACCGCCGTGCCCCGTGGAGCCTGACCGGAGCAGAACTCTACCAGAACTCGGTGCTCTTTTTTCTTCCCGACGATGGGGCAGGCGTGAATTTCATCACCGAGGTCGCCCGCGGCAACCGGCTGTTCCTGCGCGATGCGGATGGCGCGGACGTGCAAGACTATTCGCTGGCGGGTTCAAGCGCCTCGATTGGCGCGCTCATAGATTGCGGCGACGTCATCACCAAGCGGACGCCGGGAAACCCGTTCAACTAGGCGAAAGCTGGTCGGTGTCCATCCAGTTGGTCACCGGCCCGTCGTTCACCAGACTGACGGCCATGTCGGCGCCAAACTGGCCGTTCGCCACGGGAACACCTTCCCGTTCCAGCGATTGGCTGAAGTGAAGGTAAAGCCTTTCGCCGTCCACCGGCGACGCCGCGGTCGAGAATCCGGGCCGGTTGCCGCGCAGATCGGCGGCCAGGGTGAACTGACTGACCACCAGGGCCGTTCCACCGATATCCCTGACCGACAGGTTCATCTTGCCTTGCTCATCCTTGAAAACCCGCAGTTTCGATATCTTGGCCGCCAGCTTCTGGGCCAGGGCCTCGGTGTCGCCGCTCATCGCACAAACGAGGATCAGAAACCCCTTGCCGGTCTGACCGACAAGTTGCCCATCGACGCGGACCTGAGCCTCGGCGACGCGTTGAACGACCGCTCTCACAGCTCGTTGGCCCAGGGCGGGTTCGCCCCGGCGCGGCTGACAGTGACCGCAGCAGCACGCGTGCCCAAAGCAAGCGCGGCCGTCAGGGTCGCGTCGGACAGAGTGGCGACACCGCCCTTTGTCAACGCGCCAGCCTGATGCAAGGCCGCGAGCACACCCGCATTGAACGTGTCGCCCGCCCCGACCGTGTCGATCACCGCAACCTTCTGCGAACTGACGGCAATATCCTGCGTGGCCGTCACCGCTCGCGCCCCGTTTGCACCCTCGGTGATGAAGACCACCTTCGGCCCCCGCGCCACTATGACCCGCGCGAGCGCCGTAAGATTCCCCTGCCCTTCCAGCCAGTGCAGGTCCTCGTCCGAAAGCTTTACGATATCCGCACGCATCAGCATCCGCCCGATGCGGGCGCGGTAGTCGGCTTCTTTTCCGGCGATGAAGCCGGGCCGGATGTTGGGGTCGACCATGGTGACGCGGGCTGCACATTCGCGGGCCTGCAGGGCCTCGTAGGTGCTTGCCGCGGGATCGTTCACCAGGCTGATGCCGCCCAGGAACAATGTCGATATGCTGTCCGGCAGGACGGGCAGTTGGTCGACCGACAGCATCCGACCGGCTGTCGCCTCGTCGTAAAACGCATAGGTGGCCTGTCCGTTCACCAACTTGACGAAGGCAACCGTCGTGGGTCGATCAGATCGTGCGAGGTACTGGGTGTCGACCCTGGAGGCGACCAGGGTGTCGGCAAGTATTTCGCCCAGCATGTCGTTGGAAACACCCGAAAAGAACGCCGAAGGCGCACCAAGCCTACCAAGCGCTATGGCAGTGTTGAAGACTGCACCCCCCGCATAAGGGGCAAAGCAGGCTTCGCCTTCGGTCGAGATCCTTGGCAACATGTCGATCAGCGCTTCGCCACAGCTGAGAATCATGGTCGTTCCCCTTTGATTGCTATACCGTTAGCGCAAACAGTCTATCTCGTGAAGAAGGGCGTCAGGTTCGTTCGGATCCGGCTTAGCGGGCTCTCCCCCGTGGTATCCGGCACAAAGGGCGTCCCGGTGATCGCCTCGAAGGCCTCGATGTAGACCATTGCCGTTTTCTCGATCATCTCCACGGGAATCTCCGGGATCGGGTCCTTGTAGGGATCGCAGCGGGCGACGACCCAGGACCGGATCACGTCCTTGTCGAAGCTGGCCGGACGGGTGCCTTTCTTAAAGGCATCCTCATAGCCCTCGGCTATCCAGTAACGGCTGGAATCGGGGGTGTGGATTTCGTCGGCCAGAAGGATGTTGCCCCCGGCATCGGTGCCAAATTCGTATTTCGTGTCGACCAGAATCAGACCGCGCGCCGCCGCCATCTGCTGGCCTCTGGCGAAGAGGGCAAGAGCCTTCTGGCTAACCTCGTCCCACCGTTGCCGGGTCAGGAGGGCGTTTGAGACGATCTCCTCCGCCGTCAGGGGTTCATCATGACCTCCGTCAAAGGCCTTGGAGGTCGGGGTGATGATGGCCTGCGGGAGGGCCTGGTTGGGGCGCAACCCGTCAGGCAGCCTGTGGCCGTACATCTGGCGAATGCCCATCGAATACTGGGTCAGAATGGAAGTGGAGGTGCTTCCCGCAAGGTAGCCACGCACGACGACTTCCACCGGGAGGATGGTGACGCGCTTGCAGTGGACAGTGTTCGGGTCGGGGTAGCCGATGACGTGGTTCGCGGCGATGTCGGCAGTATGGTCGAACCAGTAGCGGGCAAGCTGGGTCAGGACCTGGCCCTTCCACGGGATCACCGCAAGGATCTGGTCGAAGGCCGAAATCCGGTCGGAAGAGATCAGCAGGCGGGTATTGTCGGGCAGGTCGTAGCAGTCACGGACCTTGCCGAAATAGGGGTTCGGAAGCTCGGGTATCCGCGCCTGCGGCAGGCTGCGGGAGAGGTCGATCTGTCGCATGGCACGGCCCCGTTCTGGTGCCTCGCTTCTTGGCTTTTCAGGGTCTCAAGTCAAGCCGGACAGTCCAGCGAGCCGCGCATTTCTCCGCTGTCCCCGGTCAGGGTCGAGTCGCGCAGTTTGCAGCCTGTCACCCGCGGGATCAGCTCGATCATCGTGGCGCGAATCTCCTGGTGTTCGCCCCGGGTGGCATAGCCAAGGCGGATGACCTCCACCCGCTCACCTTTCTGGAAAACCGTGTAATCACGGTCGTTTACGGTGACATCGGTGCGGGTGGCCCCGAAGAACTCCGGCGCCGGAGAGGCACCGCAGGCGGCAAGGAACACAAGGGGGATGAGGGCTTTCATGGGGTCAGGGTGGCAGAGGATGGTTAACAGGGGGTTAAGCGTATTCCTCCCGTATGCATCGCGTATGCATCCCATGCATACGCGCGGTCGTATCGGCGGACGTTGACCTTCGGGATTCAGGCCCCGGGAACGAGACGTGGTCTGGCGGGTTGTAGGGGTGACATCAACGAAGGATACGACCCATGACCAAAGTCATCGCTCTCTTTGCCCTTCTGGGCCTTGTCGCTTGCGAAACCGTCCAAGGCGCGGGCCAAGACCTGGAGAACGCCGGTGAGGTGATCCAGGACGAAGCGCAAGACGCCCAGAACTGATCTGCCCCGTTTTCCACCTGAAAGGATGCCCCTGATGCGCACGACCCTGTGGAAGGCCCTTGCGGCCCTGATGATCATAGCCACCCTCCCCGCCTGCGCGCCGCTCTTGATCGGCGGAGGGGCCGCTGTCGTGGCCGACGAGGCCGTGGAGCAAGATGAGGGCGGCGACGGGCTGTTCTGACGCCTGGGTTGCATTTCCTACCAAACTGACGTTGCCCGTTTCCGACGTATTGTCGGGGGCGGTATACTCATCATCCAAGTAACCGTGTTGGAGGCGAGGGAGCAACTTGCCGACCTGTCTGGCAAGATCCAGTGTGCATGACACCCCGCGAAGCTTAAGCGCAACGATGATGACCGCCGACCAGCCGGCTTGCGGCGGACGGGTTCGTCCCGGGTTCATTTCAGATTAGGGAAATTTCTCGTCAATGTGCTCTACCTGCTCACTGATCACGTTGTCGATGACCACGTGTGATAGCAGCAGTGGACCGACTTTCCACAGCGCGCGCATGTGGTCGGTGTCTTCATGGCGACGGTGGGCCGCTTCGCTGGTAAATGCCTCGGCCAGAAGAATGCGGTCGGGATGGTCCGGCATCGGAACCAGTTCGATGTAAAGGCAATCGGGGTCGAGGCGGCTTTTTTGCAAATGGTCCTGCGCGGCGGCGAGATATTCGGCGCGTCGGCCGGGTCTGCTGGTGAAGAAACCGATGATGATCTTCATGCGGCACCTTTTCCATCTGGAACGGGATGCCATTTACATTGAGGCTACGCGCGGCTGCCTGTCCAGACCGGTGATCGAGCAGAGCTTTCGGTCACCCATCCATCTTCAGCGCCGCGATGAACGCTTCCTGCGGGATCTCGACCTTCCCGAACTGGCGCATCTTCTTCTTGCCGGCTTTCTGCTTCTCCAAGAGCTTCTTCTTCCGGGTCGCGTCGCCGCCGTAGCACTTCGCCGTCACGTCCTTGCGCATGGCGGACAGGGTCTCACGCGCGATCACGCGGCCGCCGATGGCCGCCTGGATCGGGATCTTGAACATGTGGCGGGGGATCAGGTCCTTCAGCTTCTCGACCATCGAACGGCCGCGGGCCTCGGCCCGGTCGCGGTGGACCATCATCGACAGGGCGTCGACGGGTTCGTCGTTTACCAGGATCGACATCTTCACCAGATGATCCTCACGGTATTCCGAGAGGGTGTAGTCGAAGCTGGCGTAGCCTTGCGTCACCGAGTTCAGGCGGTCGTAGAAATCGAAGACCACTTCTGCCAGCGGCAGGTCATAGACCACCATCGCGCGGTTGCCGGCGTAGCTGAGGTCAAGCTGAATGCCGCGGCGGTCCTGGCAAAGCTTCAGGATGTCGCCGAGGTATTCGTCGGGGACCATGATCGTGGCCTTGATCCGCGGCTCGTCGATGTGGTCGACGTAGGTCAAGTCGGGCATGTCGGCGGGGTTGTGCAGGTCGCGCACCTCGCCGTCCTTCATGTGGACGTGGAAGACGACCGAGGGGGCGGTGGTGATGAGGTCGAGGTTGTATTCCCGCTCCAGCCGGTCGCGGATGACTTCGAGGTGCAAAAGGCCGAGGAAGCCGCAGCGGAAGCCGAAGCCGAGGGCGGCGGAGGTTTCCATCTCGCTGCTGAAGGAGGCGTCGTTGAGGGAAAGCTTTTCGATGGCGTCGCGCAGGTTCTCGAAATCGGCGGCGTCGACGGGGAAGAGGCCGCAGAAGACCACGGGCTGCGCGGGTTTGAAGCCGGGAAGCGCTTCGGCGCAGCCTTTGCGTTCGTGGGTGATGGTGTCGCCGACGCGGGTGTCGCGGACCTGCTTGATCGAGGCGGTGAAGATGCCGATCTCACCGGGGCCAAGTTCGGCGATGTCGACCATTTGGGGTTTCAGCACGGCGAGCTTGTCGATGCCGTATACGGCGTTGGTCTGCATCATGCGGACGCGGTCGCCCTTGCGAACGAAACCGTCCATCACGCGGATCATGACGACGACGCCGAGGTAGGCGTCGTACCAGCTGTCGACGAGCATCGCCTTGAGCGGGGCGTCGCGGTCGCCCTTCGGCGCAGGAAGGCGGGTGACGATCGCCTCCAGCACCTCGGGTATGCCGAGGCCGGATTTGGCGCTGATCATGATGGCGTCGGAGGCGTCGAGGCCGATGACATCTTCGATCTGCTGCTGGACGCGTTCGGGTTCGGCGGCGGGGAGGTCGATCTTGTTCAGGACCGGCACGATCTCGTGCCCGGCGTCCAGCGCCTGGTAGACGTTGGCGAGGGTCTGGGCCTCGACCCCCTGGGAGGCGTCGACCACCAGAAGCGAGACTTCGACGGCGCGCATCGACCGGGAGACCTCATAGGCGAAGTCGACGTGGCCGGGGGTGTCGATCAGGTTCAGG
>JANOCQ010000148.1:0-2420 GCA_031412255.1 Paracoccaceae bacterium | reverse complement strand
ACCGTCCAGAAGCGCCTCGGCTGCGCGGCGTTCTGCGGGCGCTGCCGGGCGGTCCTCCTGCACGCCCTTCACCTGCGGGATGAGGAGCGTCATCATGTGTTCAAGAAACTGCGGGTCGCGCCAGAAAAGGCGGAAGACCTCAGCAAAGGTGGTGCGGTGTTCGGGGCGGCTGACGAGGCAGGCGTGGAGGGTGTGGTAGAAATCCTCACGCCTTGTGAAGCCTGCGGCTTCGACGGCACGGATGGTGTCGAGGATGCGGCCTGGGCCGATGGGCAGGCCCGCCTTGCGCAGCGCGCGGGCGAAATGGGTGATGTTGGCGGGCAGTTTGCCCTCGGCGGGCAGCATGTCAGCGGTCATGGGCGAGCACCCGCGCAGTGTTGAGGCGGTGGATCTCCTCATAGGGCGCAAACCAGGTCAGATGGCCGGCGGCAAGGTCAGGGGCGAGGAGGTCGCGCAGCGGAATCGCGGGCTGGTCATGGGTCAGGGTGGTCAGATGGGTGACGTAGCGGATCGTCGCGTCGATCAGGCCGGGGCCGTAGCCGCCCGAGGCGATCACCGAGGGATCGCCGTGGCATGGCAGGATTCGCTGCGGGCCGAGGGCCTTCAGGCGGGCAAGGTCAGTAAGGTGGGACGTCAGCTGCTGGGGTTCGGCGACGTAGGTCACGGTATCCTCCAGCGTGTCCCCGGCCAGAAGGACACGCGTTTCCGAGAGCCAGAGCACGGTGGCATCGTCGGAGTGGATGTTGACGTGGATGAGGTGGACGGCAAGGTCGCCCAGGGTCAGCGTCGTCTGGCCGTCGTAGGTGGTGGTGGGAAGGAACACCGGGCTGATCGGCGGCCAGTGGGTGCCGGACTCCAGCTCGGCGCGGTGGTGGGTCAGGTTTGCGGCGGTACGGGCGGAGGCGATGATCTCATCCCCTGCGAAGGCGGCGGTTCCTGCGATATGGTCGCGGTGCCAGTGGCTGAGGATCACGCGACGCTGGCGGACGCCGATGCTGTCCAGATGCGCGCGGATCGCCTGGCCGTGGGCGGGCGTGGTGCCGGTGTCGTAGACCAGCGCCTGATCGCCCTGAACCAAAGCGTATGAGGCGATTCCAAGGGACAATGCCCCGTCATCCACCCAGTTGTCGCGTTCCGAGAAACGATAGCCGGGGATGCGGCCATCGTAATAGGCGAAGATGCCAGGGTGCGGTTGCAGGATGCGCAAGTGCATGGCGTCAACCGGGCCCAGGGGTCGGGCGCCCTGAGACTGCGGGCCTGGGCCGGGTCATGCCGCCGTCATCTCGCGGCGGGCCTGGTCGAGGAGGCGGGTGGTTTCGAGGCCCTGCAGTTTCTGGATGTCGTCCTGGTACTTGAGGATCGCTCCGAGGGTATCGGAGATCACCTCGGGCGAGAGGGTCACGACATCGAGGGCGAGAAGGCATTTGGCCCAGTCGATGGTTTCGGCCACGCCGGGACGCTTGAACAGATCCTCGCGCCGGAGGGTCTGGACGAAGGCCACCACCTCACGGCTGAGCGCGGCGCTGGCTTCCGGCGCGCGAGAGTGCAGGATCTGCAACTCACGGTCGAAGGCGGGGTAATCGACCCAGTGGTAGAGGCAGCGGCGTTTCAACGCGTCATGCACCTCACGCGTGCGGTTGGAGGTGAGGATCACGATGGGCGGTTCGGGCGCGCGGATCGTACCAAGCTCGGGGATGGTGACCTGGTAGTCGGAGAGGGCTTCAAGAAGGAACGCCTCGAACGGCTCATCCGTGCGGTCGATTTCGTCGATGAGAAGCACCGGCGCGCCGCCGGGCTGCGGGCGCATGGCGGCGAGGAGCGGGCGTTCGATCAGGTAGTCTTCGGTGAAAAGCTCGGTCTTGAGGGCGTCCCGGTCCCCTGCCCCGGTTGCCTCGGCGGTGCGGATCGCGATCATCTGGGCGGCGAAGTTCCATTCGGCGACGGCGGAGGCCGCGTCAAGGCCCTCATAGCATTGCAGCCGGATCAGGCGGCGGCCAAGGGCGGTGGCGAGGGTCTTGGCAATCTCGGTCTTGCCGGTTCCGGCTTCGCCTTCCAGAAACAGGGGCCGCCCGAGTTTGAGGGAGAGAAAGACGACGGTGGCAAGCGCGCGGGAGGCGACGTAGCCTTGGCTGGAAAGGAGCGCCTCGACGCCGTCGATGCTGGTGGGGATCTGGGTCAAAGGGGGCCTCCGGCGGTTCTAGGCAATGGTCGGCGGATGCGGCGTGAAGTCAAGGCGGTTGGCGGGTAGGTGGGTTCGGGCAAGGTGGTGGGCGGAGGGTTCAGGATGCAGGATGTGCCGGAGATGACACCCGCGATGGCCACGGCGGTGGTTGGGTTTCTGCGCGGCTCGTTGACGTTGCAAAGAGAACTCGACACTTCGCTTGCCTGCTGGTTCCACGACCTCCGACCCGCATATCAGG
>JANOCQ010000147.1:0-2120 GCA_031412255.1 Paracoccaceae bacterium | reverse complement strand
GGTTCGTGCCTGCGGTGATGGGGCTGGCCGTCGCCACCTTCCTGGTCTGGCTGGTCTTCGGCCCTGCACCCTCCCTTCCCATGGCGCTGGTCAATGCCGTCGCGGTCCTGATCATCGCGTGCCCCTGTGCGATGGGTCTTGCGACCCCGGTGTCCATTCTGGTCGGCACAGGGCGTGGGGCGGAACTTGGGGTGTTGTTCCGCAAGGGTGAGGCGTTGCAGGCCCTGCAAGGCGTGCAGATCGTGGCCTTCGACAAGACAGGCACCCTGACCGAAGGCAAGCCGGTGTTGACCAGTTTCCAGCCCGCGGCCGGTCAGACCAAGGAGGCCCTGTTGCCGCTGCTGGCCGCAGTCGAGGCGCAGTCCGAGCATCCCGTCGCCCGTGCCATCGTCGCGGCGGCAAGCGGAATGACGCTGCCCAAGGTCGAGGCGTTCCTGGCGAAGCCTGGCCACGGCGTCTCGGCCCGCGTAGGCGGGTCGGAAATCGCGCTGGGTTCGGCACGTGAAATGGCCAGGCGCGGCATCGACATCGCCGCCTTCCTGTCCGAGGCCGAGCGGCTGGCCGACCGGGGCGAAAGTCCGATGTACGCGGCGCGGGATGGCAAGTTGGTGGCCCTTCTGGCGGTGGCCGACACGGTGAAACCCACGACCCCTGCCGCGATTGCCGCGATGAAGGCGATGGGTCTGAAGCTGGCGATGATCTCGGGCGACAACGCCCGGACGGCCAACGCCATCGCCCGCGATCTTGGCATCGACGAGGTGGTGGCCGAGGTGACGCCCGAGGGCAAGGTCGAGGTGATACGCAAGCTTAAGGCCCAAGGCGCGCTGGCCTTTGCCGGCGACGGGATCAACGATGCTCCGGCATTGGCCGAGGCCGATGTGGGCATCGCGATGGGCACCGGCACCGACATTGCCATCGAGGCGGCGGATGTGGTTCTTGTCTCGGGTCGGTTGCCGGCCCTGGCGGACGCCATTGGCCTTTCCCGTGCCACCATGCGGAACATCAAGCAGAACCTCTTCTGGGCCTTCGCCTACAACGCCGCTCTGATACCGGTTGCGGCAGGGGTCCTTTATCCGACGTTCGGCATCCTGCTTTCGCCCGTCCTTGCGGCGGGGGCGATGGCGATGTCCTCGGTCTTCGTTCTCACCAACGCCTTGCGGCTGAAACGCTATGGAGTCCGCACATGATGAACATCGGTGAAGCATCTGCCGCAAGCGGCGTGTCGGCGAAGATGATCCGCTATTACGAGGAGACGGGCCTGATCCCCCCGGCGGGGCGGACGGCGTCTGGCTACCGGACCTACGGGCCGAAGGAAGTGCAGATCCTGCGCTTCGTCCGGCGGGCGCGAGACCTGGGTTTTCCGATGGAAAAGGTGGCGGACTTGCTTGCCCTGTGGCGCGACCGCAGCCGCGCCAGTGCAGACGTCAAGCACTTGGCCGAGGCTCAGGTGGTGGCGCTGGAAAACCGTATCCGCGAGATGCAGGAAATGAAGGCGGCGCTCGAGCATCTGGTGCATTCCTGCGTCGGAGACGACCGGCCGGACTGTCCGATCCTGGATAATCTCGGCGGCCTGGTCACCGCAACCCATTGCGCGACCAAGGCAAACTGACCGCCTGCGAAAAGCGTTGACAGAAGGCCCATCCGCGAAAAACTATACTGGTCAGTAAAGCAATTTGCAGATGGGACGAATCGTCGCATCCGGGGGGAAGGGCGCAGATGCTGCAGGAACGCATCGAAGGGAAATGGCTTGCCGCCTTCCGCCGGGTGTTTGCCCTGAACGGGATCGAAAACGGATCACGGATCACGATCATCTCGGAAACCCAGTCACGGCCCGTGCTGGTGCATCTCAGCGAACTGGCGGCCTTTGATCTGGGGGCCTCCAGTTTTCACATCCAGATGCCGACCCCGCCGCAGTCGGCTCCGGTTCCGGTCAAGTCGACCGGGACAAGCTGGGCCATCCAGCAGAACCGTGCAGTGATCGAGGCGTTGAAGCTGGTCGAGGTGATCGTGGACTGCACCGTCGAGGGGTTGATCCACGCCCCCGAGTGGCCCGAGATCGAAGCGGCGGGGACGCGGCTCCTCGTCATCACTAACGAGCATCCCGAAATCCTGGAACGCAC
>JANOCQ010000146.1:0-2526 GCA_031412255.1 Paracoccaceae bacterium | reverse complement strand
GTGCGGCCCGGATGCCCTTCGGCGATCACCTCCCAATCCGGAAGAAGCTTCGCCAACCGCCCCGCCCAGCGGTCGACGCGGTCGAACCGGCCACCAAAGCCCAGGTCCGGCATCGGCATCGTGCCATGCGTGTTGCTGTCACCGAAAAGCAGGACTGTCCTGGTCATGATTCCCTCCCCCAGAGCCAACAGGTTAGCCGCTCAAGGCGCGGCGAAGAACGGTAAATCAACCCCGTTCCACCTCGCCGAGGTGATTGACGTACCTCAGGCAGATCAGTACTGGTGTCGGGAAACCTGGAGCCCACCTTGCGGCCAACTGTCAACGATATCGCGCGCGAGGCAGGAGTCAGCCTTGCCACCGTCGACCGTGTCCTGAACGCCCGTCCCGGTGTCAGGGAAAAGACAGTCAAAGCGGTCAATGACGCGATTGCCAGACTGGGCTATGTCCGCGACCTGACCGCCGCGAACCTCGCACGCAACCGCAGCTACCGCATTGCAGCAGTTCTGCCGGATACGGAAAGCCAATTCGTTCAGTCACTTGCCGCGGCGCTTGACGAGGCGGGACAGGCTGCCGCCACCAGCCGAACCGAGTTGCGTCTGCACCGATTTCCCGCCGAAGACCCGCATGCACTCGCTGCCCTTCTCGCTGATCTGCCGACGCGTGGTTACGCAGGGGTCGCCCTCATGGCCCCCGAAACCCCGGTGCTGCGCGACGCAGTGCGGGGCCTGCGCGCCAAAGGCGTGCCCGTTGTCGCACTTGTTTCGGACCTTCCGACCACGGGGCGCGACCATTTCGTCGGAATCGACAACCGTGCCGCCGGTCGGACAGCGGGCGTTCTCATGGGTCGATTTTTGGGAAACGCCGGCCAGGTGCTTGTCCTTGGCTCCTCGCTTCTGGCGCGCGACATGGTCGAACGCCGCGGGGGTTTCGACGAAGTTCTGTTGCGCGACTTTCCCGGCGTTGAGCCGCTTCCCTCCCTGGAAACACACGGATCCGGTCGGCTTCTTCGGCTGGCCGTGGCCGAACGCCTGGCGAACACTCCCGGTGTTCGCGGCGTCTACGCCATGGGCGACGGTCACCGCGCCTTGACGCAAGTTCTTGGAGAGCTTGGTCTTTCAGCAAAGCTGACCGTCATCTGCCACGAGCTGACCCCGCATTCCAGGCAAGCGCTTGCTTCCGGCGAGATCACAGCCGTGATCACCCAGAACCTTGGCCACCTCGCCCGCTCCACATTGCGCGTCCTGCGCGCCAAGGCCGACAACCAGCCCCTGGACGAAGGCCAGGAGCAGATCCGAATCGAAATCGTCCTGCGCGAAAACCTTCCCACCCCAGCCGATTCGACCGCCGAAACCCACAGCTCTACCTGCCAAGAGCCGATCAAATCGCTTTGAAGGGCACCGTCGCGCTTTTTTGAGGTACGTCACTCAAATTCGCTTTACAGGTCCGCCACCCGGTGATTATGGTCCCTGCAATCCGAAGAAGGCCCGGCATCCGCACGGGTCCGAACTCAACCACCGGGAGGAATGCATGAAACGGACTTCTCTGGCCGCGTCGGCGGCTATTGCCCTCGCCTGGGCATCCCAGGCCAACGCGCAGGCCAACGAGCTGACCCTCTGCTGGGCCGCCTGGGACCCGGCGAACGCGCTCGTCGAACTCAGCAAGGACTTCGAGGCCCAATCCGGCACCAAGATGAACTTCGAGTTCGTCCCGTGGCCCAACTTCGCCGACCGCATGCTCAACGAGCTGAATTCGGGCGGCCAGCTCTGCGACCTGATGATCGGCGACAGCCAGTGGATCGGGGGTGCTGCCGAAAACGGCTGGTACCTGAAGCTGAACGAATTCTTCGACAAGGAAGGCATCTCGATGGACGCCTTCGTCCCGGCGACGGTGACCGGCTACTCCGAATGGCCGAAGAACACCCCGAACTACTGGTCGCTGCCCGCCTTCGGTGACGTCGTCGGCTGGACCTACCGCAAGGACTGGTTCGAGCGTCCGGACATCATGGCCGCCTTCAAGGAAAAGACCGGCCGCGACCTGACCCCGCCCGCCACCTTCGCCGAGTTGAAGGAAGTCGCCGAATTCTTCCAGGGCCGCGAGATCGACGGCAAGACCATCTACGGCGCCTCGATCTACACCGAGCGTGGGTCGGAAGGCATCACGATGGGCGCGATGGACGTGCTCTACAGCTTCGGCTTCAAGTACGACAACCCCGACAAGCCCTATGACATGGAAGGCTTCGTCAACTCCGAAGGCGCCGTCGCGGGGCTGGAGTTCTACAAGTCGCTCTACGATTGCTGCGTCGCCCCCGGCACGTCCAACACCTACATGGGCGAAGGCATCGACGCCTACAAATCCGGCCAGGTCGCGATGCAGATGAACTTCGCCTTCACCTGGCCCGGCTTCGAGGTCGACCCCAACGTCGGCGGCGGCAAGACCGGCTATCTGGTGAACCCCGCCGGTCCGGGGGGTGAGCGTTTCGCCCAGCTTGGCGGTCAGGGCATCAGCGTTGTCGCCAACACCGACAAC
>JANOCQ010000145.1:0-31103 GCA_031412255.1 Paracoccaceae bacterium | reverse complement strand
CGCGCTGGTGGCCTTTGCCGGTCAGTTGGGAGACATCGCGGAGAGCTGGGTCAAGCGGAGGGCTGGGGTGAAGGATGCCTCTAACCTGATCCCGGGTCACGGCGGGGTGCTGGACCGATTTGACGCGCTTATCGGTGCTGTGGTCGTGGTGCTGGCGCTGGGGATGTTCGCCCCGGTCCACGGGCTCTTCGGGGGCTGAGAGTTTGCGCAGCCTGTCCATTTTCGGCGCCACCGGGTCCATCGGCGAGCAGACGGTCGATCTTCTGCGCCGTGCGGGTGGGGCCGAGGCCTTTCGCGTCGTGGCCCTGACCGGCGGGCGGAACGTGGCCCGGTTGGCGGACATGGCGCGCGAGTTGCGGGCCCAGGTTGCGGTTTGTGCCGATGCCTCCGGCCTGTACGAGTTGCGCGAGCGGCTGGCGGGGTCGGGCGTCGAGGTGGCTGCGGGTGCATCTGCGATCATCGAGGCCGCGGATCGTCCTGCGGATTGGGTCATGAGCGCGATTGTCGGTGCGGCCGGGCTGGAACCAGGATTCCGTGCGCTGCGGCATGGAGGGACACTTGCGCTTGCCAACAAGGAAAGTCTGGTCACAGCCGGGCCGCTCTTGATGGCTGAGGCGGCGTCTCACGCTGCCCGCATTTTGCCGGTGGACAGCGAGCATTCGGCGATCTTTCAAGCCTTGGTGGGCGAGGACATCCGCTCGGTCGAACGGATCATCCTGACCGCCTCGGGCGGTGCATTGCGCGATTGGCCGTTGGATGATCTGGCGCGGGCCACGGTGAAAGAGGCGCTGGCCCATCCTAACTGGGCGATGGGTCAGCGGATCACCATCGATTCTGCATCCATGTTCAACAAGGCATTGGAAGTCATCGAAACCCGAGAGTATTTCAGTGTCTCTCCCGATCAGATCGAGGTCATCATCCATCCTGAATCCTTGATACATTCGATGGTTGGCTACCGCGACGGCGCGATCATGGCACATATGGGTGCGCCGGATATGCGCCACTCCATCGGCTATGCGCTGAACTGGCCCGAGCGGTCGCATCTGCCCGTAGCAAGGCTGGACCTGGCGCAGGTTTCGCAGCTTACGTTCCGTTCGCCAGATGTTGCACGCTATCCAGCACTGCGCCTTGCGCGCGAGGTGATGGCTCGGCGTGGTCTGGCGGGGGCTGCCTTCAACGCCGCAAAGGAGGTTGCTCTGGACCACTTTCTGGACGGCGGCATCGGCTTCATGGATATGTCCGGTGTGGTTGAGGCCACTTTGGAAGCCTTGGATGCCGATCTCGGCCACGAAAATGACGCCATGACCCTTGAGGATGTGCAGTCCGTGGACCATCTGGCACGGCAAAGGGCGGGCGAAATCGCGCGCCGACAGGCAGGAGAGCGGTGATGGATTCGATTGTGGGAGCCCTTGGCGGCACGGCCTGGACTCTGATCTTTTTCGTAATCGCGCTTTCTGTGATCGTCTTTGTCCATGAATACGGCCATTACATCGTCGGACGCTGGTCGGGCATTCACGCCGAGGTCTTCTCGGTAGGTTTCGGCCCCGTTCTGTTCAGCCGCACCGACAAGCACGGTACCAAGTGGCAATTCGCGTCGATTCCGTTCGGCGGATATGTGAAATTCCTGGGCGACGCTGATGCGACCTCGGTGCAGCGGGCCGAAACTTCGGGACTAACCTTGACGGAACGCCGGCACACCATGTCTGGGGCCCCACTCTGGGCGCGGTCGGCCACGATCGCGGCGGGGCCGGTCTTCAACTTCATACTGACCTTCCTCCTCTTGGTCGGCTTGGCCTTGACGCTTGGCACCCCGCGCGAAGAGCCAAGCGTTGGCGCCATGCGCGCCTTCCCGTTCGAAGGACCGACCCTAAAGCCTGGCGACGTCATCCTGGCGGTAAATGGCCAGACGACCCCTGACTGGGAAAGCTTCAACACCGTCACGGACAAGCTGAAGGGTGAGGCTTCGCTTTCCTATACGGTACGACGCGGAACCGACGAAATTGTCGTGGGCGGCCCGCATCCCCAGGCTCCTGTCATTGGCGAGGTGCAGATACGTTCGGCTGCGATGGATGCTGGCATCCTGGAGGGCGACATCATCCTCAAGGCCGGCGGCCAGGACGTCCGCTATTTCGACGAACTGCCCGAGATCGTCGCGGCGAGCAAGGGCCAGCCCGTCAACCTGACGGTCTGGCGCACCGGCGAAAGCTTCGAGCTTTCACTGGCCCCGCGGATTCGCACGGTGGACGACGGCAACGGCGGCTTCACAGAGCGGTATCTGCTTGGCCTTTACTCCGGAATGTTCTTCGAACCCGCGGTGCGAAGCGTCGGACCCTGGGAGGCGGCCACGGGTGCGGCCAGCAGCATGTGGCTGATGACGACGACAACATTCTCGGGCCTGTCGCACATGATTCAGGGAGCGATTTCCAGCTGCAACCTGTCTGGGGCCATCGGGATGGCCGAGACTGCGGGCGACGCAGCGCGGAATGGGGTGGAAAGCTTCATCGGCATGCTGGCAATCCTGTCCTTCGGCGTCGGGCTGTTGAACCTGTTCCCGATTCCCATCCTGGACGGGGGCCATCTCGTCTTCCACGCCTACGAGGCTGTCACGGGTCGCGCGCCCTCGGATCGGGCGCTGCGGGTGCTGATGACCATCGGTCTCAGCGTCGTTCTGACAATCATGCTTTTCGGTCTCAGTCGCGACCTGATGTGCCAGTAGCGCAAGGCTTCAGGCGCAAGGTCGGCAAGGCCTGACCCTGCGCCGATTGCCGTGGTGCCACTACATCTTGCAAACTTATCCACAGCGACCGCAGGCTTTTGACAAAGCTTGGCTTTCCCGGTAGCTATCCGGAAACAGATAAACTCGGCGAGGATGCAACATGCGGATGACCCAAAGCGCGGCCAATGGGCGGTCGTTCGGGGCCAGTTCAAGGGCGCGTCTGCTTGCCACTGCGGTTTTCTTTGGTGCCGCAACGGCTTCAGCCCCGTTTCTTACCCCCGCCTATGCCCAGGCCTTTTCCTTTTCGAACGTGACGATCGAAGGCAATGAGCGCGTCGATTCTGCCACGATCCTGAACTATGCCGGAATCAGTCGGGGCGACGAGGTGTCCGCCGGGGGGCTGAATGATGCTTACCAGCGGATACTGAACTCCGGTCTGTTCGAGACTGTGGAACTGGTGCCGCAAGGGTCGACCCTGGTGATCCGGGTTGTGGAATACCCGATCGTCAATGTCATCAGCATCGAAGGCAACAAAAGGCTCAAGGACGAACGGCTGTCCGAACTGATCCAGTCGCAACCGCGCCGGATCTATTCTCCGAGCCAGGCTGAATCCGATGCGGCGGCCATCGCCGAAGCCTATCGCGTTTCCGGGCGTCTGGCCGCCTCGGTCACTCCGAAGATCATCCGCCGTAGCGACAACCGTGTGGATCTGGTGTTCGAGATCACCGAAGGAAAGGTCGTCGAGAACGAGCGCATATCCTTCACCGGCAACAAGGCCTTCACCGACCGCCGTCTTCGCCAGGTGCTGGAGACGAAGCAGGCCGGTTTCTTGCGCAACCTGATCCAGCGCGACACCTACGTGGCCGAGCGATTGGAACTGGACAAGAAGGTCCTGACAGACTTCTACCTGTCGCGTGGATTTATCGACTTCCAGGTTCTGGATGCTGGCGCGGAGCTATCGCGTGAACGGGACGCCACCTTCGTCACATTCACCGTGCGCGAAGGTGTGGCTTATGACATCGGGGCAGTCAGCACCGTGTCCGAAGTCGAAGGTCTGGACGCGGCAGAGTTCGAGGCGGTCCAGAAGATTCGCTCGGGCCAGACCTACAGCCCGCTTCTTATCGACAACAACATCACCCGGATGGAAACGCTGGCCCTGAAGAAGGGGCTGAATTTCATCCGTGTCGAGCCGCGCATCACCCGCAATCCGGTGGGTCAGGTCGTGGACGTCCAGTTCGCGATCGTCCGCGGCGAGCGCATCTTCGTGGAACGCATCGACATCGAGGGTAATACCACCACGCTGGACCAGGTGATCCGCCGCCAGTTCCGCACGGTGGAAGGCGACCCCTTCAACCCGCGTGAAATCCGCCAGGCGGCCGAGCGCATCCGCGCGCTTGGCTTCTTCGCCGACGCCCAGGTCAACGCCGACCAGGGCTCTGCCCCCGATCAGGTGGTGGTCAACGTGGACGTCGAGGAACAACCGACCGGTTCACTTTCCTTTGGCTTGAGCTATTCGGTGGCTTCCGGCACCGGGGTGAACATCGGTTTCTCGGAAACCAACTTTCTTGGCCGTGGGCAACGTCTGTCTGTGTCGATCTCGACGGCGGCAGACAATCAGAACTCCAGCTTCAGTTTCACCGAACCTGCTCTGCTTGGACGTGACCTCAGCTTCACCATCGGCGGCTTCTACCGGACGTCGGAATCCGACTATGCCTCCTATGACACCCGCAACATCGGCTTCAGCACGGGCATCGGTTTTCCCTTGGGGGAGCAGTCCAACCTGGACCTGCGGGTCGGGGTCTCCGAGGATAGGCTCAGCAATTATACCGGTGACTCGGCGATCATCTCTGATGAAGTTGCACTTGGCGCGTTAAGCACGCTCTCGCTGGGCTATACCTACGAATACGACAACCGGATCACGGGTTTGAACCCGAAGGGCGGCATGCTTCTTCGCTTCGGCCAGGATTTCGCGGGACTTGGCGGAGACACTGACTACATCAAGACCACGGCGCTTGCTCTCGCCGAGACTCGCGTCCTGAACGAGGAAGTCACCCTGCGGGCGATTTTCGAGGGCGGGGCGATCACCTCCATCGGTGACAACACCACGCGGGTGACTGACCGCTTCTTCGGCAATGGCAAGATCCGCGGCTTCGAGCCGAACGGCATCGGCCCGCGCGACCTCGCGGCATCGGATCAGGACGCGCTCGGCGGCAACTTCTTCGCTGTGGCCCGCTTTGAGGCCGACTTCCCGCTGGGCCTGCCAGAGGAATACGGGATCAGCGGCGGTGCTTTCATGGACGTGGGCTCTGTGTGGAGCCTGGACAACGACGGCGGGGGCACCGTCGACGACAGCTTCAGCCCGCGGGCCGCGGTCGGGGTTTCGGTGTTCTGGAATACACCGATCGGGCCGTTGCGCTTCAACTTCAGCCATGCGGTGAAGAAGGAAGACTACGACAAGGAGCAGACGTTCGACCTGACGGTCTCGACGAAGTTCTGATGTCGGCCCTGGGGCGCATCGCCGCGCGGCTTAGCAATTGGCTGCTAGGGGTCGGATCGGCCTTGCTGCTGGTGGCGGTGGCGCATGCGCAAGAGGTGCCTGCACCACTTTTGACACTTGATCAGGACCGGTTCTTTCTGGAGTCGGACTTCGGTCGGGCGGTGGTCGAACGCGAGCGGGTTGAGACAGCCGCGCTTGAGCAGGAGAACAAGCGCATCGAGTCCGAGCTTGTCGCAGAAGAGCAGGCCCTGACCGATCAGCGCAAAAGCCTTTCGCCCGAAGACTTCACGGCGCGCGCGACGGCCTTCGACCAAAAGGTCGAACGCATCCGCTCCGAGCAGGACGCAAAGGCGCAGGCACTGGTTGCCAAGCGCGATCAGGAACGCAAGGAATTTCTGCAGCTGGCGGGACCTGTTCTGGGCGAGCTCCTGGGTGAGCAGAAAGCCATGGCGATTTTGGACAAGGGACTGGTCATTGTCTCGCTCTCGGCCATCGACATCACCGACAAGGCTATCGCAAAGCTGAACGCGGCCCTTGCCAAACCGGCAGCCGCACCGTGATACCCGGCAACTTGTTTGGATTGGCCTGAGTTGGTAGTCAGACCAAAGGGCCGCGGGCCAGAGGATGCGAAGGAACGACGACATGGATGCAACCGCAGCGACGACCGCCGACCTGGACCTGATCCAGCGGATCATCCCGCACCGCTATCCCTTCCTGCTGATCGACAAGGTGCGCGACATCGTCGTCAATCAGTCCTGCGTCGGCATCAAGTGCGTCACCCTTAACGAGCCTCAGTTCCAGGGCCACTTTCCTGGAATGCCGATCTTCCCGGGCGTGATGATCATCGAAGCGATGGCTCAGACATCCGGCGTTCTCGTTGGCCTGTCTATGGACCTGGTCGACAAACAGGCCAAGGTTTTCTTCATGGGTGTCGATGGCGTCAAGTTTCGCCGCAAGGTGGTGCCCGGCGACGTGATGGAGTTGCACGTCAAGGCCATCCGTGGCGGCGGGCGTGTCTGGAAGTTCGAGGGCAAGGCCTTCGTCGAGGGCGAGCTTGCCTGCGAGGCGACTTTCATGGCGATGTTCGACGTGCCCAAGGCATGAGCATCCATCCGACAGCACGCATTCACCCCTCGGCGGCGGTCGATGCGGGAGCGACCATCGGGGACGGCTGCGAAATTGGTCCTTTCTGCGTGGTCGGACCCGAGGTCACGCTCGGTGATCGGGTGGTGCTTAAATCGCATGCTGTCGTTACCGGCTGGACAGAAATCGGTGACGAGACGGTCATCTTCCCCTTCGCGACGGTGGGCGAGGTGCCGCAGGACTTGAAGTACCACGGCGAGCGGACGCGTCTGGTCATTGGCCATCGCTGTCGCATCCGCGAGGCGGCGACGCTTAACACCGGCACGGAAGGTGGTGGTGGTGTGACACGGGTCGGTGACGATGTGCTTATCATGACCGGTGCACATGTCGGCCACGACGCCCAGATCGGCAACCGGGTCATCCTGGTGAATCACGTGGCCATCGCAGGTCACTGTGTTCTCGGCGACGACGTGATCGTGGGCGGTCTCTCAGGGGTGCACCAGTGGGTGCGGATCGGGCAGGGGGCGATCATCGGGGCAGTCACCATGGTGACCAATGATGTCATCCCTTACGGTCTGGTGCAGGCTCCGCGCGGCGAGCTGGACGGGCTGAATCTGGTCGGTCTCAAGCGCCGCGGGATCGACCGGGCCGAGATCACCGCGCTGCGGGCAGCCTACCAGACGCTGGCCCAGGAGGATGGCAGCTTTCTCGACCGGGCGCGCAAGCTGGCAGAAGAGAGCGATTCAGCCCTGGTGCGCGAAATCGCCGATTTCATCCTCTCGAAATCGGATCGTAGCTTCCTGACTCCGAAGGGCGGGCGGTGAAAGCGGCCATCATTGCAGGCCAAGGCAGGCTGCCTGCAGCTTTGGCGGCCGGAATGGCCGACACGCCTCTGGTGGCCGCACTCGATGGCTTTTCGCCAGAGGGTCTGACCGTTGACCTGACCTTCCGCGTTGAACGCCTTGTGCCTTTCCTTCGTGCACTGGAGCGGGATGGAATCAATCAGGTGATCTTCGCGGGTGCCGTGACGCGCCCGCGGCTTGACCCCGCACTCCTTGACGAAGCCACCGCCTCAGTGCTGCCCCGACTAATTCAGGCGATGGCTGCCGGGGATGATGCGACCCTGCGGGTGGTGATCGCGCTTTTCGAGGAGTTCGGCTTTACCGTCGCCGGGGTCGAAGACGTCGCCCCGGCGTTGCTGCCAGGTGCAGGGATCCTCACTGGGACCATAACGCCAAGAGACGAAGCGGATGCGGCCCGCGCCGCAGCCATCGTGGCAGCGCTTGGAGCCGTGGATGTGGGTCAGGGCGCGGTGGTGGCGCAGGGCCTTTGCCTCGGGGTCGAGGCTCTGCCGGGGACCGATGTCCTGTTGGCGCAAGTTGCCGATATAGGGTCTTTGCGGCCCGATCCGGCAATGGGACGCGGGGTGTTCTACAAGGCTTCCAAACCGGGCCAGGACCGCAGGATCGACTTGCCCACAATCGGTCCGGACACGCTGGGTGGCATTGCGGCAGCAGGTCTTGGGGGTATCGCCTTCGAGGCCGGGTCGGTGATTTGCCTGGACCTTCCCGAAATGAAGCGACTGGCTGACAAGCATGGCCTTTTTGTCTGGGCGCGGGGATGAAGCTTTTCCTTATTGCGGGCGAGCCTTCGGGTGACCGGCTTGGGGCGGCCTTGATGGCCGGGCTGAAATCGCTGTCGACGGACATGATGTTCCAAGGGGTGGGTGGTCCGCTTATGCAGGCCGAAGGACTGGCCAGCCTTTTTCCGATGGAGGAGCTGACGGTGATGGGCATCGCCGAGATCCTGCCGAAATTTCTTCCCCTGAAGCGGCGGATCCGGCAAGCGGCCGACGCGGCGCTGGCAAGTGGGGCCGAAGCGCTGGTTACCATCGACTCGCCCGATTTCGGGCTACGGGTTGCGGCGCTGGTCAAGGCCGCGAAACCTGCGATGCGAACGATCCATTACGTCGCTCCCTCGGTCTGGGCCTGGCGGCCTGGGCGTGCGGCAAAGATGGCGCGGGTGATTGACCACGTGCTCGCCTTGTTGCCGTTCGAGCCCGCCTACATGACCGCGGCCGGCATGAGCTGTGACTTCGTCGGGCATCCGGTCGTCGCCGAGCCACTTGCGACCCGGGCAGAAATGGCACTCTTTTCCGGGGAGGGTCCCTTGCTATTGGCACTGCCGGGATCGCGAAGGGGAGAGGTTTCGCGCCTTGCACCGGTCTTTGGCGAGGTGGTTGCGCGCCTCAGGTCCCGGCACCCCGACCTTCGCGTGGCGCTTCCCACGGTGGGTGGGATGGCCGGCCTGATCAAAGAGTTGACCGCAGGCTGGGCTGTCCAACCTCAGATCATCGAAGACATGCCTGCCAAGCGCGGTGCTTTCGCGGCAGCGGACGTGGCGCTGGCGGCATCGGGGACCGTGTCGCTGGAACTGGCTGCAAGCGGCTGTCCCATGGTGATCGCCTACGACATGCACCCGCTTACCCTGTGGCTCATGCGCCGTGCGGCGCTGATCGACACTGTGACATTGGTGAATCTTGTAAGCGAAACGCGTGTGGTCCCCGAGTTCATCGGCCCCGACTGCCTTGCGGCAAAGATCGCTCCGGCGCTGGAGGCACTGCTGGAAGATCCCGGCGCACAGGCGACCGCGATGGCACTGACGATGGAGCGTCTGGGCAAGGGCGGGGAGCCGCCCGGAATACGCGCTGCGCGGTCCGTCCTGAGGACCCTGGGCGGCAGCTAGGAACCCGCGGATCCCGCAAGCGATACAATTGTCCAGCCGCGACCAGCGCCCAGATTATGGAGCCGCGGCCTCGCCATTTACGACAGCCAGGACCTTGGGCATCAGAACTTCCATGTTCTGGTTGATCAACTGGATGATTCCCGGCTGCTGCGCGGCGGTCAACTGCGGCAACTTTGCCATGACGGATTTTCCTTCGGGCGTGGCGTAGAAGTCGTGCAGCGCCGTGATCTCTTCCAGAGTCATCATGTCCGCCATGATGCCGGCCTGTTCGCGCATCAGTTTGGTCATCGGCTCGGTGAAGGTGTCAAGGTAGAGTTGGCGGATCCGGGCGATCTGTGCTTCTGACAAAGTCTGCCCGCTTGCCGCCACTTGTTGCAGGACCGGTTGGTACATCGTGTCGATCATCTGGCTCATGTCGAAACCCTGCATCGCAAGAGCCACATAGTCTTCCGCCGCGGCCACCCGCTCTTCCCGCGTTTCAGCATAGGCGGGCAGCGCAAGCGCTAGAAGAGCAGTCAGAAGCAGCGGTTTCATGTCGCAGTTCCCTTCCAGATCCAGCCGCCACCAAAGATGCGGCTGCTATCGGTGGCGTAAAAGACGCAGGCCTGCCCAGCACTTACCCCATCCTCGGGGGACAGCAGTTCTACCTCCGCAGTGGCTGACCCGGTAGGACGGATGATCGCCTCACGCGGGGGACGGGTGGATCGGACCTTGACCTTCATCTGCCATTCGCTGCGGCTGTCGAAACTTTCATCGCCCAGCCAGTTGATCTCGCGGACCGGGATTGTCCTCGTCGAAAGGGCAGCCTTGGGGCCAACGATGACGCGCCGCGATGCAGGGTCCAGCTTGACGACATAAAGCGGCTCGCCAAGACCGCCGATGCCCAGGCCTTTGCGCTGGCCGATGGTGTAATGGATCACGCCGCGGTGCTTGCTCAGCACCGTCCCATCCAGGTCCACGATTTCGCCGGGATCTGCCGCACCTGGTCGCAGCTTTTCAATCACCGCCGCGTAATCGCCGTTCGGGACAAAGCAGATGTCCTGGCTGTCGGGCTTGTCGGCCACCGGCAGGCCATACTTCGCCGCGAGCGCGCGCGTTTCGGCCTTCGACGGCAAATGCCCCAGCGGAAAACGCAGATAGGACAACTGCTCGGGCGTGGTCGAAAACAGGAAATAAGACTGGTCCCGCGCAGCATCCGCAGCTTGATGCAGTTCCGGTCCGTGGTTGCCGGTCATGCGCTGGATGTAGTGCCCCGTCGCCATGCAGTCGGCTTCTAGGTCCTTGGCCGTCGCCAGAAGATCCTTGAACTTCACGCGCTCGTTGCAGCGGATACAGGGAACCGGGGTGGCACCTGCGAGATAGGCATCGGCAAACTCTTCGATCACCGCCTCGCGGAAGGTGTTTTCATAATCAAGGACGTAATGCGGAAAGCCCATCGTTTCCGCCACGCGACGGGCGTCATGAATGTCGCGGCCCGCGCAGCATGCCCCCTTCTTGGCCAAGGCGGCCCCGTGATCGTAAAGCTGTAGCGTGACGCCCACGACGTCATAGCCCTCCTCTGCCAGCATCGCGGCCACGACCGAACTGTCGACACCCCCCGACATGGCAACGACAACCCGCGTTTGGGCAGGGGGCTTGGCAAAGCCAAGAGAATTCAGCGGCAGGTCGCGCGGCATCGGGCCCGTCCTTTGAAGGGTTGTCCGGAGTTCAGGGAATGACTGGAATATATGAAAATGCTGCGCACTCTCAATCCCCCGTTTCAGTATTGATTAAGCCTGTTCCGCCATTCTGCCCGAAATCAACGAGGGAACGGTGATGTTTCTCAAGCGTGTCGACGGGCCACGGCAGGTGAACCTGCCGGACGGAAGCATTCTTACGCGGGCCGATCTGCCACCGGCGGACACCCGTCGCTGGGTCGCCAGCCGAAAGGCGGTGGTGGTCAGGGCGGTGGTCTACGGCCTCATTTCCGAGAAAGAAGCGCTGGAACGTTACGCCTTGTCCGAGGAGGAATTCGCTCTTTGGCGTTCGGCGGTGACCCGACACGGCGAAGATGGCCTGAAAGTCACAGCGATTCAAAAATATCGACAACTATAAATGGATTTTCGCTCTCCCTAAGGCATAGTAACCGGACGTTAACCATTGGCCCGCAAAGTCGTTAACGATGAACCACCGGAGCGGAGATTTAACGAATGCGCATTCTGCTTGTTGAGGACGACCCGACCACCTCGCGCAGCATCGAATTGATGCTGACTCATGCCAACCTGAACGTCTATTGCACCGACATGGGTGAAGACGGAATCGACCTTGCAAAGTTGTACGACTACGACCTGATCCTTCTGGACCTGAACCTGCCGGACATGAGCGGGCATGAAGTTCTGCGCCAGGTGCGCCAGGCGCGGGTGGAAACTCCGATCCTGATCCTCTCGGGTGCAGATGACACCGAAAACAAGCTTAAAGGCTTCGGATTCGGCGCGGACGACTACCTGACCAAACCCTTCCACCGCGAAGAACTGGTCGCGCGCATCCATGCCATCATCCGCCGCTCCAAGGGCCACAGCCAGTCGGTGATCAAGACCGGCCGGGTTGCGGTCAATCTGGATGCGAAGACCGTGGATGTCGACGGCAAGGCTGTTCACCTGACGGGAAAGGAATACCAGATGCTGGAACTCCTTTCACTGCGCAAAGGAACGACCCTCACCAAGGAAATGTTCCTGAACCATCTCTATGGCGGGATGGACGAACCGGAATTGAAAATCATCGACCTCTTCATCTGCAAGCTTCGCAAGAAACTTGCCGAAGCGACTGGGGGCGAGAATTACATCGAAACGGTCTGGGGTCGCGGCTATGTCCTGCGTGATCCTGTCGGTGGCCAAGCCCGGCTTGCGGCCACGGCCTGATCTTTACCTTCGCGCGCACGCCGCCTAACGTCGGCGTGGCAGCAAGGGGGCGGGCAGGTTGGAAAAGGCGGTCGATCTTCTTACGGAAGCCGAGGCGCAACACGAACTCGCACGTCTGGCCGACGCGATTGCGGCAGCGAACACCGCCTACCACACGCTTGACACGCCCGAGATCTCGGACGCGGATTACGATGCGCTGAAGCAGCGGAACTCGGCCATCGAAGCGCGGTTTCCGGGCCTAAAGCGGACAGACTCGCCATCCGATCAGGTTGGCGGCGCTGTTGCAGAAGGATTCGGTAAGGTTTCCCACCGGGTCCGGATGCTGTCGCTCGAGAATGCCTTTGGAGCCGACGAAGTCGCGGACTTCGATGACCGGGTGCGCCGCTTTCTTGGATTTTCCGGCCCCGTCAGCTACACCGCCGAGCCGAAGATCGACGGTCTTTCGCTGTCGTTGCGCTATGAGGGCGGCTTGCTGGTGCAAGCCGCGACCCGTGGTGACGGCGAGGTGGGGGAGAACGTCAGCGAAAACGCCCGCACCATCGCAGACATCCCCCAGCGCCTGCGAGGTGCCCCCGAGGTGCTTGAGGTTCGTGGCGAGGTCTACATGTCCCATGCGGACTTTGCCGCCCTAAACGACCGACAGGTCTCCGCGGGCGACAAGACCTTTGCAAACCCGAGAAACGCCGCCGCAGGTTCGCTTCGCCAACTTGATCCCCGCATCACCGCCGCCCGCCCGCTTCGCTTTTTCGCCTATTCCTTGGGCGAGCTTTCCGAACCGCTGGCCGCCACACAGTACGAATCCATCCTGCACCTCGGCGCCTTGGGCTTCCCGACAAACCCGCTGACTATAGTCTGCGACGGACCCGAGGCGATGCTGAACCATCATCACTTGATCGAGGCGCAGCGCGCGACCCTCGGCTACGACATCGACGGAGTGGTCTACAAAGTAAACGACCTAGCCCTGCAAGCGCGCCTCGGCTTCCGCTCTTCAACCCCCCGCTGGGCCATCGCCCACAAATTCCCCGCGCAGTTGGCCTGGACGGAGCTTTTGGGAATCGACATCCAGGTCGGCCGGACCGGCGCGCTATCTCCGGTCGCCAGGCTCCGGCCTGTGACCGTGGGAGGTGTCGTCGTTCAGAACGCAACCCTCCACAATGAGGACTATATCGCCGGCCGCGACTCGCGCGGCCAGCCAATTCGCGACGGCAAGGACATCCGGATCGGCGACTGGGTCCAGGTCTACCGCGCAGGGGACGTGATCCCCAAAGTGGCCGATATTGATCTGGCCCGGCGGAAAGAGGGCGCGCGCCCCTATGCTTTTCCCACCGAATGCCCGGAATGCGGCAGCCCTGCCCATCGTGAGGAAGGCGACTCTGTCCGCCGCTGCACTGGGGGGCTGATCTGTCCGGCACAAGCGGTGGAACGGCTGAAGCACTTCGTTTCGCGCGCTGCTTTCGACATCGAGGGTCTTGGCGCAAAGCAGGTCGAGATGTTCTTCAAGGAAGCGACGCTCCCCGTCAAGACACCTGCCGACATCTTCACCCTTGCCGCAAGAGACGCTGGCAATCCATTGCAAAAGCTGAGAAACCGCGAAGGCTTCGGGGAAACCTCCGCCGCCAAGCTTTTCGCCGCCATCGAGATGCGACGTAAGATTCCGCTGGACCGGCTGATCTTTTCCCTTGGCATCCGCCATGTGGGTGAAGTTGCAGCCAGCTTGCTGGCGCGGCATTACACAACCTGGGCAGCCTTCGAAACCGCAATCACTCAGGCCAGCCCGGGCACGGACGCGTGGAAGGAATTGACCTCGATCAATGGTATTGGCGAGGTCATGGCGCAAAGCCTGGTGGATGCCTTCCAGAACCCTGCCGAACGTGCCGCCATCGACGCGCTCGCCGCCCAGTTGACGGTCCAACCGGTCCAGTCGCGCGCCGCGGTGGACTCGCCGGTCGCGGGTTTGACGGTCGTCTTTACCGGTACGCTCGAGAAGATGACCCGTGCCGAAGCGAAGGCCCGTGCCGAAGCCCTGGGAGCAAAGGTTTCAGGCAGCGTCAGTGCCAAGACCGACCTGCTGATCGCCGGGCCGGGTGCTGGGTCCAAGACGAAGGACGCCGAACGTCTTGGGGTCCGCGTGATTGACGAGGACGCCTGGCTGCAACTGATCGGCGCTGCATGAGCCGACCCGAGGCGCTCTTTCCGCTGTTCGCCGGGCTGGAGACGCTTCCGGGCGTCGGCCCAAAGGCAGCAAAGGCCTTCGAAAGCCTTGGGGTCACTCGGCCAAAGGACCTTCTCTATCTCTTGCCACATTCGGGCATCGACCGGGCGCTGCGGACGTCTGTTCGTGAGATTGTGCCCCCCGCCACCCTGACCGTCGAGGTGGAGATCGGCCAGCACGTCCCCCCGCGTCGCAAGGGCGGACCTTACCGGGTGCACGTTCGCGACGCGCGGGTGGAGTTTCTGCTGGTCTATTTTCATGCCAGGGCAGAGGCGCTGGCCAAATTGCTGCCCACCGGCCAGCGGCGTCTGGTTTCAGGTAAGGTAGAGCTTTTCGACGGCATCGCGCAAATGGTCCATCCCGACCACGTACTGCGGGTCGAGGAGGCACGCGAGATCCCGGACTACGAGCCAGTCTATCCGCTTGCCGCGGGCCTGACGCAGCGTGTCGTCGGCAAAGCTGCGCAGGCGGCACTGACACGGTTGCCGGTGGTGGGAGAGTGGATCGACCGCGGTCTGTTGCTCCGGGAGGGCTGGCCGGACTGGCCGACGGCGCTGCGGGACGGCCATGCGCCCCCGGGTGCCGCCGGGCTCGCGTTCACCCACCCGGTTCGGCAAAGGTTGGCCTATGATGAGCTGTTTGCACATCAGCTTACCCTTTCCATTGCCCGCGCCCGACTGCGGCGCGGCAAGGGCCTCGTAACCAAAGGCACAGGAGCTTTGTGCAGCAACGTGCTGAAAAGTCTTCCATATGCTCCAACGTCTGCACAAGCGCGGGCGGTCATCGAGATTGCCGCCGACATGGCCCAACCCTTGCGCATGAACCGGCTTTTGCAAGGCGACGTTGGCGCGGGAAAAACTCTGGTCGCATTCCAGGCCCTACTCATTGCGGTCGAAGCCGGAGGCCAGGGGGTGATGATGGCCCCGACAGAGATTCTGGCGCGGCAACATTTCGAAGGGCTGGCGCCGCTGGCTCGGGCGGCGGGGGTGCGCCTGGAACTGCTTACGGGGCGTGACCGCGGTGCTGACCGGGCGATGAAGCTGGAAGACCTGGCGATGGGCCACATTCCCATTCTTGTCGGCACCCACGCAGTCTTTCAGAAGGATGTCGCTTTCAAGGACTTGCGGCTTGCTGTTGTGGACGAACAGCACCGTTTCGGTGTGGCGCAGCGTATGGAGCTCGGTGCCAAGGGCGAGGCGGTGGACGTCTTGGTGATGACTGCGACCCCGATACCGCGCAGTCTGGCACTCGCCGCGCATGGCGACATGGATGTCTCGGTGCTTGACGAAAAACCGGCCGGCCGAAAGCCGATCCGGACGGCGATGGTTTCGTCCGATCGCTTGGACGAAGTGGTCGATCATCTCCGCAAGGCAGTGGCCGAGGGGCGACAAGCCTATTGGGTATGCCCCTTGGTAGAGGAATCCGAGGTCGTGGACTACGCAAGCGCCGAGGAACGCTTTTGCACGCTGCGTGCGGCCTTGGGTGACCGGGTCGGTCTTGTGCATGGCCAGATGCCGCCGACCGAAAAGGACGCCGCGATGGCGCGTTTTGTGGCCGGTGAAACTTCGGTGCTGGTGGCGACCACGGTCATCGAGGTCGGGGTCAACGTGCCTAATGCGACGATCATGGTAATCGAGCAGGCTGAAAGTTTCGGTCTCGCGCAGTTGCACCAGCTGCGTGGCCGGGTCGGGCGCGGCGAGGCGGCCTCGACCTGTCTTCTGCTCTACCAGTCGCCGCTGAACGAGACGGGCCGCAGGCGCCTGACCACGATCCGTGACACCGAGGACGGGTTCCGTATCGCCGAAGAGGATCTTGCAATGCGTGGGGCAGGCGACCTGATCGGCACTGCACAAAGTGGTCTGCCAAGGTTCCGGGTTGCAGACCTTGAACGTCAGGCAAGCCTGATGGCTCTGGCCCAATCCGATGCGCGCAAGCTTCTTCACGATGACCCAGATCTTGAAGGTCATCGCGGTCAAGCCGCGCGTATGCTCCTTTGGCTGATGGATCAGGACCGGGCACTTCGGTTAATGAGCGTCGGTTGACGATTCGCCAAGATGCCGGTCGATGTTCTTAAAAAGTTCTTTACAGATCGTATTGGATATGAGAACAATCTGGCAACACGATCATGGAGGACGAAGTGAAAGACGCCGTGAAGACCTTGCTCAGCCACACTCCCAAAGGCGCGATGGAGGATCTGGTTGGCGTCGCTGTGCTGTTCGTTCTGCTTTTTGCCGTGCTGTCCGTGCCTGGACTGCACTGAGGTTCTGCCCCGCGCTCTGTCCCCCAAGGTGACGGTCCGCCTTGCCTGGCCACCGTCCGCCGTTTCCAGACGCGCTACTGCCGCCGCCATCCGATCGGATGTGCGGCGGTTTTTTTTTGGGCGGGTCAAGCCGCTGCCTGCGCGGCCTCCATCGCCTCGCAAACCGCCTCCAAAGCCAGCAGGATCGATGCGTGCCGGTTCTTGTAGTCGCGGGCGGGGAGCAGGACTTCGTATCCGTGGAACGGCGCGGCTGGGACGGGGCCCCCATCTTTAAGCATCGCGCGAAGCGATTCTTTCGCTGCCTCCAACTCAGGCAGGGTGCGGCCGATAACAGCTTCCCCGAGCACGGCCGCCGAGGCTTGACCCAAGGCACAGGCTTTCACGTCCTGCGCGAACTCGGCGACCCGGCCGTCCTTGGCCACGACGTCGGCGGTGACGGTGGAGCCGCAAAGCGGAGAGCGACGCCGCGCGGTGCCCTGTGGAGCAGTTAACCGACCAAGATGCGGGATGTCGGCGGCGAGGCCCAGAATGCGGGCGGAGTAGAGCTTGATGAGGTCGCTGTCGCTCATGGAACTTCCCTGGCTGATCCCGTATGTAGTCCTGCAAAGCCCGACTGCCAAGGAGAAGCCCATGCCCTTCGACCCGGCCACACTAAACTATGATGCCGCGGGACTGGTCCCCTGTGTCGCGCAGGATGCTGTGTCGGGGGATGTATTGATGGTCGCCTGGATGAACGCGGCATCGGTTGCGGCGACGCTCGAGACGCGGAAAGTGACCTACTGGTCGCGGTCGCGGGGCGCGCTCTGGATCAAGGGAGAGAGCTCGGAGCATCACCAGCGGCTGGTGGAGCTGCGGGTCGACTGTGATCGGGACTGCCTGCTGGCAGTGGTCGAGCAAGAGGGGCCGGCGTGTCATACCAACCGGCGGTCCTGCTTCTATACGGCGGTCCGGGGGGGGGAGGAGGTCGAGATCCTGCAGCCTGTCTACGGTGGACAAAAGTGAGATCGGGATTTAAATCAACGGGTTGCCAGCAGACGTTAAGAGTTTGGTAATCCGACCATCCGGCGGATGTCGGCGGGTGTCGCACCCTCGGCCCGGTATTTGCTGATCGCCCGCGCGTCGTCGCGTTTTGCCAGGCGCTTGCCCTGCTCGTCGCGGATCAGACGGTGATGGTGGTAAACGGGCGTCGGCAGGCCGAAGAGGTGTTGCAAGATCACCTGGACGGGCGTGAAGTCGAACAAGTCTTCGCCCCGGATCACGTGCGTGACGCGCTGGTCGGCATCGTCGAAAGCCGAGGCAAGGAAATAGGCCACGATGTCCTCGCCCTTGCGGGACAGGACCACATCGCCGATCTGCCGCTGCGCCTGGCCGGAATCGACGCGGTGGTGGTCAGAATGGGAAGAGCCGGTCTCGGCGAAGGATAAGTCGGCAGCGGCAAGGTGCCGCAGCGCCGCAGCGAGGTTCAGGCGCAGGGCGTCATCGCGATTACGGGTCCCCATGCCGCGACCGCGGCAGGTGCCGGGGTAGACGTTGAAAGCAACGCCTTCCTGCGGGGCGGCAAGGGCAGAGCGGATGTCCGAACGGGTGCAGGAGCAGGGGTAAAGCAAGCCTTTCCGCGCAAGGGTTTCCAGCCGTTCATTATACTGAGCGATATGCTCTGACTGTCGGTGGATCGGGCCATCCCAGGACAAGCCCAACCATTCCAGGTCTTCCTGGACAAGCGCGTCGTACTCCGGTCTGCAGCGTTCGAGGTCGGTATCCTCCATGCGCAGCAGGAACTGCCCACCGGCGGCCCGCGCCATGTCATGCGCCAGGATTGCGGAATAGGCGTGGCCCAGGTGCAAGGGGCCGGTCGGACTGGGCGCAAAGCGGGTTATGAGAGCCATGCCGTGAAGGCGTCTTTCGCCCGGTCGGTATAGGCCTTGTAGCGGTCCTTGCGGCCCCGGCGACCACCCTTGGCTTCGATGGGGGGAAAGAGTCCGAAGTTGACGTTCATCGGCTGAAAAGTTCTGGCTTCGGCTCCGCCAGTGATGTGCGTCACCAGCGCCCCCATAGCAGTTTCGGGGGGTGGTGGAGAAAGATCGCCCCCGAGCATTTCGTGCGCGGCCATTCTTCCGACCAGAAGACCCATCGCGGCGGATTCGACATAGCCCTCGACCCCGGTGATCTGCCCGGCGAAACGTATATACGGGCGGGATTTCAGACGCATCTGCGCATCCAGCAGCGTTGGCGAGTTGATGAAGGTGTTGCGGTGGATGCCGCCAAGACGGGCAAAGCTGGCATTCTCCAGTCCCGGAATCATTTTAAATACAGCGGCTTGCGCGCCATACTTCATCTTCGTTTGAAAACCGACGATGTTGTGCAGGGTCCCCAGCTTGTTGTCACGGCGGAGTTGGACCACGGCATAGGCCTTTTCCTCGGGCTTGTGCGCATTGGTCAGGCCCACCGGCTTCATCGGCCCGTGGCGCAAGGTCTCGCGGCCGCGTTCGGCCATCACCTCGATCGGGAGGCAACCGTCGAAATAGCCTGCGGTCTCGCCCTCGTGGAATTCGGTCTTCTCGGCCGCAAGGACTGCGTCGATGAAGGCCTCGTATTGGTCGCGAGTCATCGGACAGTTGATGTAGGCCTTTTGCTCATCCTCGGTCTCGCCCTTGTCGTAGCGGCTTTGGAGCCAGGCCACGGACATGTCAATCGTGTCTGTATATACAATCGGTGCGATGGCGTCGAAGAAGGCCAGTGCCTCGGCCCCGGTGGCGGCGCGGATCGACTGGGCCAGGGAAGTGCTGGTCAAAGGACCCGTTGCAACGATCCAGTGTCCAAATGAAGGAAGTTCACCAACTTCCTCATAGGACGTGGAAATAAGTGGATGCGCTTTCAACTTTTCGGTCACTGCGGCGGCAAATGGATCGCGGTCCACCGCCAAGGCTCCACCGGCCGGCAGGCGATGCTTGTGCGCCATCTCCATCACCAGACTGCCCGCCGCCCGCATCTCCCAGTGGATCAGGCCGACGGCATTCTGTTCATGATCGTCTGAGCGGAAGGAATTCGAGCAAACCATCTCTGCGAAGTCACCGGTGCGGTGCGCAAAGGTGGCGACCTTGGGCCGCATTTCGTGGATCACCACGGGGACGCCAAGGTTTGCGGCAGCCCAGGCGGCTTCGGAGCCGGCCATGCCACCGCCGATGATGTGAAGGGGATCGGTCATGCTGCCGATTTAGGACGGATCGGCGGAAAAGGAAAGCCGGGGGCCGCAATGCCCCCGGCGAAAGTCCTAGGCTTTGTCTAGAGCAAGCTTGCCCGCGCCATTGGCGAAGAACATCAGGAAGGCGCCCGCGATCGAGAAGTTCTTGAGGAACATGACCATCTGGGTCTGGTCCGCCAAGTTGTTGTGGAAGATGACTGCGGTGAAGATGCAGAAGGCGGCGCCGGCGAGGGCGGCAATGCGGATCTGGTAGCCGACAATCAAGGCGAGGCCGAGAATGACCTCGAACAGGGCAGCGGGCCAGGCAAGAAAGCCGGGCAGGCCAACGGACTGGATGTAGCCGGCGGTGCCGGCGATGTCCGCAACCTTGCCGATCCCGGCCAGCAGGAAGAAGCCGCCGATGAAAAGGCGGGCGATAAGTGGCGAGTAGGTCTTGAGTTGTTCCATGGTGGTCCCTTTTGCGCTGTGCCGGTCTGTTGCCGGATGGCGCCTTTTCGCATGCGGCCCCAGTTGTGCAAATTCCGTGCCTTGGCAGGGGGGATGTGCGTTGGTGCGCAGTCAGTCGTGGGGTGCAAGTCGCTTGCGCTGGTCTGCCGCAAAGGCCCAAGGGTCGGAAATGTCAGCCCCAAGTTCCGCGGCTTTCTGGAAGAAACCGGGGGCAGGTAGCCGATCTGGCGATAGACGTTGGCACAGAACCGCGGCTCGGAAGGGTTGCCCCCGGGCGGCGTCATTTTCCATCAGTGCCTCAAGTGCCGCTGTCAGCTCGGCCATGCGCAGGTCAAGTTCACGCGCCAAAGCACCGTAGGGCAGGGTTTCGCCCGCAGCTGCAAGGGCTGCGAGCCGGTCTTCAAGCCGCTTCACTCGGCCTCGGTGCCCTGATCGGCGACGCGGGCCACCGAGACGACCTCTTCGTCCGTTGCGACCGCGAAGACCTTGACGCCGCCCGCACTGCGCGAGCGGAAGCTGACCTGGTCAACAGGAACGCGGATCGACTGGCCGGTCGATGTGGCAAGCATGATCTGGTCGGAAAGCTCCACCGGGAAGGAGGCGATGATCCGCCCGCCACGGGGCCCGGGCGAGATCGCCTTGACGCCCATGCCGCCACGGCCCCGGACGGGGTAGTCGTGGCTGGAGGACAGCTTGCCCGAGCCACCCTTGGTGATCGTCAGGATCAGATCCTCGGCCGCCGACATCTCGGCATAGCGGTCGGGGGAAAGTTGGCCGGCGGGGACGTGGTCTTCCTCGTCGTCGGTGTCATCCTCGGTGATCCCGGCCATGAGCCGGCGCTGCTTGAGGTAAGCCTCACGTTCTTCCGGGGTCGCGTCGAAGTGGCGAATGATTGACATCGAGACGACGTGGTCATCGGCGCCCAGGCGGATGCCGCGCACGCCGGTGGAGCCGCGGGATTTGAAGACGCGGATCTCGGTGGTGGAGAAGCGGATGGCCCGGCCGGCCTCGGTGACGAGCATGATGTCGTCCTGATCGTCGGCGATGGCGGCGTTCACGAGGGTGATGCCCTCGGGCAGGCGCATCGCGATCTTGCCGTTGCGCATGACGTTGGTGAAGTCCGACAGGTCGTTCTGGCGGACGTCGCCATCCGAGGTGGCAAAGACGATCTGCAGGTTGCCCCAGTCTTCCTCGGGGACGTCGACCGGCATCAGGGCTGCGATCGAGACACCGGGGTCGATCGGCAGGATGTTGACCAGCGCCTTGCCTTTGGCGGTACGGCCCGCCAGCGGCAGGCGCCAGGTCTTGAGTTTGTAGACCATGCCGTCGGTCGTGAAGAACAAGAGCCAAGTATGCGTATTCGCGACGAAAAGTGTCGTGACGACATCGTCGTCCTTGGTCTGCATCGAGGCCAGACCCTTGCCGCCCCGGTTCTGTGACCGGAATTCCACCAGAGGGGTGCGCTTGATGTAGCCGCCGGAGGTGATGGTCACGACCATGTCCTCGCGCTCGATCAGGTCCTCGTCTTCCATGTCGCCGGACCAGTCCATGATTTCGGTGCGGCGGGGGACGGCGAAGAGGGCTTTGACCTCGCGGAGTTCGTCGGAGATGATCGCCATGATCCGGTCGCGGCTGCCCAGGATGTCGAGGTAGTCCTTGATCTTGGCGGCCAGTTGTTCCAGCTCGTCCGTGATGGTTTTGACGCCAAGCTGGGTCAGGCGCTGCAGCTGCAGGTCCAGGATCGCGCGGGCCTGCACTTCGGACAGGTTGTACGTGCCGTCGTCGTTGATCGGGTGCGTTGGGTCGTCGATCAGGCGGATATAGGGCGCGATCTCGTGGGCCGGCCAGCGCCGCGTCATCAGTTGCTCGCGCGCGTCAGCCGGGGTGGCCGAGGCGCGGATGGTGGCGACCACCTCATCGACGTTCGACACGGCGACCGCCAGGCCGCACAGGACATGGCTGCGCTCCCGCGCCTTGCGGAGTTCATAGGCGGTGCGGCGCGCTACAACTTCCTCACGGAAGGTAATGAAATAGCTAAGGAAATCCCGAAGCGTCAGTTGCTCTGGCCGGCCGCCGTTCAGCGCCAGCATGTTGCAGCCGAAACTGACCTGCATTGCCGAGAAGCGGAACAGCTGGTTCAGGACCACATCAGGCGTCGCATCGCGCTTGAGTTCGATGACAACCCTGACGCCGATACGGTCGGATTCGTCGGCGATGTTGGCAATCCCCTCGACCCGCTTTTCGCGCACGAGTTCTGCGATCTTTTCGATCATCGTGGCTTTGTTGACCTGATAGGGGATCTCGTCGATGATGATCGCCCAGCGGTCCTTGCGCACTTCCTCGATATGGGTCTTGGCGCGGATGATGACGCTGCCACGCCCCTCAAGATACGCCTTGCGCGCACCGGACCGGCCAAGAATCTGGCCCCCGGTCGGAAAATCCGGGGCGGGGATGATCTCCATCAGCTGTTCCATGCTGATGTCGGGGTTTTCGATCAGCGCCAGCGTCCCGTCGATCACCTCCCCAAGATTGTGCGGCGGAATATTGGTCGCCATGCCGACCGCGATGCCGCCTGCGCCGTTGACCAGCATGTTCGGGAAGCGCGCGGGAAGGACTGTCGGTTCCTTGTCCTTGCCATCGTAGTTGTCCTGGAAATCGACGGTGTCCTTGTCGATGTCGGCCAGAAGGAACGACGCGGTCTTGTCCATCCGCACTTCGGTGTACCGCATCGCGGCAGCGCTGTCGCCGTCCATGCTTCCAAAGTTGCCCTGGCCGTCCAGAAGCGGCAGCGACATCGAGAACGGCTGCGCCATCCGCACCAAAGCGTCATAGATCGCCGAGTCGCCATGCGGGTGGTATTTCCCCATCGTGTCGCCAACCGGACGGGCGGACTTGCGGTAGGACTTGTCGTGGGTGTTGCCCGATTCCTGCATCGCAAAGAGGATGCGGCGGTGGACGGGCTTCAGCCCGTCGCGCAGGTCGGGTATCGCGCGGGAGACGATCACGCTCATCGCGTAATCAAGGTAGGCGGTCTTCATCTCGGCGGCGATGTCGACCTGCGGACCATGCCAAGTGGAACGCTCCGGGTTTTCTTCTTTTTTATCAGTGTCTTCCGGGGTATCGGCCATGAGGGCGCGCGCCTTCCTTGCGGGATCAAGATTTAGCAGGCTGAAGGATACACCATCCTAGCTATGGGGTGCAATGGCGGGATACGCAACGGCTGGCAGCCGCGAGGAGAGAGTGACAACAGGCTGTTTTCATTGATTTTTAGGAGGGTCATGTCATGATTTCGTCATGGCCGCGAAAAGGAGGACAGGAATGGTCGGACAAGAGACGGAACTGATGCTGAAAGGCTACGGCCTGACCACGGCTGAACTGTACTACCGGATGCCGGATTATCGCAGTGTTCTCAACAGCTTCATCTGGCAGGAGTATGATCTGTCACCGGACTACCCCAAAATGTTCCAGTTCATCGAGTTCTGGCAGGAGAAGATCGAGGGCCCGCTGCATTCGGTACGGTTCACGCATCGCCGATTGATCGCACCAGGAGAGTGGCGGAACGTCGTGGGAGAATTTCATCTGCACTAAGCGGAAACAGTGGTGCTGGTTCTGGCAATTTTGTTTACGGTTGTCACGAAATCGCATGGATACAATCTAGGGATATCTGCGAGATTTGTATCGACAGCGGTTACATAGTATTTACATAGCGTATATACGCTTGAATCCTGACATCAAATCAAAAACTTGCCGGCTCCTGTCATTTGGACCGGGTTGGACGGTCAAAAACCTTCTTTCCCATCAGTGACCCGACGAGGTCTACCATCAGCCGGGCCGTCATCCCACGGTCGTCGAGGAATGGGTTCAACTCAACGAGGTCCAGGGAGGTCACAAGCCCACTTTCGTGCAGAAGCTCCATCACCAGATGCGCCTCGCGGAAGGTCGCACCGCCAGGAACAGTGGTGCCGACGGCCGGGGCGATCGACGGGTCAAGAAAGTCGACGTCAAGGCTGACATGCAGCATCCCGCCCTCGCGCCGGACGAGATCGAGGAACTCGCGCAGCGGAGCCACGAGCCCGCGTTCGTCGATCACCCGCATGTCATTGATGAAGATGTCGCGTTCCAGCATTGCGGCCTGTTCTTCGGGGTCAACCGAGCGAATGCCGAACATGCAGATCCGGCGGGCGGGAACCGGGGCCGGGAAGGGCGGGAAGGCGTCAAAGCCGTCGCGCCCGGCGATATAGGCGAGGGGCGTGCCGTGCAGGTTGCCCGAGGTGGTGGTAAGCGGTGTGTGGAAGTCGGAATGCGCGTCGAGCCACAGCAGGAACAGGGGGCGACCCTGACGCGCGGCAAAGGCGGCCGCCCCGGCGGCGGACCCCAAGGCCAGCGAGTGATCGCCGCCCATGATGATCGGAAAACCGCCCTGGGACAGCGCGTCATCGACGCGGTCCATCAGGATCTCGGCCCAGCCGACGGTTTCTGGTAGGTCGTGCACGACCGGATTTGCGCAGGTGACCGGCTTCAGCTCTGGCAGGACAAGGTCGCCCCAATCCTCGACCCCGTGGCCTTCGGCGCTGACTTCGCGGGCGATGCCGGCGACACGATAGGCGGCAGGACCCATAAGGCAACCGGGGCGCTTCTGGCCGGTGTCGATGGGCGCACCGATCAGGATGGTCTTGGGCATGGGTGTCTCCATTTGGGTCGGGCGCTTTGGTCCGGTGTAGCGGGGCCGGACTGCCGGTGGCAACGGACAATTCGGCGGGATCGGCGGACGGCGGCCGGCAGTCTGGTGCGCGGGCGCGGCGGAAGGGCGCAGGGCTTTCCCCCGGAGGCCCGAGCGCCTATCATTGCGGCAACCACGGGAGAAGCTGATGATCGTCGAGCTTGGGCATTTCGCGCTGATCCTGGCGCTGATGGTGGCGCTGGTGCAGTCCACGCTGCCCCTATGGGGCGCGCATCGGGGGGATGCGCGGCTTATGGCGCTGGCTGGACCGGCGGCACTGGTTCAGTTGGTGCTGGTCGCGGGGGCGTTCGCGGCGCTGACCTGGGCCTTCGTGGTGTCCGACTTCTCGCTGGCCGTCGTGGTGTCGAATTCGCATACGCTGAAGCCGATGCTGTACAAGGTGTCGGGCGTCTGGGGAAACCACGAGGGCTCCTTGCTGCTGTGGGTGCTGATCCTTGCGGTCTATGGCGCGGCGGTGGCGGCCTTTGGCGGCAACTTGCCGGTGAAGCTGAAGGCGAGGGTCTTGGCGGTGCAAGGTCTGATCGGAGTGGCGTTCCTGCTGTTCCTTCTCCTCACCTCGAACCCGTTCTGGCGCCTCGCGATGCCACCCCTGGACGGGCAGGATCTGAATCCGTTGTTGCAGGACCCCGGTTTGGCGTTCCATCCGCCGTTCCTGTATCTGGGCTATGTCGGGCTTTCGATGGCGTTCAGTTTCGCTGTGGCCGCCCTGATCGAGGGACGCGTCGACGCCGCGTGGGGCCGCTGGGTGCGACCCTGGACGCTGGCGGCCTGGGTCTTCCTGACGATCGGCATCGCGCTGGGGTCCTGGTGGGCCTACTACGAGCTGGGCTGGGGCGGGTTCTGGTTCTGGGACCCAGTGGAAAACGCAAGCTTCATGCCCTGGCTCTTGGCGGCGGCCTTGTTGCACTCGTCCATCGTCGTGGAAAAGCGCGAAAGTCTGAAGGCCTGGACGATCCTCTTGGCGATCATGGCCTTCGGGTTCAGCCTGATCGGCACCTTCATCGTGCGGTCGGGGGTCATCACCTCGGTTCACGCCTTTGCCAACGATCCCGAACGGGGGGTGTTCATTCTGATGATCCTGGCCTTCTTCACCGGCGGCGCGCTGATCCTGTTTGCGCTGCGGGCCGGGTCGATGGAGGCGCGGGGGGTGTTCAGCCTGGTCAGCCGCGAAAGCGCGCTGGTGGCGAACAACATCCTGCTTACGGTCGCCGCGTTTGTTGTGTTTATCGGGACAATCTGGCCGCTAGTCGGTTCAATGTTGCTTGGTCGCGACCTGTCGGTGGGCGAACCCTTCTTCAACGCCGCCTTCTCGCCCTTCATGGTGGCGCTGGCGCTGGTCCTGCCTCCAGGAGCGATGCTGGCCTGGAAGCGGGGCGACATCGGGCGAAGCTTGCGCGGGCTGATCCCGGTGATGGTGCTTGCGGTGGCGCTTGGGGCGCTGGCCTTTGCCATGCAGACGGGGCGGACGGCGCTGGGGCCGGTGGGCCTGATGCTGGGCGCCTGGGTTGGCTTCGGCGCGATGGCCGACATCTGGGCGCGGACCGGGCGCGATGGCGTCGGGGCACGCTTTGCCCGGCTTTTCCGGCTGCCGCGGGCCGACTGGGGCAAGGCCACGGCGCACTTCGGCCTTGGCGTCACGATCTTCGCCGTGTCGGCGATGATGTCCTGGAAGATCGAGGACATACGCGTCGTGCAGGAGGGCGAGACCTTCCCGCTTGGGCGCTATGAGGTGCGGCTGGACAAGGTCGAAGAGGTGCAGGGGCCGAACTACACCTCTACCATGGGCTTTATGACCGTGACGCGCAACGGCGCGGTGGTGGCGGTGCTGAACCCGGAAAAGCGGATCTATCCGGTGGCGCAGATGCCGACGACCGAGGCCGCGATCGACTATGGCTTCGTCCGCGATATCTACCTGGTCCTGGGTGACAGGCAGAAAAGCGGGGGCTGGGCGGTGCGCAGCTACGTCGAGCCCTTCGCCAACTGGCTTTGGGGCGGGTGCATCATCATGGCGCTTGGCGGTGTCCTCAGCCTGTCGGACCGCCGTTACCGCGTAGCGGCAGGGGCCCGTCGGGTCCCGGCGGGAGTGCCTGCGGAGTGATAGACTCTCTGAAGCGCAGGTGGGCGGAGTGCCCATCCTACATCCTAGCCCTGTTTCTGGCGGTGACCCCAGCCTGGGCGGTGCAACCTGACGAGATGCTGGCCGATCCGGTCCTGGAATCCCGCGCCCGCGAGATCAGCCGCGATATCCGCTGCCCGGTCTGCCAGGGCGAAACCATCGACGACAGCAACGCCCCGATCAGCCGGGATCTGCGGCTGATCATCCGAGAGCGGCTGGTCGCCGGCGACACCGACGCCGAGGTCGTCGACTACATCGTCGCGCGCTACGGCGAGGGAGTGCTGTTCAATCCGCCAGCCGAGGGTGCGAACCTGGCCCTCTGGTTGGCCGGGCCTGCGCTTCTGCTGGCCGGGGTCGCGGTGGCACTTGCGGCGGGCCGACGCCGGGTAGCTTCCGACGTTGCACTTTCGCCCGAGGAAGAAACCCGTCTGAAGGAAATCCTCAAAGAGTAGGCCGATACCGCCCGCCCTACACTTGTCATCGCACGTGACGCCGCGTTCGGCTTTGGCCTTTGCGTAAGCCCCGTTAGTCTGGCCGCCAAATTGGGGGAGGCGGCGCATGGCGGGATTTCTGACGGTCGAAGTCGAGGGCGGCGTGCATCGCATCACGATGATCGCCCCGAGGTGATGAACGCCTTGAACCGAGCCATGCGGCTGGAACTTCTGGCGGCGCTGAAGGCGGGACACGACGCGCGCGTGATCGTGCTGACCGGGGCCGGTCGCGGGTTCTGTTCGGGGCAGGACCTGACCGATGCCGAGGGGCTGCAGGCCGCTGGCTTCGAGGCCATTCTGAACGACGAATACGTGCCAATGATCCGCGCGATCACCGAGGCCCCGGTTCCGGTCATCGCTGCGGTGAACGGGGCGGCTGTTGGGGCAGGGGCCAACCTGGCGCTCGCCTGCGACCTGGTGATCGCCTGCGAAAGTGCGGTTTTCCTGCAGGCCTTCACCCGGATTGGGCTGATACCCGATGCGGGCGGCACCAGTTTCCTGCCGCGCCGGGTCGGCTTTCAGCGTGCGATGGGGGCCGCAATGCTGGCCGAACCGGTCAGTGCGAAGCAGGCCGTGGACTGGGGCATGATCTGGGAAGCGGTCCCCGACGACCGGTTCGCCGAAGTGGTGGCTGCGCGGGCGGCAAAGCTGGCGGCGGGGCCGACGGGCGCCTACTCTGCACTGAAACAGGCGTTGCGCGGCGCCTTCGAGCAGAACCTGGACGAGCAACTGGCGGTAGAGGCCCGGCTGCAAGGCCGGTGCGGTGCCAGTGCCGACTTTCGCGAGGGCGTCGCCGCTTTCCTGTCGAAGCGCCCGGCAATCTTTCGGGGCATTTAGGAACCGAAGCCTCCTGTCCGCGTTGTCGTCTTTGGGATCCACCGAGGGGAGGGCTGGCGGCGATGTGGGACCGGGCATTGACGGCGCTTTTGCGCGGGGGCGTATGGACCGGACGGCTGGAGTTGACCTTCGCGGACGGCAGAACCGAAGTTTTTGGTCCGGGTGGTCCCCCCGAGACGCACGTCACCCTCAACGACCCCGACTTGCCGCGGCAGTTCCTGATGCATCCGGACCTTTCCATGGGGGAGGCCTATATGGACGGTCGCCTGACGCTGGCCGGCAACGACATTCGCAGCTTTCTGACATTCGCGATCCGAAATGCGCGGGGCCGGAAGCTGCCGCTGCCCCTGCCTCAGCTTTCCTCGGCGTGGAAGCGGGCAAGATCCTGGGCGATCTGGAACCACATCGGCGTGGCGCGCCGCAACGTGGCGCATCACTACGACATCTCGCCCGAGCTTTACGGGCTTTTCCTGGACGAGACCAGGCAATACACCTGCGCCTATTTTCGGCGCCCCGACATGACACTTGCGGAAGCGCAGGCGGCCAAGATGGCCCATATCGGTGGCAAACTGCTCCTCCGACCGGGGTTGCGGGTCCTCGACATCGGCTGCGGCTTCGGGACCCTGGCCTTGAGCCTTGCGCGGGACCACGGGGTAGAGGTGACGGGGATCACCTTGTCCGAGGTGCAACTCGCCGAAGCCCAGGCCCGGGCGCGCGCAGCGGGGATGGAGGGACAGGTCACGTTCCGGTTGCAGGACTACCGGGCGGTCACGGAAAGGTACGATCGTGTCGTTTCGGTCGGGATGATGGAGCATGTCGGCTTACCGCATCTGCGGACCTATTTCCGGAAGATCGCCGATCTGATGCCGCAGGACGGGGTGGCGCTGATCCACTACATCGGACGCTGGTCACCACCGAGCACAATCTCGCCCTGGTTCCAGAAATACATCTTTCCGGGTGCCTATTGTCCGACGATCAGCCAGGCGATGCGGGTGGTGGAGAAGAGCGGGATGATCCTGTCGGACCTGGAGGTCTGGCGCGGGCACTATGAGCGGACGCTGCAAGAGTGGCTGACGCGGTTCGATGCCAACCTTGGGCGGGTGCTGCAACTGCAGGATGACCGCTTTGTGCGGATGTGGCGCTATTACCTGCAAGCGGCCGAGATGGGATTTGCCGTGGGGCATCTGGTGATCCACCAGCTGCAACTGGCCAAGGCGCGCGGCACCGTTCCCATGACGCGCGACTACCTGTATCCGGCGCGGAACACCTAAAGGTTCTGGATCCCGCGCTTCAGCCCCGCGACGCCGGTGCGGGCGATCTCGACCAGGCCCAGAGGCCGCATCAGGTCGGCGAAGGCGTCGATCTTTTCGGGCGTGCCGGTCATCTCGAAGACGAAGCTTTCCAGGGTGCTGTCCACCACATTGGCCCGGAAGATCTCGGCGAGGCGGAGGGCCTCGATCCGGTGGTCGCCCTTGCCCTGGACCTTGACCAAGGCGAGTTCTCGTTGGACGGACGGGCCTTCGGCAGTCAGGTCCTGAACCTCGTGCACCGGGACCATGCGTTTCAGTTGCGCCTCGATCTGGTCAATGACCGCCGGGGTGCCCCGGGTTACGATGGTGATCCGGCTGCGGTGGCCGGTGTGGTCGACCTCTGCCACCGTGAGGCTGTCGATGTTGTAGCCCCGCCCGGAGAACAGGCCGATGACGCGGGCCAGAACACCCGGCTCGTTCTCGACGATTACCGCCAAGGTGTGGCTCTCCTCCACCTCGGAGAGAGCAGAGCGGAGGTCGTAGGCGGAGTGGCTCGTCGAGCCCTTCTTGATGTTCAGCGCGGACATGGAGTCCCCTTCTTTGTCTTGCGTCACTGTCCCACGGGCGGTCCGGGGGTGCGAAACCCCCGGTGCGGTATGTCAGACGAGAACCGCGCCCTTGGCGCCGATCACGCCTTGGGTGTCGGCATCGCCAAGCAGCATCTCGTTGTGCGGCTTGCCCGACGGGATCATCGGGAAGCAGTTTTCATGCTTTTCAACCAGGCAGTCGAAGATCACCGGGCCGTCATAGCGCAGCATCTCCATGATCGCGTCGTCAAGGTCCTTGGGGTCCGCGCACTTGATGCCCTTGCAGCCGAAAGCCTCGGCCAGCTTGACGAAATCGGGCAGGCTTTCGCTCCAGGATGAGGAATACCGCTCGCCATGCAGCAACTCCTGCCACTGGCGGACCATGCCGAGGCGTTCGTTGTTCAGGATGAACTGCTTCACAGGCGCGCGGAACTGCATCGCGGTGCCCATTTCCTGCATGTTCATCAGCCACGACGCCTCACCGGCGACGTTGATGACCAAGGCCTCGGGGTGGGCGATCTGCACGCCGATGGAGGCGGGCAGGCCGTAGCCCATGGTGCCAAGACCGCCGGAGGTCATCCAGCGGTTCGGATCTTCGAACCCCAGGAATTGCGCGGCCCACATCTGGTGCTGGCCGACTTCCGTGGTGATGTAGCGGTCCATTCCCTTTGTCAGGGCCTCCAACCGCTCCAGCGCGTATTGCGGTTTGATGGTGGTGGTGGAGTTCTTGTACGACAGGCACTTTACCGCGCGCCATTCCTCGATCTGGGTCCACCACTGCGCGAGGCTGCGCTGGTTGGTCTTCGACCCCCGCGCACGCCATTGGCGCAAGACCTCTTCCAGCACACGGGTCACGTCGCCGACGATCGGCACCTCGACATGGATCACCTTGTTGATCGACGACGGATCGATGTCGATGTGGGCCTTGCGGGATTTCGGGCTGAAGTCCTTGATCCGTCCGGTGATGCGGTCGTCAAAGCGCGCACCGATGTTGATCATCACGTCGCAGCCGTGCATCGCGA
>JANOCQ010000144.1:0-6740 GCA_031412255.1 Paracoccaceae bacterium | reverse complement strand
CAGCGTTCCCCCTTGTTGTACGGCACCATCAGGGCCGCAGGAACCTCGGCGCGTCGAGACATGAGGATAAGCGCAAGGATGGACAGGATGAAAGGCAGGGCCAGGAAAAGCTGATAGGGCAGCACCGCGCCGAGCCCGGTCTGCTGCAGGCGGATCTGCAACGCGTCGAAGGCGGCAAAGAGGATTGCCCCCAGCACCGCCTTGCCCGGTTTCCACGCGCCGAAGACCACGAGTGCGACGCAGATCCAGCCGCGGCCGTTCACCATCTCGAAAAAGAAGCTGGAGAAGGCCGACAGCGTCAGGAACGCGCCCCCCACCGCCATCAGCCCCGATCCGACGATCACCGCCCCCATCCGCAGACCGGTGACCGACAGCCCCTGCGCCTCGACCGCCGCCGGGTTCTCCCCGACGGCCCGCATCGCCAACCCAAGCGGAGTCCGATACAGCGTGACGGCCACCACCAGCGCAACCGCGAAGGCGGCCCAGGTAAGCGCCGTCTGCGAAAACAGCGCTTCGCCCAGCCACGGCAAGTCGCTCAGGACCGGAATGTCCAGCGGCTGGAATGGCTTGATCTTCGGTGGGCTCGTCACTTCGGGAAGCATCAGCCGGTAGGCGAAGGACGCCGAGGCCGTGGCAAACAGCGTCACCCCAAGGCCGACGACATGCTGCGACAGACCGAACGGGACCGTCAGGATCGAATGGAGCAGTCCGAACAGCATCCCCGCGCCCATCGCCACCGCCACGCCGCCCCACAGAGGCATCCCCTGGTAGACCGCCATCCAGCCGGTGAAGGCCCCGATGACCATGATCCCCTCGATGCCAAGGTTCAGCACCCCGGCGCGCTCGCAGATTAGTTCCCCCATCGTCGCCAAGATCAAGGGCGAGGCGATGCGGATGACCGCCGCCCAGAAGCTGGCCGAGATCAGGATATCGACGATCTCGCTCATCCCCGCACCACCCTTACCTTGGTCAGGAGGATTGCCAGTACCATGAACAGCAGCGCCACGGCCAAGAGCATGTCCGCGATATAGGTCGGCACCCCTGCCGCGCGGCTCATCGCGTCCGAGCCCACGAAAATTCCCGCCACGAAGATCGCCGTGACCACCACCCCCAGCGGGTGCAAAAGCGCCAGCATGGCGACGATGATCCCGGTATAGCCAAACCCCGGCGACAGGTCCGACGACAGATGGCCTTTCAGCCCCGCGACCTCCGACCATCCGGCCAGTGCCGCAAGGCCGCCCGAGAGCAGGGCCGTCTTCACCAGCACCCGGTTCACAGGCATCCCGGCGAACCGCGCCGCCTCTGGGCTTTGCCCCACGGCCCCTATCTCGAAGCCCAGCGTTGTCCGGGTCTGGATCACCCAGACCACCACCGCCGCCAGGATCGCCAGTGCGAACCCCCAGTGCAGCCGCAGCCCCTCGACAATGCGGGGCAGGCGGGCTTCGGGGATCAGCGGGGTCGATTTCGGCCAGCCCATGCCCATCGGGTCCTTCATCGGACCTTCCAGCAGGTAGCTGACCAGCAAAAGCATGATGAAGTTCAAAAGCAGCGTGGTGACGACCTCGTCCACCCCCAGCCGCGTCTTCAGCAGCACCGGTCCCAGCAGCAGCGCCGCCCCGGCAAACATTGCGGCCAGGGCGGACACCGGCAGGACCCATGGGCTCCCCAGAAGCCCGGTCCCCAGCACGACCGCAAGGATCGCACCTGCATAAAGCTGCGCTTCGGCCCCGATGTTCCAAAGCTTCGCCCGGAAGGCGACGGCGACGGCCAGCCCCGTGAAGATCAGCGGCGTCGCTCGGTTGAGGGTTTCAAGGATGGCGAGCTTCGATCCCAACGCGCCGGTGGCGATCTGGCCAAGGACAGCAAGCGGGTTCGCTCCGGCCACCAGCGCCAAAAGCATGGCCACCCCCAAAGTGGCCACCAGTGCCAGCACAGGCAGCCCCAGCCTGCGGGCAGGTGACGGGTTTGCGATCGGCTCAAGCCGCATGCGCACCCTCGAACTTCTGCCCGGCCATCCAAAGGCCAAGGTCCGCTGCCGTCATTGTCCCGCGCGCGAAACCAGGCGAAAGGCGACCTTCAGACAGCACATGCATGACGTCCGACAAGCCCATGATCTCGTCCAGATCTTCCGAGATCAGCAGCACTGCCGCCCCCCGGTCCCGTGCTGCGATCAACTGGCTTTGCACATAGGCAATCGCGCCCACGTCCAGCCCGCGCACCGGCTGGTTCGCGAGGATCACCTCGGGCCCAGGGGCCATCGCGCGCCCCAAAATCAGCTTCTGCATGTTGCCGCCCGACAGAAGCCGGATCCGGGTCTCCGGTCCCGGACAGCGGACGTCATACCGATCGATGATGCCTTCGGCAAACTCCCTCGCCGCGCGCCAGTTCATCCAGCCGTGCCGGGAAAAGCGCGTCCGGTAGCCCTCCAGCGCCGCGTTTTCGGTCAGGTCGAAGTCGGCGATGGACCCCTGGTGGTGCCGATCCTCCGGTATTCTTGCGACACCTCGCGCCAAGGCCTCGGCCGGAGACCAGCGCGCCACCGGGGTGCCTTTCAGCATGATCCGGCCCGCCTGCGGCAAAGCCAGCCCGCCCACGATTTCGGCCAGCGCTGCCTGCCCGTTGCCCGAGACCCCGGCGAGCCCGGTTATCTGCCCCGCGCGCAGGTCCAGCGTGACCGCTTTCAGTCCGGGAGAGGCCCCGCGGTCCGGCGTGTGGACCGCATCAAGCCGCATCAGTACCGCCCCCGGCTCGCGCGCTTCGGCCCGGGGCAAGGACAGCTCTCCCCCCACCATCAGCGCCGCCAGCGCGCGCTTGTCGGTTGTTTGAGTGTCGAGCTCGCCCACCACGCGACCATGGCGCAAGACGACGCAGCGATCCGCAATCGCCAAGACCTCGTGCAGCTTGTGGCTGATGAAGATCACCGACAGCCCAAGCGCCGTGGCCTTCCGGAGCGTGGCGAACAATGCCTCTGACTCCTGTGGCGTCAGCACCGCCGTCGGTTCGTCCAGGATCAGAACCCGAGCATCCCGGTAAAGCGCCTTCAGGATCTCCACCCGCTGGCGTTCGCCCACCGACAAGCGGCCCACCTTGGCATCGGGATGCACCGAAAGGCCGAAGTCGCGTGATAGCCGCTCTACCTTCGCCCGCGCACCCGAAGCGCTGCGCGACCAAAGCCCCTCGGTCCCCAGACGGATGTTCTCCAGGACTGTCAGGTTGCCAGCCAGGGTGAAGTGCTGGTGCACCATGCCCACCCCGGCTGCCAGCGCCGCGCGCGGGTTTCCGGGGGGCAAGGGCTGGCCGAACGCCTCCACCGATCCTTCATCGGCCACGTAGTGGCCGAAAAGGATGTTCATCAGCGTCGTCTTCCCCGCGCCGTTTTCGCCCAACAGGGCCACGACCTCCCCACGCCGCAGGACAAACGACACGCCGTCGTTGGCCTTGAGCGCGCCAAAGCGCTTGGAAATGCCGTCGAGGCGGAGGACGACCTCCGCCTCTTTCTTCCCGTGGATCACGACGACGCGGGCTCGCTGTCGTCAATGGTCACGGTAAAGCTGCCATCCTTGATCGCGGCCTCCTTCTCGGCCACCAGCGCCATGACCTCGGCCGGAACCTTGCCCTCGAAGGTGCCCAAGGGGGCCAACGAACAACCGCCCACATTCATGTAGGAATAGACTCCGTAATTGTCGGCCTTGAACGTCCCGCCCTGAATCGCCGCGACGGCAGCGTTCAGTGTCGGCTCAAAGTGCCACAACGCCGATGTCACCACCGTTTCAGGATAATCCGCCTGCGTGTCGATCACGTTGCCGATCGCCAGCACGCCGCGTTCCTTCGCCGCGTCGGAAACCCCGAAGCGTTCCGCATAAAGCAGGTCCGCGCCGCCGTCGATCATGGCAAAAGCGGTCTCCTTCGCCTTTGGCGGGTCGAACCAGGACCCGATGAAGCTGACCTGGAACTTCGCATCGGCTTTCACCTCGCGCACACCGGCCATGAAGGCGTTCATCAGGCGGTTGACCTCGGGGATCGGGAAGCCGCCGACCATGCCGATGTTGCCCTTGGTCATGCCCCCCGCGACAATGCCCGACAGGTAAGCCGCGTCCTGAATATAGTTGTCGAAGACCGCAAGGTTCGGGTTCGCCGCCGCGTCGGGCATGAAGGACGACCCCAGAAGGAAAGCCACGTCCGGATACTCCGCGCAGACCTCACGGGCCTCGGCCTCGGCTCCGAAGATCTCGCCGACGATCAGCTTGACGCCGGCTTCGCAGTATTCGCGCATCACCCGGGGATAGTCGGTGTTCGCCACGTTCTCGGTGTAGGTATAGTCCACCGTTCCCGCCGCCTTCAGCGCCTCGGCGGCGATGTGGATGCGGCTCACCCACTGCTGTTCCACCGGCACCGTATAGATGCCCGCCATCTTGATCGGCTCCTGCGCCCAGGCGCCACGCGGCTGGTTCGCCGCGACCAGTGCCGCTGCACCGCCCAGAAGCAGCCCGCGCCGCGATACCGTGAAGGTTCCCGTAGTCATTTCTTCCCATCCCCTGTTGCTGGTTGGTCTTCGGATTTTTACCAGGAGGTAAAACTCATTCCCGATTCGGCACAAGCGGCAGGAGGGCTTGGCAAGACCATTCCCCGCAATTGCCCGCCTTTGCGGCACTGGGCGGTTCTCTGGACGCGACGTCGGGCAGGACCGGCGCGGTATGGTTCACTATTTGAACCAATGGTCCGAAAAACTTGACGCCCGAACCGCGCTCTGGCACCACCGACCGCGGAGGACACGCATGAGCACTGTCACGAAGGCACTCGATCTGCTCCAGCTCTTCAGCCGGGACAGTCCGCAGCTTGGTCTTGGACAGCTCACCCGGCTGTCGGGCCTGAACAAGGCCACCTGCCACCGGCTGCTCACCGACCTTGCCGCGAAGGGCCTTGTCGAACAGGTTGGCCCCCAGCGCGAATACCGCCTTGGCCCCGCTGTCCTGCGTCTGGCTGCGCTCCGCGAAGCGGCCGTCCCGATGCGGCAAGCCGCGCAGCCCATTCTGCGCAAGCTGGCCGAGGCCACGGGAGAGACCGCCCATCTGTCGCACCGCGTTGCCGGACGGCTGGTCACCCTCTCTTATGCCTACGCCGCGCGACCCGGCATGAAGGTGATGATGGAGGACGCCGATGTCCTGCCCTACCACGCAACCGCGTCTGGGGCCGCCGTGCTGGCCTTTCACCCCGACCCCGAGCAGCTGATCGCCGCCGCGCCCGAGCCCGCAGCTCTGCGCGATCGAATCAACGACGCGCGCGCGCGGGGGGTAGCTGAAACGGTCTCGACTTTCGAAAAGGACGTCCATTCCCTCGCCGTGCCGGTTTTCGACGCTGGCGGAGCCTGCATCGGCGCACTGGCCGTCGCCGCTGCCGTTCCCCGGATGACGCCGGACCTGCACGCCACCATCACCCGCGATCTTACCGCCGCCGGGGCCGAGATCACCGGCCTCTGGGGCGGACAGGTCCCCGAAAGTCTTGCCCGTCTCTGGAAAGGAGCCGCCCGATGAAGGACGCCAACTACCTCAAGGCCCATAACGCCCGCTCGCTCTGGCACCCGATGACGGCACCCTCGGACAGCCTGAAGAACCCGCCCGCGATCATCACCGCCGCCCATGGCACCCGCATCCGTGACATCGACGGACATGAGGTGGTGGATGCGGTGGGCGGCCTCTGGAACGTCAACCTCGGCTACTCCTGCCAGCCGGTAAAGGACGCCATCGCCGCCCAGCTGGACGCGCTCCCGTACTACTCGATCTTCCGCGGCACCTCGAACGACAAGGTCATCGAACTGGCGGAAGAGCTGCGCGCGTTCTTCGAACCCGACGGCCTGACCCGCGCCTTCTTCACCTCGGGTGGGTCGGACAGTGTGGAAACCGCACTCCGCCTTTCCCGCCAGTATCACAAGATCAAGGGCGAACCCGGCCGCACCAAGTTCCTCAGCCTCAGGAAGGGCTACCACGGCACCCATATGGGCGGGGCCTCGGTCAACGGCAATGCGAACTTCCGCACCGCTTACGAACCGCTCCTCCCCGGGTGCTTCCACATCCCAGCCCCCTACACCTACCGAAACCCCTTCAACGAAGCCGACCCCGCGAAGCTGGCCCAACTCTGCCTGCAAGCCCTTGAAGACGAGATCGCCTTCCAGGGTCCAGCCACCATCGCCGCCTTCATCATGGAGCCGATCCTTGGCGCAGGCGGCGTCATTCTCCCTCATGAAAGCTTCATGCCGAATGTCGCCGCGCTCTGCCGCAAGCACGGCATTCTCCTCATCGCCGACGAAGTGATAACCGCCTTCGGTCGGACCGGCGCCTGGACCGGCAGCCGTCTCTGGGGCGTGCAACCCGACTTCGCCTGCACCGCCAAAGCCATCACCAATGGCTATTTTCCCTTCGGTGCGGTCATGATTGCCGAAGGCGTGGCCCAGGTTTTCGAATCCGACGACACTGGCAAAGCCGCCATCGGCCACGGCTACACCTACTCCGGCCACCCGGTCGGGGCCGCCGCCGCCATCGCCTGCCTCGCCGAGACCAGGCGCCTGAACGTCCCCGTCAACGCCGCCGCCAGGGGGCGGCAGCTTTGGGACGGGATCAACGCCCTCAAGACCAAGTACCCGGTGATCGGCGACGTCCGCGGCGGCCACGGGTTGATGCTGGCCCTCGAACTCGCCGGATCCGACAAGGCCGCCCCGCCCAAGTCACAACCCGGCCAGGTGCAGG
>JANOCQ010000143.1:0-9324 GCA_031412255.1 Paracoccaceae bacterium | reverse complement strand
GGCAAGGATCGCACCGTTGCCGCATTGGTGGGTGCCCCTGCCCTTCGGATCATGGGCCAGGGTCTGGCCATGGAAGCCCAGAACCTCGGCCCCCGAGAAGCGGGCAAGGACCTCGGCATGGGCGGTCTCCACAAGTTCGGTTGCGGCCCCGACATCCGGATCGCCGGGCCATTGGCCCAAGGCGCGGCGGAGGGTTTCCTGTTCGGCGGGAGTATAGGGCCGGTAGGCGGCGGGACCGAAGGCAAGGACAGAATGTCCGTCCGTCTTGATCATGGCGGCATCGACGCCGTCAAGCGAGGTGCCCGACATGGCCCCAAGCGCCCACAATGCACCGTCTTTCCGCATCTTCCCTTGTGTCCCACGCGAAGATATACCGCGCCCATCCTAGACCGAGGCGGCCATGAACTACCATCCGAAATCTGACTTCATGCGCGTGATGTTCGAGCGCGGATTTGTTGCCGATTGCACGGATTATCAGGCGCTTGACGAGGCATTGGTGAAGAATGTGCTGCCCGGTTACATCGGGTTCGATGCGACGGCCACCAGTTTGCATGTCGGCAGCCTGATCCAGATCATGATGCTGCGCTGGCTGCAGAAATTCGGCGGCAAGCCCATCGTGCTGATGGGCGGCGGCACGACCAAGATCGGCGATCCGTCGTTCCGGGCGGATGAACGCCCCTTGCTTACGGACGCGCAGATCAACAGCAATATCGAGGGGATCAAGCGGGCGTTCTCGCCTTACGTCCGGTTTGGCGAGGGTGCGACCGACGCGGTGATGGTGAACAACGCCGAGTGGCTGGATGCGCTGAACTACATCGGCTTCCTTCGCGACATCGGGCGGCATTTCAGCGTGAACCGGATGCTGTCGTTTGAAAGCGTGAAGTCGCGGCTGGACCGGGAGCAGTCGCTGTCGTTCCTGGAATTCAACTACATGATCCTGCAGGCCTATGATTTCCTGGAGCTGCACCGCCGCTATGGCTGTCTGTTGCAGATGGGCGGGTCGGACCAGTGGGGCAACATAGTCAACGGCGTGGACCTGACGCGGCGGGTGATCGGGGGGGAAGTGTTCGGGCTGACCTCGCCGCTGCTGGCGATGAGCGATGGCCGCAAGATGGGGAAAAGCCAGCAGGGCGCGGTCTGGCTGAACGGCGATCTGTTCAGTTCCTACGAGTTCTGGCAGTTCTGGCGCAACGTGCCGGATGCGGATGTCGGAAGGTTCCTGAAGCTTTACACCGAACTGCCGGTGGCGGAATGCAACCGTCTTGGCGCGCTTGGCGGATCCGAGATCAACGCGGCGAAGATTCAGCTTGCAAATGCGGTGACGACCCTGCTGCACGGGGCCGAGGCGGCTGCGGCGGCGGAAGCCACGGCGCGGGATGTGTTCGAGAAGGGCGGGATCGGGGACGACCTGCCGACGGTCACGCTGGAGGCCCGGGAACTGGCCGAGGGTGTCGGGATCGTACAGCTTTTCGTGCGGGCGGGACTTGCGGCCAGCGGCAAGGACGCAAAGCGGTTGATCGCCGAGGGCGGGGCACGCGTGAACGATGAGATCGTCACCGATACGGCCCTGCGCTACGGCGCAAGCCATCTCGTCGAGCCTTTGAAGCTGACCGCCGGCAGGAAACGGCACGCGCTGGTGGTGCTGGGGTAAAGGGGGGTGGGCGCTATCGCCCACCCTGCCGATCTCATTCCTGGACAGTAACCTTCGTCATCACGTCGGGCGTGGCTGGCGGCTCGCCGCGCTGGATCGCATCCACGACCTCCATCCCCGAGACGACATTGCCGACGATGGTGTATTGGCCATCAAGAAAGCTGCCGTCGCCGAACATGATGAAGAACTGGCTGTTGGCGCTGTTCGGGTCATTCGAGCGCGCCATGCCCACGACGCCGCGCTGGAAGCTGAGGTCGGTGGAGAACTCGGCCGGGAGGTCGGGCTTGGATGACCCACCCATGCCGGCCATCGAGAGGTCTCCTCCCGCCTTGCCGTTCGCCACGTCGCCGGTCTGGGCCATGAAGCCGTCAATCACGCGGTGGAAGACCACGTTGTCATAGGCGCCTTCCGTGGCCAGCGCGGTGATCTGCGCGACGTGCTGGGGTGCGACTTCGGACAGAAGGTCGATGACCACAGTGCCGTTGGCAGCACCTGCGACCTCGATCACCAGGTTCGGGCCGGGGCCGTCGGTGGCCTCCTGAGCCTGGGCGGTCTGGCTGATGCCATAGCCCGCGACAACGGCAAGACCAGCCGCGAAAAGGCCGCCTGCGAGGATGCGATCAAGCCTGGACATCGGCAGCCACCCTTACAGTGATCATGCGGTCCGGGTTGGCCGGAGGCTCGCCCTTGGTGATATTGTCGACATGCTCCATTCCCGAGATGACACGTCCATAGACCGTGTACTGGCCGTTCAGGAAGCTGTTGTCCTTGAAGTTGATGAAGAACTGGCTGTTGGCGCTGTTCGGGTTCTGCGAGCGGGCCGCACCCAGGGTGCCCCGGTCATGCGGCAGTTTCGAGAACTCTGCCGGAAGGTCGGGATACTGCGAGCCACCCGTGCCGGCGCGGCGGGGGTTGTAGCTGGGGCTCTCCATGTTGGCGTTTTCCACGTCGCCGGTCTGGGCCATGAAGCCGTCGATCACCCGGTGGAAGGCCACGTTGTCGTAGGCCTTGTCGCGGGCAAGCTGCTTCATCCGCTCGGCATGTTTCGGCGCCACGTCGGCGAGCAGTTCGATCACCACTTCGCCGTCCTTCAGCGTCAGGATGATGGTGTTTTCCGGGTCCTTGATATCGGCCATCGGGGTCTCCTTGGTTTTGCATCGGGCAGGACCCTACTGGCGGCATCCGGCCAAGGGAAGCGCAAAGCGCGGGAAGCAGTTGACGCAGCCGTGATCGGCGGGGCAATAGCGGGCAGGCTTTCACCAAAGGAGACTGCGATGCCCTGGAAAACGCTGGATGACATGGTCCTGAACGGGAAAGTGGTGCTGACGCGCGTGGACATCAACGTGCCGATGGAAGCGGGCCGGGTGACGGACATGACGCGGATCGACAAGATCAGGCCGACGGTGGAGGCGATCCTCGCCAAGGGCGGCAAGGTGGTGCTTCTGGCGCATTTCGACCGGCCGAAGGGCAAGGTCGTGCCGGAGATGAGCCTTTCGCATGTCGTCGGTGCGGTGGCCGGGTCGCTGGGCCGCAAGGTGGTCTTCGGGGCGGATTGCGTGGGCGATGTGGCGGCGGCGGCCATTGCCAAGGCGGGACCTGGTGACGTCGTGCTGCTGGAGAACACCCGCTTCCATGCGGGTGAGGAGAAGAACGATCCCGAGCTTGCCGCGCAGATGGCCAAGCTGGGCGATGTCTATGTGAATGATGCATTTTCGGCGGCGCACCGCGCCCATGCCTCGACCGAGGGGCTGGCGCGGCTGTTGCCTGCGGCGGCGGGGCGGTTGATGGAAGCGGAGCTGAAAGCACTGGAGGCGGCCCTTGGCAATCCGCAGCGACCCGTGGTGGCCGTCGTCGGGGGCGCGAAGGTTTCGACCAAGATCGAATTGCTTGCGAACCTGGTGACCAAGGTCGACCATCTGGTGATCGGCGGGGGAATGGCGAACACGTTCCTCGTGGCCGAGGGGATCGAGGTTGGCAAATCTTTGGCCGAGCGCGAGATGGCGGAAACCGCCCGCGAGATCCGGCACCGGGCACAGAAGGCGGGCTGCCAGATCCATCTGCCGGTGGATATCGTGGTCGCGCGGGAGTTCAAGGCGGGGGCGGAGAGCCAGACACTGGACGTGCTGAAATGCCCGCCGGATGCGATGATTCTGGACGCGGGGCCTAGGACGGTGGCGGCGCTGGAGGCGGTGTTCGCGTCGGCCAAGACCTTGATCTGGAACGGTCCTTTGGGCGCCTTCGAAATCGAGCCCTTCAACGCCGCGACCAATGCGGCGGCGAAGGCGGCGGCACGGCTGACGCGGGAGGGCAAGTTGATTTCGGTGGCGGGAGGTGGCGATACCGTCGCGGCCCTGAACGCGGCCGGGGCGGCGGCGGAGTTTACCTTTATCTCCACCGCCGGGGGCGCTTTCCTGGAGTGGATGGAAGGCAAGGACCTGCCCGGCGTGCAGGCGCTGATGGGTTGAGTGGGCCTGACATCAAGGCTATGCCTGAGCTGACATTTGGGAGACGGACATGACCAACGCGAAGATGACCGAACAGGTAAGGAACGGCCGGGGCTTTATTGCGGCCTTGGACCAGTCGGGCGGATCGACCCCCAAGGCATTGAAACTGTACGGAGTTTCAGAAAGCGAATATTCGGGGGAAGAGCAGATGTTCGACCTGATCCACGCGATGCGGGCGCGGATCATCAAGTCGCCGGCCTTTAGCGGCGAAAAGGTGGTGGGCGCGATCCTGTTCGAACAGACGATGGACCGGACCATCGACGGAGTGCCCACCGCGACCTATCTGTGGGACAAACGCGGCGTGGTGCCGTTCCTGAAGATCGACAAGGGTTTGGAGGCCGAGGCTGATGGCGTTCAGCTGATGAAGCCGATCCCGGGTCTGGATGCACTTCTGGACCGGGCCGCCAAGGCGGGGATTTTCGGGACCAAGGAACGGTCAGTCGTCAATGCGGCGAACCGCAAGGGCATTGCGGCGATCGTGGCGCAGCAGTTCGAACTGGGACGGCAAGTCGCGGCCCATCGGTTGATGCCGATCCTGGAGCCGGAGGTGACGATCTCGATCGCCGACAAGATCGAGGCCGAGGCGATCCTTCAGGAGGAAATCCTGAAGCACCTGGAAGACCTTGAAGGCCAGGTCATGCTGAAGCTTTCGCTGCCGACAATCCCGGATTTCTATCAGCCCCTGGTCAAGCATCCGAAGGTGCTGAAGGTGGTGGCGCTATCGGGCGGTCACAGCCGCGACAAGGCGAACGAGATCCTGGCGCAGAACCATGGGGTCATCGCCAGCTTCAGCCGGGCTTTGAGCGAAGGCCTGTCAGCCCGGCAGTCGGACGCGGAGTTCGACCGGGTGCTGCAAGGTGCTGTCGACGGGATCTACGCGGCGTCGATTACCTGAGGTTGCAGCGGGGCACCTCGGGTCCCGCTGTCGCTCAAGTCTTTGAGGACGATGCGCTTTCAGGATTCACAAGCGATTCGCATTGTGGCATGATTCGTGCAGGTCCCCGCCAGAGGGCCAAAGAGGGCGCATGTCGGCAGTACATCCACATTCACCACGAGGCGTCGGCGGGCTGGCCTATATGGCCTTCGTCTGTGCGCTGGGGGTCTATTTCACCTTTGCGGCTGTGCAGGGCGATTATGGCATGTTTGCACGCGTTGCGATCAATGCCGAGGCCGAGACGCTGAGGGCCGAACGGGACAAGTTGTCTGCGGAACTGGCGGAAATGCAGAACCTGACGCACCGGCTGTCGGATGATTACCTGGACCTTGACCTTCTGGACCAGCAAACTCGCGACGTTCTGGGCTATATGCGGTCGGACGAGATCACCATCCGCTAAGAACGCTTGCGGGCGTGTGTTGACTGCACCAAATGCCGGTTCACCTGGGGTATTCCATGCGTATGGAAAGCGTATGGCTTTCATGCATACGCGCGGCTGCGTCTGAAGCTGTTAACTTTGGGCTACCGAACCGACCGCAGAAGCCCTTGTGCGGCGCATAGGTGCCATGTCGCCGCATCGGTCGGCGCGGCGGAGAATCCTTTTGACCCAATAAACACCGATGTTGTATAGATGGTTTAACGCTAAACCATTTTGCAGTTGCAAAACCCAAGCTCTGGGAGGGGCCCGATGGCGAAGAAGCCTGACGCACGACCGAATGTCTCGAAGGACGATCTGCTGAAGTACTACCGCGAGATGCTCTTGATACGCCGGTTCGAGGAGAAGGCGGGCCAGCTTTACGGCATGGGCCTGATCGGCGGGTTCTGCCATCTCTACATCGGGCAGGAAGCAGTTGTTGTCGGTCTTGAGGCTGCGTCCAAGGAAGGCGACAAGCGCGTCACCAGCTACCGCGACCACGGGCACATGCTGGCCTGCGGGATGGACCCCAAGGGTGTGATGGCCGAGCTGACCGGGCGGATTGGGGGCTACTCCAAGGGTAAGGGCGGCTCGATGCACATGTTCTCGAAAGAGAAACATTTCTACGGCGGGCACGGCATTGTTGGCGCTCAGGTGCCGCTGGGGGCCGGATTGGCCTTTGCGGACAAGTATCTGGGCAATGACAACGTGACCTTTACCTATTTTGGTGACGGGGCAGCGAACCAGGGCCAGGTCTATGAGACCTACAACATGGCCGAGCTTTGGCAGTTGCCGGTGATCTTCGTGATCGAGAACAACGGCTATGCGATGGGCACGAGCGTGAAGCGGTCGACCAAGTCCACCACCTACTTTGGGCGGGGCCTGGCTTACGGCATCCCGGGCGAGCAGGTTGACGGAATGGACGTGCTGGCCGTGAAGGCGGCGGGCGAGAAGGCCGTGGCGCACTGCCGGGCCGGGAACGGGCCGTATATCCTTGAGATGATGACCTATCGCTATCGGGGACACTCCATGTCCGACCCGGCGAAGTACCGCACGCGGGAAGAGGTGGAGAAGATCCGCACCGAGAAGGACTGCATCGAGCACGTGCGCGACCTGCTGACGCAAGGGGGCCTTGCCTCGGACGAGGAGTTGAAGGCCATCGACAAGGAGATCAAGGCGGTCGTCAACGAGAGCGCCGAGTTCGCCAAAGACAGCCCGGAGCCTCCGCTGGAAGAGCTCTGGACCGACATCTACGCCTGAGGGGGAGAGACACCATGGCAACTGAAGTATTGATGCCGGCGCTGTCGCCCACGATGGAAGAGGGCACGCTGGCGAAGTGGATGGTCAAGGAAGGCGACGAGGTCAAATCCGGCCAGATCCTTGCCGAGATCGAAACCGACAAGGCCACGATGGAATTCGAGGCAGTGGACGAGGGCACGGTGGGCAGGATCCTCGTGGCTGAAGGCACGGCGGGCGTGAAGGTGAACACGCCGATCATGGTGCTGGTGGAGGCGGGCGAGACAGTGTCCGACGCGCCGAAGCCTGCGGTGGTGGCGGCGACGGCGGTGGCGGCGGAAAAGCCGGTCGCGCCGGAAACGGCTGCCCCTGCGGCACCTGCTATTCCAAAGGCGGTGTCCGGCTGGCCGCATTCGGACCTGCCGGAGGGACCGACGAAGACGATGACGGTGCGCGAGGCTTTGCGCGAGGCGATGGCCGAAGAGATGCGCGCCGATCCGATGGTTTTCCTGATGGGAGAAGAGGTCGGCGAGTATCAGGGGGCCTACAAGATCAGCCAAGGCTTGCTGGATGAGTTCGGGCCGAAGCGGGTGGTCGACACGCCGATCACCGAGATGGGCTTTGCCGGGATCGGGGTTGGCGCGTCCTGGGGCGGGCTGAAGCCGATCGTCGAGTTCATGACCTTCAACTTCTCGATGCAGGCGATGGACCACATCATCAACTCGGCTGCGAAGACGCTGTACATGTCGGGGGGCCAGATGGGCAGCCCGATGGTGTTCCGTGGCCCGAACGGGGCTGCGGCACGGGTGGGGGCGCAGCACAGCCAGGACTTCTCGGCCTGGTTTGCGGCGGTGCCGGGGATGCGGGTCTGCATCCCCTATTCGGCAGCCGATGCGAAGGGGCTGCTGAAGACGGCGATCCGCGATCCGAATCCGGTGGTATTTCTGGAAAACGAGATCCTCTACGGGCGCAGTTTCGAGGTGCCGGTGGATCCGGAGTTCACCGTGCCCTTCGGCAAGGCGTCCATCGTCCGCGAGGGCAAGGATGTGACCATCGTGTCCTTCGGCATCGGGGTGGCGCATTCGCTGGCGGCGGCGGACCTGCTGGCCAAGGACGGGATCGAGGCGGAGGTGGTGAACCTGCGGACGCTGCGGCCGCTGGACTACGACACGGTGCTGGCATCGGTGATCAAGACCAACCGCTGCGTGACGGTGGAGGAGGGCTTCCCCGTGGGCAGCATCGGGGACCACCTGGCGTCCACCATCATGCAGCGCGCGTTCGACCATCTGGACGCGCCGGTCATCACCTGCACGGGCAAGGACGTGCCGATGCCCTATGCGGCGAACCTGGAAAAGTTCGCGCTGATCACCCCGGCCGAGATCGTCTCGGCGGTGAAATCCGTCTGCTACCGGTGAGGTGAAGCCATGGCTACGCAAATTCTGATGCCGGCGCTTTCGCCCACGATGGAAGAAGGCACCCTGGCGAAATGGCTGGTCAAGGAGGGGGATGCCGTCAAATCGGGCCAGATCCTGGCCGAGATCGAGACCGACAAGGCGACGATGGAATTCGAGGCCGTGGACGAGGGCACGGTCGGCAAACTGCTGGTGGCCGAGGGCACGGCGGGCGTGAAGGTCAACACGCCGATTGCCGTGCTGCTGGACGAGGGCGAGGACGCGGGCACGGTTGCCGGATCGGGGGCCGGAGCGGTCGCTCCACCGCCGACGGCGCCGCCGAAGATGGACACGGCCGCGCATGACGACACCCCGCGCGGCTATGCAGCGCCGGCGTCGGAGCCTGCGCCTGCCAAGACCGCGTCTCCCGTGGCGGCCGTGGCGCCGGTTGCGGCTGACGGGGCGCGGGTGTTTGCCTCGCCCTTGGCGCGGCGGATCGCGAAGGAGAAGGGGCTGGACCTTGGCTCTGTGAAGGGCTCGGGTCCGCACGGGCGGATCGTGCGCGCGGATGTCGAAGGGGCGCAAGCAGTGGCGGTGGCAGCCCCGGTCGTTGCGGCTGTGGCCGAGGCTCCGAAGGCCGCCCCTGCCTCGGCGGCTGCGGGAATGCCGACCGGCATGTCGGCCGAGACGGTGAAGAAGATGTACGCCGACCGGCAGTATGAAGACGTGCCGCTGGACGGGATGCGCCGGACGATTGCGGCGCGGCTGACCGAGGCCAAGCAGACGATCCCGCATTTCTATCTGAGGCGCGAGGTGAGGCTGGACGCGCTGATGGCGTTCCGCGAGCAGCTGAACAAGCAGCTTGAAGGGCGCGGGGTGAAGCTGTCAGTCAACGACTTCATCATCAAGGCCTGTGCCATGGCGTTGCAGGCGGTGCCGAACGCCAACGCGGTCTGGGCCGGTGACCGGATGCTGCGGCTGAAACCGTCGGACGTGGCGGTGGCGGTCGCGGTGGAGGGTGGGCTTTTCACCCCTGTCCTGCGCGATGCGGACAAGAAGTCGTTGTCGGCGCTCTCGGCGGAGATGAAGGACCTGGCGGGCCGCGCGAAGACCAAGAAGCTGGCCCCGCAGGAGTATCAGGGCGGGTCCTTCGCGATCTCCAACCTCGGCATGATGGGGATCGAGAACTTCGA
>JANOCQ010000142.1:0-2078 GCA_031412255.1 Paracoccaceae bacterium | reverse complement strand
CCTCGGCTTGCAGGGGCGCGTCCTCCGTCTGGATAATCGGTTCGAAGAGGCCCTCTACTATTCCGAACAAGCCGCCCAATTCGGAAACCCCATGTCCTGGGGTGCAATCGCCGAGACTTATCGACTGGGCCTTGGAGTTCCGGTTGACATGAAACGGTCGGCGGAAGCCGCAAGGCGCGGAGCCATGACCGGCGCTCCGGCCATGCGTCTGCTCCTTGGAATGCACTACCGAGAAGGCTGGGGCGTGCCGCAATCCTTCAGCGAAGCGCGCCGCTGGATGGAGATCGCTTCACTGTCGAACAGCCCCGCGGCTCTGACCGCGCTTGGGGATCTCTACCGGCGCGGACAGGGGATTCCCCCCGACCCTGCCAAAGCCCTGACTTACTATACACGCGCGGCGGCCCTGGGCCATACTGACGCAATGAACCTGATCGGCATGGCCTACATGCGCGGCGAGGGCGTCGAGCAGGACACGAATGAGGGAATACGCTGGCTTACGCAGGCTACCGAACTCGGAAACCCGTACTCAGCCTTCCATTTGGGGCGCGCCTTCCTGACCGGCTGGGGCGTCCAGCCTGACATTCCGACGGCACTCGCCTATTTCCGGCTTTCAGCGCAACGCAACTACCTTGGCGCTTACACCTTTCTTGGCGACGTCCTCATCGACGACAATGCCGGAGAGGTGCGCAACCTGCCCGAGGGATACGCCAACTACATCATAGCCCGGGACGCCGCCATCCTGCGCGATACGATCGATTCAAAAAAGGAACTGGTGGAAATCGAGGCCAAGATTGCGGCGCTGCTTCCCAAGATGACGGATGCCGAACGCAGCCAGGGCGAGAAGATCGCCAGTGACTGGATTGCGCAATACGGGTTGCTCGATTTCAACCTCGTCCACGAATAACAGGGCTTCGATGCGCGTTCTTGATCTGCCAATCGTGCTCCTCTCTTACGATGAACCCTGGGCGGATCAGACGGCAGAAGAACTGCGGTCGATCGTGCCGGACTTGATCCGGGTGCACGGGGTCAAGGGGCTGGATGCCTGCCACAAGGCAGCGGCAGAGGCAGCCGGGTCCGATTTCTTTGTCACCGTGGACGCAGATACCCGGATGCATCCATCCTTTCTGTCCGTCACCATCGACGATTGCTTCATATCGGAGCATGTCCGACTTAGCTGGCACAGCCGAAACCTGGTAAACGGCCTGCCTTCCGGGAACGGCTCGCTGAAAGTCTGGCCCAGCGCATTGGTCATGGCGATGCGCACGCACGAGATTGCTCCCCCGGATCAGATATCGATCGACCATGATCTAGCACAGGTCGTCCCAGGCGTGACGGGCGCCATAGTCCTCCCCGGCATCCACTCGTCGACCAACCCTGCACATACACCCGAGCATGCGTTCCGATCGGGGCTTAGGGAGGCTATCTACCTCGATTACCTGCTCAACCTTCTGTCGGAAAAGTATGGCGCGAACAGTCATCACCTGAACGCGCTTCGTGCGATCTTGACGGCTTGGATCACCGTTGGTCGACACATGAAGAATGGCCTTTGGGTGATATATGGCGCACGTCTTGGTCTATGGCTCGCAAGGACACAGCCCTCGCGAGATCCGCGCTTCGTGAACAACTACGATGAGATCAGCACAATCTGGAACGACTGGGTCGTGCCGAGGTTTTGCCCGGGCGGCATCAAGTGTCGCCTGTCTGGTATTACGTGGGATGTCGGGCGATTGGAGGCCGAAGTGAAAGCACTCGGCCGGTTTCTTGCCGCGCACTCCGTTTCGGTTTGTGAATTCGGCGCGGAGGAAAGCGAACGGATTGCAACTGCCGGATTGCTGCCTTCCCAACGTGAAGGCGATTCGGTTGACGGGCTTGGCTGGGCGCTCCTGAAAGGGAAAGGGTTAAACCAAGACCCGGAGGCAGCACGGCTTCGGTTCGAGGTGGCGATGGCCATGGGGCATGGAGCGGCGCCCGTCAATCTCGGCCGCATGATGGACACCGGCGTGATCGCCAATTCCGACCCGTCCGAAATCGAGCGGCTGTACATGCTTGCCGAAGCGCGAGGAAACCAGCATGCGAGG
>JANOCQ010000141.1:0-2816 GCA_031412255.1 Paracoccaceae bacterium | reverse complement strand
GGATGGCGGCGCTCCGGTCACCGTTTCCGCGGGCGACGCCTTTGTGGTGGAGCCGACGTTCAAGGGCACATGGCGAATCGAGGAAGATGTGCGCAAGCATTTCGATTTCCGGGTGAAATAGGGGCAGCAGAACCGGCGGGCCCTGTCCTCCTCCCGTTTAATTTGACGGGAGGAGAGGCGGCACCAAGCAGAGAGAGTGGGCGCAGGCACAAAGCCTCAAACCGCCATCCCATTGAATTATAACATGTTATCGCCTATCAAAGGGCTGATTTTGCCTATCGCGGCAAAGGACCCCATACCTTTCGAGGCAAGCCCCGCTGCCGGGGTCCACACGAAAGGAAACGACATGCTGCTCCCTGTCAAAACTCGCGCCATTGCGGCCCTGACTGCTCTCTCGCTCATGGCGAGCCTTCCTGCTGCCCCTGCCCTCGCCTGGGGAAAGAACGAGCGGAACTTCGTCGCAGGCGTCGCCACGGCGGTCGTTGTCGGCGCGATCATCAACGACATCAACCAGAAGCAACGCGCCCGCCGCGCCCCGCCGCAATACGTCTATCCGTCTCAGCCGGTCTATCAGCCGCAGCCGGTGTACAACCGCCCGCCGGTCTATGCCCCGGCGCATGACTACGGCTCGATCTACTCGACCCCGGCCGCCCGCGCATTCCAGAGCTATTCCTCGGCCGAGCGTAAGGCGATCCAGCGCCGTCTGGCGTCGCAGGGCTATTACCGCAGCGGCATCGACGGCTCTTTCGGTCCGGGCACCTACTCGGCAGTGCTCGCCTATGCCCGCGACACGCGTGTGGCCGAGAACCTGCAAAGCACGGCCGGTGCCTATGCCGTCTATGACGGGCTGCTGTTCTAAGAACTCGTAAACGGCACTGCACAAACGAAAACGGGGGCGGCCTTCTGGGCCACCCCCGCAAATCTCTCATCCCTTCAAGCGAAGGGCGCCCGGCTTATGCCAGAGCGAGGTTCGTCGCCGATTCGCGGCCATCACGGCCGGTTTCGATGTCGAAGGTCACAGCCTGGCCATCGGCGAGGCTGCGGATCCCGGCACGTTCCAGCGCGGTGATGTGAACGAAAACGTCACGGTTGCCGCCAGCGGGGGCGATAAAACCAAAACCTTTGGTTGCGTTGAACCATTTCACGGTGCCATTGGCCATCGTGATAACTCCTTGTGTATCCGCCACCCACAGCATGTGGTGGCCCGGCTCAGTTGGCTTGATCGAAAACTGAAGCCCTGAGGAAACAGCAAGGTCGATGAAGAAAGCGTCGCCCGAGCTTGATAAGGCCAAACGCCGCGAAATGCAAGCAGCGCGTCAAGACAACCTTACACCTGCATTCTCGCGCGCGAGGTTTCCGTCGCAACAGGACCATCCGGCGGTAACCTTCCGTTGGATACTGTCGCTCTCGCCTTCGGTCTTCAGGTCCGGTATTCTGCGTGGCGCACTGAAAAATGCCGCCGGGCCAAAGGGCCTCTGCGGAACGCACCCCTGATGCCGGAGACCAGAGCTGCAATGCTGCTCGAAATTGCGATTGTTGTGGCCCTGATCGTGCTGAACGGCGTTCTTGCCATGTCGGAACTGGCGATTGTTTCGGCGCGTCCGGGGCGCCTGAAATCCGTGGCGAGCGCCCATAGGGGCGCCAACGTCGCGCTGAAGCTGGCCGAGGATCCGGGGCGCTTTCTGTCGACGGTGCAGATCGGCATCACGCTGGTTGGCGTGCTTTCTGGCGCCTTTTCCGGGGCGACCCTGGGCGCAAGGCTGGCGGGGTGGCTGGCCGCAAGCGGCATGGACGCGGATCTTGCGAACACCCGGGGCGTGGGCGGTGTGGTCATCGTGCTGACGTACCTGTCGCTGATTGTGGGAGAGCTGGTCCCGAAACAGATCGCGCTGAAGAATGCCGAAGGGATCGCCATCACCATGGCCCCGGCCATGGCCCTTCTGGCGCGCGTCGCCTCGCCGCTCGTCTGGCTGCTCGATCGGTCGGGTCGCGGGCTTCTGTGGCTCCTTGGCCAATCCGGCGTATCGAAATCGCGCGTGACGGACGAGGAGGTGCAGACCCTCCTGACCGAGGCGCACGACGAAGGGCTGATCGAACCCGAAGAGCGGGAAATGATGGCAGGTGTCATGCGTCTTGCTGACCGGCGCGCCCGGGCGCTGATGACCCCGCGGCGCGATATCCAGATGCTGGACATCAACGCCACCCCCGCGGAAACGATGGCCGCCATCCGCCGCATCGCCCGCCCCCGCATGCCGGTGGAAGACCGTACAACGGGTGAGGTGCTGGGCATCGTCACCTTGCAGGACGCGTTCCTCGCCCTGTCCCGGCGCGAACCGCTGGACGTGCGAACCCTTCTACGCGAGGTGCCAGTCGTGTCGGACGTGGCCGACGCGCTTGATACGATGGAGGTCGTTCATGCCTCCGAGTATCATCTGGCGCTGGTCTATGATGAGTACGGCAGCTTTGAGGGGATTATCACCTCGGGTGATATTCTGGAGGCGATCACCGGTAATTTGACGGATCGGCTTTCAGATGAGCCTGCACTCTTCGAACGCGAAGATGGCAGCTACCTCGTGGCCGGCTGGATGCCTGCCGATGAATTCTGCGACCGCCTGAACCTGCCGCGTGATCTTGCGGGGGATTACAAGACGGTGGCGGGCCTTGTGATCAACCTCTTGCGCCACTTGCCAAAACTTGGCGACATGGTCGAGGCGGAGGGCTGGCAGTTCGAGGTGATCGACCTCGACGACCGCCGGATCGACAAGATTTTGGTCAGGCGTCTCGATACGTGAGGCAAAATCGCCGCCCTCGCCGAG
>JANOCQ010000140.1:0-1940 GCA_031412255.1 Paracoccaceae bacterium | reverse complement strand
CAGCACCAGCACGGGCAGGACGAGGAACCAGGCCTTGTTGTTCTGGGTCTTGTCCATCAGGCCCCCCCAAGGACTTTGACCGGCGCGACGCGCCAGTCGTTTGCGTAGACGTTGATCTTGGCCGGCGCGAAGGTCACGCGTGCGTCGGTGCCGGAGACTTCCATCCCCTCGGGCAGGATGGCGTTGAGGGGCTGGCCCTGCAATTCGGCCCGGACGATCCGGTGGCGGCCCACATCCTCGACCCGTTTCACGGTCACGGGCAGGCCTTCGTCCGACAGCGTCACATATTCTGGCCGGATGCCGATCTGGGTGCGGCCCTCGCTCGTCGGGTAGCCCGCGCCAAGCGGGATGGACAGACCCTGCAAGCGGGCCTCTGATCCCGAAACCTCGGCGTCCAGCAGGTTCATCCCCGGCGAGCCGATGAAGTAGCCGACGAAGGTATGCGCGGGCGTCTCGAACAGTTCCTCGGGTGTGCCCATCTGCACGACGCGGCCTTCGTGCATCACGACAACCTTCTGAGCAAAGGTCAGCGCCTCGGTCTGGTCGTGGGTGACGTAGATCATGGTATGGCCGAACTCGCGGTGCAGCGATTTGAGCTGGGTCCGCAGCTCCCACTTCATGTGGGGGTCGATCACGGTCAGGGGTTCGTCGAAGAGGATCGCGTTCACGTCTTCACGCACCATGCCGCGGCCAAGGCTGATCTTCTGCTTGGCGTCGGCGGTCAGCCCACGGGCCTTGCGGTCCAGCATCGCCTCCATCCCGATCATCGCGGCGATCTGGTCGATACGACGGGCGATGTAGGCGGGGTCCATGCCCCGGTTCCGCAAGGGGAAGGCGAGGTTCTGACGCACGGTCATCGTGTCGTAGACGACGGGGAACTGGAACACCTGCGCGATGTTGCGTTCGGTCGTTTCGGCATCGGTCACGTCACGGTCGCCGAAAAGAACGCGGCCCTGCGACGGGCGGACGAGGCCTGAGATGATGTTCAGCAGCGTGGTCTTGCCGCAGCCAGACGCCCCGAGCAAAGCATAGGCACCGCCGTCTTCCCAGACGTGGTCCATTTCCTTAAGCGCATAGTCGGCATCCGACTTTGGCTGGGCGACGTAGCTGTGGGCAAGGTTTGACAGTGTGATCCGGGACATTCAGGCCGCCATCGCATAAGGGGCGGGCGCGGCAAGGCGGCCCGAGGTGTCGAAGAGATAGACATGCGCCGGATCGACGTAGACCGAGGTTTGCGACCCTGCCGTCATCGGATGCACGCCATGGATCAGACCAACCCAGCGGTCGGTGCCGTGGGTCAGGTGGACGAAGGTTTCCGACCCGGTGATCTCGGTCGCGCCGAGGGTGCAGCGGAATTCCACGGCGTCGCCAGAGTGGCGGTTCAGCGTGATGTGGTTGGCGCGGAAACCGGCGAGGTAGTCGCCGTCCGGCAGGGCCGCAGTTGCGCCGGACGTCGGGGCATGGGCGCTTTCGCCGAAGGTCAGGCGCTGCGCTTCCTTGCGGCAAGGGACGAAATTCATCGGCGGATCGCTGAAGACGCGGGCGGTCTGGGCGTCGGCTGGCAAGCGGTAGACGGATGGCGTGGGTCCGAACTGGGTGACGCGGCCTTCCCAGAGGGTGGCGGTATTGCCACCAAGAAGAAGCGCCTCTTCGGGTTCGGTCGTGGCATAGACGAAGATCGCACCGGAGGCCTCGAAAATGCGGGGAATTTCGACGCGCAACTCCTCACGCAGCTTGTAGTCGAGGTTGGCCAGGGGTTCATCGAGGAGGACGAGGCCAGCGCCCTTCACCAGAGCGCGGGCGAGGGCGCAGCGCTGTTGCTGGCCGCCCGAAAGCTCCAGCGGTTTGCGCGAGAGCATCGGCGTCAGGCGCAGCATGTCGGCGGTTTCACGGACGGCACGGTCAATCTCGGCCGAGGATTTGCCCATCAGGCGCAGGGG
>JANOCQ010000139.1:0-8230 GCA_031412255.1 Paracoccaceae bacterium | reverse complement strand
CCGCATAGATATGGCCCGCATCGCCCCGGTCGCAGTGGATCTCCCAGCCCAACTCGCCGGCAAAGGACACCCGGACCAGCGCCACGTCCTTGCCTGCGACCTTGGCGAAGTACTGGACCGACAGCCATGGCAGCGTAAGGTCAGCCTCTGCAATCCCGGCCAGCAAATCCCGCGCCTTCGGGCCGGTGACGATGAAGCAGTGGATCCTGTCGGACCAGTCCTCCAGCACGACGTCTTCGGGCAGGCCCTTCTTCAGAAGGGCGGCGTCGTGGTGTTGCGCGACGGCGGCCGTGATGACGCCCACGTCGTCGTCGCTGTAAGGCAGGCAGGTCATCTCGGTCACGATCCGGCCGCGCTCGTCGGCGAAGTAGATCAGCCCCATCCGCCCCGGCTGCGGCAGCTTGGACGCTGTCAGCGAAGCCAGATGCGCCCGCGCGCCCGGGCCGACCAACCGCAGACGCGTAAAGCCGGGAAGGTCCAGGACCCCTACCCCATCGCGCACCGCCTCACATTCCGCCTTGATGCGTGGCACCCACGGGCCGGCGCGGCCCCAGGTCTGGGTCGCCTCCCAAGAGGTGTCGTCTCCCGGAGAAGCGAACCACTCGGCCCGCTCCCACCCATTGTAAGGGGCAAACTGCGCGCCCAGTGATTTCAGACGGTCATGCACCGGGGACAGGCGGCGATCCGCCCCCGCAGGCCAGCGGGCCATCGGGAAATGCATCCCGTATTCGTGACCGTAAACTTCCTTGCCCTTGGCGACGAGGTAATCGTGATCCTGCCACCCCGTGAAGCGGCGCGGGTCGCAGGACCACATGTCCCATTCCGTCCCGCCCTCGGTCACCCACTCGGCCAGCACCTTGCCCGCCCCGCCGGCCTGGCAGATGCCAAAGGTGAAGACGCAGGCCTCGAAGGCGTTCGGGACGCCCGGCATCGGGCCGATCAGCGGGTTGCCGTCGGGAGTATAGGGGATGGGTCCGTTGATGACTTTGGTCAGGTTTGCTTGCGCCAGAAGCGGCACCCGGGCCATGGCGTCATTGATGTGCCACTCCAGCCGATCAAGGTCATCGGGGAATAGCTGGAAGCTGAAATCCTCGGGCAACGGGTCATCCGGCGTCGCCCAATGCGCGCGGCAGGGGTTCTCGTAGGGGCCGAGGTTGAAGCCCATCTTCTCCTGCCGGAGGTAGTAGGAGCTATCCACATCCCGCAGCAAGGGCAGCTTGTGGCCGGACTCTCTGGTCCAGGCTTCCAGTTCGGGGATGGTGTCGAACAGCATGTACTGATGGCTCATCACCATCATCGGCACCCGGCGGCCGAACATCGCACCGACCTGGGCCGCATAGTAGCCGCTCGCGTTCACCACATACTCCGCCCGCACCCTGCCCTTCGGCGTCGTCAGCACCCATTCGCTACCGGTCCACTCGGCGGCGGTCACCGGACAGAACCGCTCCACCTTCGCCCCGAGCTTTCGCGCGCCCGCGGCCAGCGCTTGCGTCAGCTGCGCGGGGTCAATGTCGCCATCGTAGGGATCATAAAGCGCGCCGGTCAGATCATGCGTCTCAACGAACGGATAGCGCGAGGTGATCTCGTCTGGCGACAGGATGTCGAGGTCCATCCCCTGATAGCGCCCCATGCCGATGACGCGCCTGAACTCCATCATCCGCTCTCGGCTGTGCGCGAGGCGGACCGAGCCGGTGACGTGATAGTTCATCGGATAGTCGACCGCCTCGCCCAAGCCCCGGTAGAGCCCCGCCGAATAGCGTTGCATGTTCATGATCGACCAGCTGGAGGAAAAGGTCGGCACGTTCCCCGCCGCATGCCAGGTGCTGCCGGCGGTCAGCTCGTTCTTTTCCAGCAGCAGCGCATCCGTCCATCCCGCTTTCGCCAGATGGTAAAGGCATGAGGCCCCGACGGCTCCACCCCCGATGATCACCACCCGCGCCTGCGCAAAATCCGCCATCACCGCCCCCGTTTTGCCGACACTATCGGCCTCCCTGGCTCCGCATTCAATTCGGCTGGCGGGGCGGTATTGATCGGCAAACCCGATCAGTCCATTGTATGTCCACAAATATCCTCCGGGGGGCCGGGGGTGGAAAGCCCCCGGGGGCGGCTACAAGGCGCAACGATGCAGATCGACCTCCTCGACACCTTCCTTGACCTCGCCGAGACGCGCAGCTTCCACCGCACGGCGGACCGGCTGCGCATCACGCAGTCCACCGTCTCCGCGCGCGTCAGCACGCTTGAACAGGCTGTCGGCCAGCGCCTTTTCGACCGCTCCCGCGCCGGGACCGACCTCACGCCCGAGGGCAAGCGCTTCGAGCCCCACGCCCGCGCGCTGCGCCACGAATGGAACGAGGCCAAGAGGCGCATCCAGATCCCGCAGGGCGCGGCGCAACTCCTGCGCCTCGGCATCCAGAACGACCTTGCCGCGGTCTACCTTGGCGACTGGGTGGCCGAGTTTCGCGCTGCCCTGCCCCAGACCGCCTTTTACATCGAGCCGGATTACTCCAACCAGATGTGCGCCGACCTTCTGACCGGCATTCTGGACTTTGCGGTGATGTTCAGCCCCAAGCCGCATCCCGATCTGCACTTCGACAGTGTCGGCGACGTGACATACCGCATGATCTCCACCGACACCCCGCGCCTTGCCGAAGTCCAACCGACCCGCTTTGTCTTCGCCCATTTCTCCCCCGCCTTCGAAGAGATGCACCGCCAACTGACGCCCGACCTTGCCACCTCGCCCGTCTCGGTTGGTCAGTCCGGTTCTGTCGTATCGCTTCTGACAGCGATGGGCGGCTCGGGCTATGTGCTGGAGAAGACGGCCGAGGACCTGATCGCCGGGGGCCGTTTCATGGCTGTAAAGGATGCCCCGGACTTGCGCCAACCCGTCTTTGCCGCAATCCATATCCGGCACCGGACGCTGCCTCTGCACCGCAAACTGACGCAACTCGTCGGAGGTCACTTTCGAGACGCGAGGTAGGGATCTACCTGCGTAGCGAGGTCAGAACGTCATCGTCACACGATGCCCCGATGCATGCGCCAGCCGCACCAGCGTCACGGGCCCCTCGGTCCCGTGGGTCGTGCGTTCCGCAATGAGAAGCGGGGTTCCGGGCGCAACGCCAAGCACTTCCGCCTCGCGGCGGGTCGCGGCTTCGGCAGTAAAGGCGATGTCACCCCAGACAAGACTGACATGGGTCACCAACCACTCGTTTGCGCTGACCACGGCAAAGTCCGGCGGGGGGGAGGGAAGAACCTGCGGGTTCAGCCAGCGCGTCTCCAGCACGTAGGGCCGCCCTCCGGCAAGATGCAGCGTTTCAAGGTAGCGCATCGGTGTAGCTTCCGGCAGACCAAGCCGGGCCGCCACGGGAACCGGTGCCGCAACCATCCGGTCGGCCAGAAGCTTGAAATCATAGGCGAGACCGCGCGCCAGAACGTCCAGACGGATCACCGGAATTTCCAGCCGCGCGCGGCGCACCGGCAGTTCCGCCACCCGGGTCCCGACACGTTTCTTCCGTTCGATGACCCCGGCCTCGGCCAGGAAAGTCAGCGCGCGGTTCACGGTCGCCCGAGCCACGCCGAATTCCTCGGCCAAGGCTTCCTCACCAGGGATCAGTCCGCCGGGCGGCCAGTCGCGGGCGCGGATGCGGCGCAGAACCTCGGCGCGGATATCTTCCCAGCCGTTCAAAGCGCTTCCCGCAGCCGACGCATCGTGGAGCGGAACCGGGACTCCGTGGCCTCGCGGGAAACGTGGCGGCCGTCGCGGACGATGTGGCGACCAGCGGACCAGAGGTCGGTCACCAGCCCGTCGCGCCCGGCGAAGAGGAACGCATCCAGGAGTTGATCGCCCTGGAACCCCTCCAGCCGCACATCCCGCGTGTCCAACGCCACAAGGTCCGCCCATTCGCCGACCCTGATTATCCCTGCCCCGCGTCCGGCCGCCTGCGCCCCGCCCCGGGCCGCATCTTCCCACAGGAACCGCCCGGCGGAGCGACGGTCCGCAATCACCGCCCGCGCCTTGCCATTCAGGCGCTGGGAATACTCCAGCAGCCGCAACTCCTCGGCCAGCGAGATCCGCACATTGCTGTCCGTCCCCACCCCGAACCTGCCATCGGAAGCCAGCCAGCCGGGAGCATCGAATATGCCGTCCCCCAGGTTCGCCTCGGTAATCGGGCACAGTCCGGCGACCGCACCGGTTCGCGCCAACGCCGCGGTTTCCGCAGCCATCATCTGCGTCGCGTGGATCATGCACCAGCGCGCGTCGAGCGGCAGGTTGTCGCAAGCCCATTCCACCGGCCGCGCGCCCCAGGCGGCCTCGACCTCCGCCACCTCGGCCACCTGCTCGGCGATGTGGATGTGGACCGGACCTTCCGGCACCATCCCGGCAACCCCCGTAAGCGTGCCGAGGCTCACCGCGCGCAGCGAATGCGGGGCGACGCCGAGGCGGGCGTCCGGCATCTGGCGCAGGGCCTCACCAGCCCCGATCAGCACCCGCGCGAAGACCTCGGGCGAGGTGCCAAACCGCAGCTGACCCCCGGTCAAAGCACGCCCGTCCACACCCCCCTGTTCATAGATCACCGGTAGATGCGTCAGGCCCATGCCCGTCGCCGAAGCCGCCGCCACGATCCGCCCCGACATCTCCGCCGGGTCGGCATAGGTGCCCCCGCCAACCGGGTGGTGCAGGTAATGGAACTCGCAGACTGCCGCGAAACCGGCTTCCGCCATCTCCACCATCGCCTGCGCCGCAATCGCCTCTACATTTTCAGGGCTAAGCTGCTCCAGAAACCGATACATCAGCGCCCGCCAGGTCCAGAAGCTTTCCTGCCCCGCCGTTCGCGCCTCGGTCAGCCCGGCCATCGCGCGCTGGAAGGTATGGGAGTGGAGGTTGACCGGCGCAGGAAGCAGGATTCCGTGCCCCTCTCCTGCGATCCCGGCCGTCACTTCCGCAATCCGGCCCCCTGCAACACGGATGCAGACGTCCCTCGCCCACCCCTCGGGAAGAAGCGCGGATGCGGCGTGCAGGATCATGGCGACTCACTTGACTTGGCATTATGTCTAGACATATTAGCCATTAGATTATCCATAAGGCAAGTGATGCTCCTGACCCATGCCACAGTTGCGACGATGACGGCAGGCTATGGCCTGATCCCCGACGGCGGCGTTGCACTGGAAGGGGACCGGATCACGTGGGTCGGGCCGATGGGCGACCTGCCGGCTGCGTACCGAAGCCTGCCAGAGCACGATTGCGCCGGGCGGCTTGTGACACCGGGCCTGATCGACTGCCACACCCATGCGGTCTTCGCCGGACATCGGGCGGTAGAGTTCGAGCTGCGCCTGAAGGGCGCGACCTACGAAGAAATCGCCCGGGCGGGTGGCGGCATCCTGTCCACCGTATCGGCAACGAGGGCGGCATCCGAAGATGGGCTGCTGGCGCTGGCCCTGCCCCGGATCGACCAGTTGATCGCCTCGGGGGCCACGACCATCGAGGTAAAGTCCGGCTACGGCCTGACGGTCGAGGATGAGCTGAAGATGCTCCGCGCGGCGCGGCGGATCGCCCAAGCCCGCGCAGTGACGGTTCAGACCACCCACCTTGCCGCCCACGCCGTTCCCCCCGATTACATAGGCCGCGCAAAGGCCTACATCGACGAAGTCGCAATCCCCTCGCTCCGCGTCGCCCAGTCCGAGGGGCTGGTGGACGCCGTGGACGCGTTCTGCGAGAGCATCGCCTTTTCGGTGGACGACCTTGCACCGCTTTTCGCGGAGGCACGCGCGCTTGGCCTGCCGGTGAAACTGCACGCCGAGCAGCTGACCGACCAGGGCGGCGCGGCTTTCGCGGCCAGACGTCAAGCCCTTTCCGCCGACCATCTGGAATACCTCGCCCCCGCCGGGATCGCGGCTATGGCGCAGGCTGGAACCGTCGCGGTCATCCTGCCGGGCGCTTTCTACACCCTGCGCGAAACGCAAAGCCCGCCGATCGAGGCCCTGCGCCATGCGGGCGTGCCGATGGCGGTGGCGACCGACCTCAACCCCGGCTCCTCACCTCTCGCCTCGCTGACGCTGGCAATGAACATGGCCTGTACGCTTTTTCGCCTGACACCCGAGGAGGCGCTACTGGGCACCACGGTTCATGCCGCCATGGCGCTTGGCCTGACTGACCGGGGCCGCATCGCGCCGGGCCTGCGGGCGGACCTGAGCATCTGGGCTGCCGACCACCCTGCGGAACTGGCCTACCGAATCGGTGCCACCCCGCTTCACAACCGCATTTTCGGAGGCCGTCTTGACGCCTGAAATCCTGATCCCCGGCCAGGTCACGCTGCACCAGCTGGAGCGGATCTTCCGCGAAAGCCTCCCTGTGCGCCTGCACGACAGCGCCCGCCCCGGCATCGAGAAAGCCGCCGCCCACATCGCCGCCGCCGCCAGTGGAAGCGTTGCGGTCTATGGGGTGAACACCGGATTCGGCAAGCTTGCCAGCATCAAGATCGCCCCGGAAGACACTGAAGTATTGCAGAAAAATCTGATCCTCAGCCATTGCTGCGGCGTGGGCGAGGCAATGCCCGAAGCTGTCGCCCGATTGATGATGGTGTTGAAGCTCCTCTCTTTGGGACGCGGAGCCTCTGGCGTGCGGACTGCCATCGTCGACCTGATCGAGAGCATGCTGGCCCAAGGCGTCACCCCGGTGATCCCCGACCAGGGCTCGGTCGGCGCATCCGGCGACCTCGCGCCCCTGGCCCACATGACCGCCGTGATGATCGGTCACGGCGAGGCGATGGTGGACGGCAAGGTGAAGACGGGCGCGGAAGCTCTTGCAGAGAAAGGACTTTCCCCGGTGACGCTTGGCCCGAAGGAAGGTCTCGCGCTCATCAATGGCACGCAGTTCTCCACCGCCTATGCGCTTGCGGGTCTTTTCCAGGGTTGGCGCGCCGCGCAGGAGGCGCTGGTGATTTCCTGCCTCTCGACCGACGCAATCATGGGCTCCACCGCACCCTTGGAAGCAGAGATCCATGCGCTTCGCGGCCAGTCCGGCCAAATTGACGCCGCCGCCGCCATGCGCGCGCTGCTGGCGGGATCGGAAATCCGCGAGAGCCACCGCGAGGGTGACACCCGCGTGCAGGACCCCTACTGCATCCGCTGCCAGCCGCAGGTGACGGGTGCCGCGATGGATGTCCTGCGCATGGCCGCCCGCACGCTTCAGATCGAGGCGAACGCCGCCACCGACAACCCCTTGGTGCTGTCGGACGGTCAGATCGTCAGCGGTGGCAACTTCCACGCCGAACCCGTTGGTTTTGCGGCCGACATGATCGCGATGGCTCTCGCCGAGATCGGCGCGATTGCACAGCGCCGGGTGGCCCTGATGGTCGACCCTGCGCTTTCCTTCGACCTGCCCGCGTTCCTGACGCCGAAGCCCGGCCTCAATTCCGGCCTGATGATCGCCGAGGTCACCACGGCTGCCCTGATGAGCGAGAACAAGCACCTCGCCCACCCGACGGTGATCGACAGCACCCCGACCAGCGCCAACCAGGAGGATCACGTCAGCATGGCCGCCCACGGCGCGCGACGCTTGCGGCGGATGGTGAAGAATTTGAACGTGATCCTCGGCGTCGAAGCGATGTGCGCAGCACAGGGCCTGGAGTTCCGCGCGCCGCTGAAAACCTCCGCCCCGCTGCAAGCCGCGCTGAAGGCCTTCCGTGCCGAGGTCACCGCCCTGACCGACGACCGCTACCTTGCCCCCGACATCGCCCGTGCCGCCGCACTCGTGACGAAGGGCGCACTCTCCAATGCCACTGGCGTCACCCTCCCCACCCTGACCCCATTCTATGTCTGAAAATATCCTCCGGGGGTCCGGGGGGCGAAGCGCCCGCGGGTTTTCCACAAGCGATGGAGCCGACATGACGAACCCCCGCCACAACCTGCGCGACGTCTATCCCCCGACCGGCCCGGAAAAGACCGCCAAGACCTGGGGCGGCGAGGCAGCAATGCGGATGCTGATGAACAACCTGCATCCCGATGTGGCCGAAAACCCGCATGAGCTCGTCGTCTATGGTGGCATCGGCCGCGCCGCGCGGACCTGGGAGGATTTCGACCGCATCGTCGCGGGACTGAAGGATCTTGAGGCCGACGAGACGCTGGTCGTCCAGTCCGGCAAACCCATCGCGATCGTGCGGACCCACACGGATGCCCCGCGCGTGCTCATCGCGAACTCCAACCTCGTGCCCCACTGGGCGACCTGGGCGCATTT
>JANOCQ010000138.1:0-26127 GCA_031412255.1 Paracoccaceae bacterium | reverse complement strand
GAGGTCGGTCATCTCCTGATCTTCGGGCGAGAGGTTCATCGACAGAAGCTGGGCCGCGCCCGAGATGCCGGCGAGGGGGTTCTTGATCTCGTGCGCCAGCATCTCGGCCATGCCGATGGCAGAGCGGGCGGCGGTCTTGGCACCCATGGAGCGGCCCATCCGGTCTGCCAGTTCGCGGGGCGACAGGATGAGCATCACGATGCCGGGGTTATCGTGCATCGGCGCGAGGTGGATCGTGCATTGCACCGGCGGCTTTTCGCCCGTGGTGACCTCCACGTCGTTGATGTTCAAGGGCGACTGGTTGGCGCGGACCCGGAGAAGGGCCTCCTCCATCGGGGCCTCGATCGAGAGGCGGTCGAAGACGGGCTGGCCGATCAGGCTTTTCTGCGAGGTATTCAGGAAGGTCTCGGCCGCGGGGTTCACTTCCAGGATCATCGCCGACTGGTCGATCAGAAGGGTCGGGAACGGAAGCGAGGCCCAGATAACGCCGGGCACTGGGTAAGGCGCGCGGTAAGGTGTCATGCGGCCAGCTCCAGCTCCGCGAAGGCCTGTTCGACAAGCTGGATCACCTCGGCGGGCTCGGTGGAGGTGAGGATCGCCTCGCGCGCATGAGGTAGGCCCGCTTCGTCCAGGTACCAGCCCAGGTGCTTGCGGGCCATCCGCAGTCCAAGATCGCGGCCGTAGAAGGTGAGCATGTCCTCATAATGGTCCAGAATCATAAGACCGAGCGCGCCGCCCTCGGGGATCTTCGGGGCGGGCGTGCCATACAGGTCATGGGCAATCTGGGCCAGCTTCCAGGGCGCACCTTGGGCGCCGCGACCAATCATCACCCCATCGGCCCCGGAGAGACGGAGAGCTTCCTTGGCGGTCGCGACGTCGGTGATGTCGCCGTTGGCGATGACGGGGATCGTCACGGCTTCTTTCACCGCGCGGATCGCGGACCAGTTGGCCCGGCCCTTGTAGAACTGGCAGCGGGTTCGACCGTGGATGGTGATCATCCGCACACCGGCGCTTTCCGCCCTGCGGGCAAGCTCGGGCGCGTTATGCAAGGTGTCATCCCAGCCAAGCCGCGTCTTCAGGGTGACGGGTACCTTCACCGCCTTGACCACGGCCTCGACCAAGGTAAGCGCCAGATCAAGGTCGCGCAGCAGGGCGGAACCGCAAAGTCCCGTGGTAACCCGTTTTGAAGGGCACCCCATATTGATGTCGATGATCTTTGCGCCCTGCCCTTCGACGAACTTCGCCCCCTCGGCCATCCAGTAGGGCTCGCGGCCGGCAAGCTGGACGCTTGTGGCCTGTTCATCAAAGCCAAGCTCTGCCCGAGCGCGGGCTTCGGGTTGCGCGCGGACCACCTCGGCGCTGGCGACCATCTCGCTGACCACCAGTCCTGCCCCAAAGCGGGCGACAAGGCGACGGAATGGCAGGTCGGTGATCCCGGCCAAGGGGGCCAGGAAAACCGGGGGGGTCAACGACAATGGGCCAAGCGGAAGGGACAAAGCCTTATCCTTGTGCAGTTGCTTATGGTGGTAGCGCTGCCGGGTAACGCGACCAAGGCAACGGAGGGCGATTATGACTGAAAAACATGCGATGCACAAATTTTAAGCATCGGACTGTGCAAAGCGCCAGATTGTCACGCAGGTCTGGCTGCATTAGGCAGGAGATGAGGAAGGTGCCATGCAGACAGCCGTCATCATCGTCGCCGCAGGTCGTGGCAGCCGCATGGGCGGGCCGGTCCCGAAGCAATGGCAGATGCTGGCGGGCAAGCCGGTGCTGGCGCATACGCTGTGCGCCTTCGCAGGGATGCGGGTGGTGCTGGTGATCCACCCGGACGACCGCGACCTGGCCAGGGGACTGGGGGTCGAGACGATCGAGGGCGCTGCGACGCGCGATGCCTCTGTTCTGGCGGGCTTGCAGGCACTTGAAGGGACCGGAGTCGAGGCGGTACTTATCCATGACGGCGCACGGCCGCTTGTTTCGCGCGCCTTGATCGACCGGCTGGTCAAGGCGCTGGAAATCCACCAGGGCGCCGCTCCTGCCCTGCCCGTGACGGATGCCTTGTGGCGCGGCGACGATGGGAGGGTGTCGGGCACGCAGGACCGGGCTGGCCTCTGGCGCGCGCAGACGCCGCAGGCGTTTCGCTTCGGACCCATTCTGGCGGCTCACCGCGGCCATGCGGGTGGAGCGCTTGATGATGTCGAGGTCGCACGGGCAGCGGGGCTTGACGTGGCCATCATCGAAGGCGAGGAAACAAATCTGAAGCTGACCTACCCCAGCGACTTCGCCCGGGCGGAAGCGATCCTGAAAGGGCACGCGATGGATGTGCGGATGGGCAACGGCTACGACGTGCATGCCTTTTGTGAGGGCGACCATGTGTGGCTGTGCGGCAAGAAGATCCCGCACGGCAGGGGCCTTCTGGGCCACTCAGACGCCGATGTAGGGATGCACGCCCTGACCGACGCGATCTATGGCGCGCTGGCCGAGGGCGACATCGGGCGGCACTTCCCGCCCAGTGACGCGCAGTGGAAAGGCGCAGCGAGCCATATCTTCCTTGCGCATGGCATCGGGCTGGCTCGAACAATGGGTTACGAGCTTGGAAACTGCGATGTGACGTTGGTCTGCGAGCACCCGAAGATCGGGCCGCATGCCTTTGAAATGCGGTCTGAATTGGCGAGGATCATGGCGGTGGATGCCGGTCGGGTATCGGTGAAAGCCACCACATCGGAACGGCTGGGATTCACGGGACGCGAAGAAGGCATCGCAGCTTTGGCAACCGCCGTGCTGGTCAAGGCATGAGCACCATGGTCGCGACCTTCTTCGGGGCGGGCCTGCTCAAACCTGCGTCCGGCACTTGGGCCTCGGCGATCACGGTGGGGCTGGCGGTCGCGGCCTACCAGGCGGGCTGGGGACTGGTGGTGCCAGCAGGCTTTGTGGTGGCGACTTTGGCGGGCTTCTGGGCCGTGCCGCGCTATCTGCGGGCGACGGGGGGCGAGGATCCTTCGGAGGTGGTTATCGACGAGGTAGCAGGCCAGCTTCTGGCGTTGTCTTTCACGGTGATTCCGCTTTGGCGCCACGGCGTGCCCGACCTCTTGTTCGGCGCGTGGCCCGGCTGGGTCGCGCCGTTCCTGCTGTTCCGGCTTTTCGACATCTGGAAGCCATGGCTCGTGGGCCGGGCCGACCGGATGGCGGGTGCCAAGGGCGTGATGCTGGACGATCTGTGGGCGGGCCTGTTCGCCGGGATCGTTTCGGTGGGCTTGGCCGGCGTCTATCATGGGGTCGTGGAGCCATGGCTGGGGTGAATGTCGCAGACCTGCTGCAACGGGCGCGTTACTGGGGGCTGATGATCGTCACGGCAGAAAGTTGCACCGGCGGGATGGTGGCGGCCGCCATGACCGAGGTTGCGGGGTCCTCGGACGTCTTTGAACGGGGTTTCGTGACCTATTCCAACGCGGCAAAGGTCCAGATGCTTGGGGTGTCGCCGGACACGTTGGCGGCAGAGGGGGCGGTGTCCGAGGCGGTGGCGCGCGAGATGGCGGATGGCGCGCTGGCACATTCGGCTGCCGGGCTGGCGGTCTCGGTCACCGGCATCGCCGGGCCGGGCGGGTCGGAGTTCAAGCCGGAGGGGCGGGTCTGCTTTGGACTGGCGCGACGGGGCGAGATCACGCGGGCGGAAACGGTGGAATTCGGGGCATTGGGCCGGGCGAAGGTGCGCAAGGCGGCAATGGAGCATGCTTTGGCGCTTTTGTCGCAGGCGCTGGACTGATCCGCAGAACGGACCAGGTCCGACCGCGCCTTGTTCGACCTGGTGAAAGGGATGATGCCGTGGCGCTGGCCCTGCGCGTTGACGCCAGGTCCGAGACATCGGCGCATGGAGGCCGCGCGGGACCTGCCAAGGACTGGGGGGACCTCCTAAGGATTGGCGGAAAAGAAGCGCAGAATTTCGGTGTTTGCATCGATTTCTTGCGTCTTGCCGTTTTTGAGACGCGCCTTTTTGCCGCCGGGCCAATGATGTGCGCCGCCCTCTACCGTCATCAGCCGCAGGACGACGCGGCCGTTCTTTTGATAGTCGGTGACGACGACGGATGTGCCGTCATCCCGGCTGTCGATGGTGCGGGAGGTCTCGGCCAGCATTCCACCCCAGGGCGCAAGGAAGGCACTCACGACTGATGCGACAGAGGCAAAGTGGGTGCGGGTCAGACTGGTGTCGCCCTGCCCGCCCTCGTAGGGGACCATCGGGTCGGCGGTTCCGTGGATGATCAGCGCCGGAATCTGACCCATGACGCGGATACGGCGGGTGTCCATCGTTCCCGCGACACCGGCGACGGCGCGGACAAGGCCGGGGTTCTTCGCCGCAAAAGTCTCGGACATGATCGACCCGTTGGACATGCCGGTCAGATAGACGCCCGTGCCATCGATCCCGAAACGATTTGCCGCATCCTCGATCACTCGTGTGAGAAATCCGATGTCATCAACCCCTGTCCGCGAGGCGTAACCGCAGCAATAGCCGCCGTTCCAGGTGAGAAGCCTGTCACCTCGCCGTCCGCTTCCGGCAGGCATCGCCACGGCAAAGCCCGCCCGCGTGGCAGCCCGCGCCAGTCCGGAGGCAGAGGCGAACTGTTCGGGGCTGCCTCCGCCGCCGTGCAGGGCCAGGATCAGGGGTGCCCCTTGCGCATTGGCAGGCAGCGCGATCTCGTAGAAACGGTCGCCGAGATGGACTGTTTCAGCGGCGAGGGGCTGAAACAGGATACCGGCAAAGAGCAGGGCAAAGGCACGCATCGAAAAACTCCCGCTTGGACGTGCAGGTTTCACGCCGGCGCGAGCGGTTTCCGTCGCCCACAGCGAAATCTAAAGGGGACCCGGCCCGTACAGTTCTGCCGCGCGCCGTTCAAAGGCACGGACCACGCGCTGCATCGCGTCGTTGAAGACCACCCCGATGATGCCCTGGAGGATTGCGTTGCGAAACTCGAAGTCGACGTGGAAGTCGACCTCACACCCGCCGGGAATGTCGCGGAAGGCCCAGTTCGAGCGCATGTGCCGGAACGGGCCATCGAGGTATTCGGTGTCGATCTTCATTGCCTCGGGCCAAAGGGTCACCCGGCTGCCGAAGCGTTCCCGGAATACCTTGAAACTGATCACCAGATCCGCCTCCATCACCTCGCCCCCGCCCGCGACGGGCGTGCGCGAACGGATGCGGGCCGCGGAATTCCATGGCAGGAACTTCGGGTAGGATCCAACATCGGCCACCAGATCGAACATCTGCTGTGCACTGTAAGTCAGGCGCTTGGTTTCGGAATGAATGGGCATCGCGTCCTCTCGGGCGAGATGTGGCCCGACACGCGGCCAAGATCAAGCGGGCGTCGTGTCACGGCCTATGCAACTGTGGCTTTGACGGATAGGAAGGGGCAACGCAACCGGATGTCCGCAATGCCTGACCGCCCCTATGTGATCGACCAGATGATCAGCGCCAAGTCCATCGCGGCCCGGGTGGAGGCGCTGGCCCGCGAAATCACGGCGCATTTTCATGGCACCGACAAGCTGGTTGTCGTCGGCTTGTTGCGCGGGTCGTTCGTCTTCATCGCCGACCTTGTCCGCGAGATCGAACTTCCGGTGGAGGTCGATTTCCTGGAGGCATCCAGCTATGGCGACGCGATGCACTCCAGCCGCGAGGTCCGCATCCTGAAGGACCTGCGGGGCGAGATCGCCGGACGCGACGTGCTTTTGGTCGAGGATATCGTCGACACCGGCTTCACACTGCACCACGTGATCCATCTTATGCAGGCGCGCGAACCGAAGCGGCTTAGGGTCTGCGCCTTGCTGGACAAGCCCTCGCGCCGGGAAGTGCCGGTCAAGGCCGACTGGACCGGATTCGATATCCCCGACGAGTTCGTTGTCGGCTATGGCATCGACTTCGCGCAAAGGAACCGCAACCTGCCCTACATAGGCAAGGTGCGCTTTACGGAACCATCATGAACACCCTGCACTGGCTGATGCGTGCCAAGCGGTGGGCGCAAAACCCACCCTCGGAAGGCCGGGTGAAGCTTGTGCTTGGGGTCGTCGCATTGTGCCTGGTGCTGGTCGGGATCGAGTATTTCATCGGCTGGCCGGACTGGATGACGGTAGACAGCCTGCGCCCGAAACCGTGATTGGACGCGGGCCGCGGGTCGGTTAGGGTCGCCGCGAATTTGTAGTCGGAGGGTAAGCGATGCGGATCATGCGCTGGCTGGTCGTTCTGGGTCTGGTCGGCGCAGGCGGGTTTTACGTGCTTGCCCGCCCCAATCCCTTGGCCGCGGCTGCGGTCGCGGACCTGACGGGCGATGCCACACGAGGAGAACAGGTGTTCTGGGCCACCGGCTGTGCGTCGTGCCACGCGGCCGCCGACGCCAAGGATGACGCAGAACTGGTTCTGAAGGGCGGACAGCGCTTCCCCTCGGACTTCGGCACCTTCATCGCACCGAACATCAGCCAGGACCCCGAGCACGGCATCGGGAACTGGACGCTGCTGGACCTGGCAAATGCCGTCACCCGGGGCGTCAGCCCCGAGGGCGAGCATTACTATCCTGCCCTGCCCTACGCGTCCTACGCGAAGATGGAGCTGCAGGACGTGGCGGACCTGCATGCCTTCTTGAAGACGTTGCCCACGGATGCCACCCCAAGTCAGCCGCATGAGCTTGGCTTCCCATTCTCGCGCCGCGAGACCATAGGTGTCTGGAAGCTGATGTTTCTCAGCGGCGACTGGGCGCTGCCGGGGAACCTGACACCCACCGCCGCGCGGGGCCGCTATATCGCCGAGGCAATGGCGCATTGCGGCGAGTGTCACACGCCGCGCAACATGCTGGGAGGCCTGGACACTGCCCGCTGGCTTGGCGGTGCGCCCAACCCCTCGGGCGAGGGGCGCATCCCGAACGTGACTCCCGCCAAGCTGGGTTGGAGTGCGGGGGATATCGTGCAGTATCTGACCACCGGCTTCACGCCCGACTACGACAGCGTGGGCGGGCATATGGCGCATGTGGTCGAGAACATGGCCCGGCTGCCGGAAAGCGACCGGCAGGCAGTGGCCGAGTATCTGCTGGCTGTGCCTAACGTGGAGTAAGGCGAAACACGGCCCGCACCAGATGCGATCCAGGGAACATCGCCGTAAGCCAAAGTCGTAGACGGAGCAAATACGCGTTCGTCCGATTGTGGAACATGCGCAATGCGCGTTGCCTGCCTGGACCTTGCACAGGGAGAGGCAGATGAGCCTTTCGGTCATGGTTACGGCAGTCGTTGCGGTACTCGCGTCGGGTGCTATCGCGGAAGTGGAAGACCCCTTCGCCGATGCGGTCGAAATGCGGCACGGGCTGATGCTGCAGATGGCGGCGGACCTCGGCAAGGTCGGGGCAATGGCCAAAGTGGAAGTGCCCTATGACGCCGCGGTGGCCAGCAAGGCCGCCGCCAACATCGCAGCCATCGCCTCGGTGCTGAGCCTGGACCTGTTTCCGGCCGGCTCCGAATACCAGAATGCGGCCGACAGCTTCGCGCTGCCGGCAGTCTGGACGGCGCAGGATGACTTCGTGCAGAAGATTGCCGACCTGAACACGGCGGCTGCGACGTTCCAGACGGCGGCCGCGACCGACCTCGACAGCCTGAAAGCGGGAATGAGTGGGATCGGCGAAGCCTGTTCAGCCTGCCACAAGGTCTATCGGCAACCGGAAAAGTAGTGCCGAATCCCGTCGCGGATGGAACGGGCGGAGCTGCGCCCGCCCGTTCGCCCTGCGATGAGGCGCCTATTGCGCTTCATGCCAAAGCCCCAGACGCGGCGTGTCCTCTGGCGGTCAAGGAAAGCTGCAGTATCTGGACGGCGATACGGGTGCAGGCGTTGCTCTGGACGACGATGTCGGCTGCGGGTCGCGTGGGCCTCTGGGATTTGACGCCCATTCGTTTGGGAAATCAGCCCCGTCCCGCCTGCCGCGCGTCGCGCATCCGGGCGAAGTCGTCGCCGGCGTGGTAGCTCGACCGTGTCAGCGGCGTGGCGGAGACCATCAGGAAGCCCTTTCCCCAGGCGGCCGTCTCGTAGGCCTTGAACTCTTCCGGAGTGATGAAGCGGTCCACCCGGTGGTGCTTTGGCGTCGGTTGCAGGTATTGGCCGATGGTCAGGAAATCGACCTCGGCGCTGCGCATGTCGTCCATCACCTGCAGGACGGCCTGCCGCTCTTCTCCAAGGCCGACCATGATGCCGGACTTGGTGAACATCATCGGATCCAGTTCCTTGACCCGCTGCAGAAGCCGCAAGCTGTGGAAGTAGCGCGCGCCGGGCCGAACCTCGTGATAAAGGCCCGGGACGGTTTCAAGGTTGTGGTTGAAGACGTCGGGCCGCGCCTCGACCACCTTTTCCAGTGCGGAGGGCGGGCACTTCAGGAAGTCGGGCGTCAGCACCTCGATCGTCGTTGCCGGAGCGCGGTGCCGGATCGCCCGGATCGTCTGGGCGAAGTGTTCCGCCCCGCCGTCGTCAAGGTCATCCCGGTCAACCGATGTCACGACGACATGGTTCAGACCAAGTTCGGAAACCGCGTGGGCAACCCGTCCCGGTTCGAAGGCGTCCAGGGTCTGCGGCTTGCCGGTGGCCACGTTGCAGAAAGTGCAGCCGCGGGTGCAGATTTCGCCCATGATCATCATGGTGGCGTGGCCCTGCGACCAGCATTCGCCGACGTTGGGGCAGCCGGCTTCCTCGCAGACCGTGACCAGCTTCTTTTCGCGCAGGATGTCGCGGGTCCTCTTGTAGCCCTCTGAGGTGGGGGCCTTGACCCTGATCCACGCCGGTTTCTTCGGCTGGGCATTGTCCGGACGGTGGGCCTTTTCGGGGTGACGCTCTTCGGGAAGCTTGAGGTCGCGCACAGAAAATTCCCCCTGACCGGATGGTTCCCCTTCAGATAAGCGCGTTTCGCGCCCAAGGCAACGCGGCAGGGCCAGCCGGGGCGCCCTTGGCCTATGCAACCGGCGCACAGCCTTTGTGGGGTGCGCGGCGACGAAGATGTTTCTCGCCGAGGTGATCTGTATCGCGATCCTCGTCCTGTTCGGCTTGCGGTGCGGCCGTGCTGATGGGGCCGCGCTATGGCCCGGCCATTTGGTCAGCGTAAGGGGTTGAGCGACCTCCAGGTCTTCATCGCAGCACCGCTGGCTGGCAGGGCGCTGGCTGGAATCCTGCACCGTTCGTGAGTGCCGCGTGGAGCCTGGACTCAGAAGCATGAGTCCGATCCTGGGACACGGGTGTCCATTCAGGCAACTCATCTGCATACTTGATGCGGATCAAGGCAAGGCCCTTGCCAAGCTGGCATTGCAACCCGGAAACTGGGGGGATGATGTCCACCATTGACCTGACTTTTGCCGTGCTTGTGCTTCTGCTGACGCCGGGGCCAACCAACACGCTTGTCCTTCTGGCCGGTGCTGAGCGCGGTCTGGTCGGCGCGCTGCGCCTTATCCCGGCGGAACTCGCGGGGTATCTGCTGACGGTGCTTCCGCTCTCTCTGATCGGCGCGGCCCTGTTGCAGGATCACCATGCCTTGCGCACTGGATTGACGCTGGTTGCGGCGGCTTGGGTTGCAGTGCTTGCGGTGAAGCTCTGGCAGCTCCCGGATGAGCGTGAGGCCGGACAGTCGGTCGGCGCAGGGGCGTTGTTCGTGACGACTGCGCTGAACCCCAAGGCGCCGATCTTCGGACTGGTTCTTCTGCCCTCGCCCGACCGATTGCCGCAGAATTTGACCCTGTTCGTCGCGCTCGTCGTCGCGGTGGCGGTGCTCTGGGCGGCGATTGGCGCCACGTTGCGCGCCGGGGGGACGCGCCAGCCGCGCGCGTTGGTCGTGCTGCGGCGGCTGGCCTCGGTCTGGTTGGCAACGATTTCTCTGGTGCTGATCGCACGGAGCGTTGGCGCCTAGCCTATCAACAGACCGGACTTGCCATAGGTTTCCTCATAGTGCCGGCGCAGCCGCATCAGCGCGATGCGCAGCACGATCTTGCCCGACCGAGCCGCCCAGCCCATCCGCTTTTCCGCGACCTCCAGGCCTTCAAGAAAGCAGCAGCAGCGCAGCGCCACGTCACCCAGCCCTGGCCCCAGGTCGCGCAGCGCTGCAGCCACGCGCGACCGCGCCGAGGACGGACCTTCCGCCAATCCGCTGTCCGCCTGGAAGGCCCCACGGTCGCCGCCAGTCAGAAAGCGGTCCCAATTCTGCGCCACACGGGGGCCCATCTGCGCCAGCTCGAAGTCCTCTCGCAGACGTTCGGCGGCGGCCACCAGTTCCGGCTCGAGGAACGGTTTGCCGTCGCGGTCTCGTCTGCGGCCCAGCAGAGCCACCGGGCTTTCCGCAAGATTGTAGCGCACCCTGCGCGAGCCACCGTCATCCATCACCTCACGGTCGTCCCAGGTGCGGTGCTGGTCGCCAAACGGCGTCGCGGCTTCGGCCATTCCCTGACGTCGGCGGTCTTCCTCGTCCACCATGCGCTTCAGCGCGGCGCGACCAGCCGAAGTGATCTCGTAGGTAGAAACCCGGCCCGGCTTCCGGCAGATGACCCAGTCCTTCAGGAGAAAGGCATGCGCCACCGACCGCTCCAGCACTGCCGTGCGAAGGCTTTTTCCACCAGGAAGTTCGCGGATCACCACCGCCTTTTCCAGATCAGGGGCAATCGCCATGACCGCGTTCGGCTCGGCCAGGCGGCGCAGGACGCGCATTCCTTCGCGTATCAGGGCCTGTTCATCGCAGATTGCAGACTGATCATTTTCGGCATGAAGACGCGGGTGGACTGACATTGGCTGGCCATCCTTTCGGGCTGAATCATCTGAGTGATGGAGTGCGTGACGCGACAGGACGGAAAGCGCCTCGTCCATCAGCGGGTCCTCGCGACGGTTCTCGAACCGCCGAACCTGCCGCAGGATGGTCGAGGCATGGAGCCCTTCGCGCCGTGCCAGTTCCCTGAGCGACGTGCCATCTTCGGTATGGTCGAGGTAATGACGCACGGCAGCAGGAAGCCAGTCTGGCAGGCTCGCAACGTTCAATTCTGGCAATTCAGTCGTCCCGTCATTGTCCACACTTTGGCTGCAATGAGTCCAGCCTTGGACCGCTGCAACCTTGGGAGGAATTGGTTACGTGTTCGTTAAGCTTTCGTCCGGCCTTAACAATTCGCCGGAAATCTTAAACTATTTGGTAACCAGCGCGCGCTCCAAGCGATCTAAACGCAACGCCAGGTTGTGTCGGTTAAGGATGCGGTCATCCACGAATGGAGGACCCCATGACCGATTGCCGCACCATGCTAGCCTCTCTGCGCCGCCCACGCCTTCTGATGCGGGCGGCGCGCTTCGGCCTTGGAGAATACCGGCGCGAGCGGGATTTGAGGCGTTGTGTGCCGGGGCATACCTCGCCCGAGGACACCGTGTTTTCGCTGATGTCGGTCGAGGCCCGGCTGGAAGCGACACGGGTGACTGGCGACGCAGGCTATTCGATCGCGCGTCATATCGAGGTGCTGATCGCGCTTCTGGCAGAAGCGCAGTTCCTGCGCCGCGGCGAAACAGCCTGACCCTGTAAGCCATCAAAAAGGGGCGGCCTTCACCGCCCCTTTGTTCCGGTTACCAGGAACGCAAGCCTAGATGAACGCGTCCGGCATCCCGGCCTTGCGCGTGGTAACAAAGGCCTCCAGCGCTTCGCGGATGCCCGGGTCCAGATCCGGGGCCACGTAGTCGGCAAGCTGCTTTTTCACCCGTTCATTTGCCAGCGACTGTGTGTCGCGCGCGCCTTCTTCGGCCCAGGTCTCGAAGGGCTTGTAGTCCAGAAGCTCTGACCGCCAGAAGGCGGATTTGAAATTCGCCTGAGTGTGGCTGCACCCCAGGTAGTGACCACCGGGACCGACTTCGCGGATCGCATCCATCGCCTGACCGTTGGTGTCGACCTGGATGCCCTGCGCCAAATGGTGCAGCGTTCCCAACTGGTCAGCATCCATCACGAACTTCTCGTAGCTGGAAACCAGACCGCCCTCCAGCCAGCCGCAGGCGTGCAGCATGAAGTTCACGCCTGCCAGCAGAGCCATGTTCAAGCTGTTGGCTGTCTCGTATGCGGCTTGTGCATCCGGCAGCTTCGATCCGCAGAACGACCCGCCCGAGCGGTAGGGGAGCCCCAGCCGCCGCACCAGCTGGCCCGCGCCATAGGTGATGTGGGCGGCCTCGGGCGTCCCGAAGGTCGGGGCACCCGAGTTCATGTCGATGCTTGTGACAAACGCCCCCGCGATGACCGGCGAACCCGGGCGGACTAGCTGCGAATAGCTGACGCCAGCAAGGATCTCCGCCAGCACCTGGGTCAGCGTGCCCGCCACCGTCACCGGCGCCATCGCGCCGCCGACGATGAAGGGCGAGACGATGGAGGCCTGGTTGTTCGCAGCATAGACCTCCAGCGCGCCCATCATGATCCCGTCGAAGACCATCGGCGAGTTAATGTTGATGAGGGAGGTCATCACCGTGTTCTGCTGGACGAAATCCTCGCCGAACAGGATCGAGGCCATGTCGACCGAGTCCTGCGCGCGGCTGGGTTCGGTCACCGAGCCCATGAAAGGCTTGTCCGAAAGGGTCATGTGGGCAAGCAGCATGTCGAGGTGACGCTTGTTCACCGGCACGTCCGTCGGCTCGCACACCGTGCCGCCGGAATGGTGCAACCATTTCGACATATAGCCCAGCTTCACGAAGTTCTGGAAATCCTCCAGCGTCGCGTAGCGCCGACCGCCTTCCATGTCGCGGACGAAGGGCGGGCCGTAGACCGGGGCGAGGACCAGGCTTTTGCCGCCGATGTCGACGTTGCGTTCCGGGTTGCGGGCGTGTTGCGTGAAGGTCTTCGGCGCGGTCGAGATCAGCTTGCGGGCCAGGCCCCGGGGGATGTGCACCCGTTCGCCCTGCACATCCGCGCCGGCATCGCGCCAGCGGGCAAGCGCTGCGGGGTTTTCGACGAAGTTGACGCCGATCTCTTCCAGCACCGTCTCGGCGTTGTGCTCGATGATCTGAAGCGCTTCTTCGTTCAGGATCTCGAAGTTCGGGATGTTGCGCTGGATGAAATGCGCGGTCTCGAAGCTGACGGCGGTGCGTTCCGCCCGGCGGCTTGCGCCCCCACCACTGCGCGACCTGCGCCCTGCAACTTCGTTCATGTCAGCCTCCGGGAGATGTTTGCGCCCTTATGCCGCCAATCCTTCCGGCATCGCCCCCCGAAACCGCCGCATGTCTGCCAAAACCGACATGTGCCTTCGTCGCAAACGACATCGCCCATCTTGCGCTTCGCCCCGTCCCGGCCTAATCGGGCGCATGACCCAGACGCATGATCGCCTTCTTATCATCGATTTCGGCTCCCAGGTGACGCAGCTCATCGCGCGCCGCCTGCGCGAGCTGAACGTCTATTGCGAAATCCACCCCTACAACCGTGTGGACGGGGCTTTCCTGAAGGAGTTTGCCCCGAAGGCGGTGATCTTCTCGGGTGGGCCGGCCAGCGTGTATTGGGAGAACGCCCCGATGCCGCCCGCCGGGGTCTTTGACCTTGGCGTCCCGATCTTGGGGATCTGTTATGGTCAGCAGGTGATGATGCATTGCCTTGGTGGCCACGTCGAAGGCGGCCATGGCACGGCCGAGTTCGGAAAGGCCTATGTGACGCCGACGGACCTGACCCACCCGTTTCTTGCCGGTTGGTTCCCGCCCGAGGCGGGTCCCCTGGCGCAAGAGCAGGTGTGGATGTCGCATGGTGACCACGTGTCGAAGATCGCACCGGGGTTCCAGGTCTACGGCACCTCGCCGAACGCACCCTTTGCCATCACGGCGGATCCGGCTCGCCACTTCTACGCCGTCCAGTTCCACCCCGAAGTGCACCACACCCCGAAGGGCGCGCAGTTGTACGAGAACTTCGTCAAGCTGGCGGGCTTCAAGGGCGACTGGACGATGGGCGCCTACCGTGAAGAGGCGATCCGCAAGATCCGCGAGCAGGTCGGCGATGCAAAGGTCATCTGTGGGCTGTCGGGCGGGGTGGATTCGTCAGTAGCTGCCGTCCTGATCCACGAGGCGATCGGCGACCAGCTGACCTGCGTCTTCGTGGACCACGGGTTGTTGCGGCTGGGTGAGGCGGATCAGGTCGTGACCATGTTCCGCGACCACTACAACATGCCCTTGATTCATGCAGACGAGAGCGATCTGTTCCTTGGCGCGCTGGAGGGGGTTTCCGACCCCGAGGTCAAGCGCAAGACCATCGGCAAGCTTTTCATCGACGTCTTCCAGAAGCACGCCACCGCTGTCGGCGGGGCGAAGTTCCTGGCGCAGGGGACCCTCTACCCCGACGTGATTGAATCGGTCAGCTTCGCGGGCGGCCCGTCGGTGACGATCAAATCCCACCACAACGTCGGCGGCCTACCCGAAAAGATGGGCCTGAAACTCGTCGAACCCCTGCGCGAGCTGTTCAAGGACGAGGTCCGCGTGTTGGGCCGCGAGTTGGGCCTTCCCGCAAGTTTCATCGGCCGCCACCCCTTCCCCGGCCCCGGCCTCGCGATCCGCTGCCCGGGAGAGATCACGACGGAAAAGCTGGAAATCCTGCGGCGGGCCGACGCGGTCTACATCGACCAGATCAGGAAGCACGGGCTTTACGACGAGATCTGGCAGGCCTTCGCCGCCATCCTGCCGATGAAGACGGTGGGCGTCATGGGCGACGGTCGGACCTACGACTACGCCTTGGCGCTGCGGGCGGTGACGTCGGTGGATGGAATGACCGCCGACTACTACCCCTTCACCCATGACTTCCTGGGCGAGACCGCCACCCGGATCATCAACGAGGTCAAGGGCGTGAACCGCGTCTTCTACGACTGCACCTCGAAGCCGCCGGGAACGATCGAGCTGGAATGATCCGCCCGACAGGGGCGCTGATCTCTTCGGACGGGTCGGGACTGGAATAGCTGACTGGCGGGGCTTCCGACAGCGGGCTAATCGTCAGGCTTCCCTTTCAGGAGCCAACGGATGCGCGTTCTTCTTTTCAGCCTCTTGCTTTCCATCACGGCGACCTCCACTTCGGCTGCCTGCAAACAGAACTTCACCAGTCTCGGCCTGCCCCTTCTGAGCCAGATTGAGTACCGGACGCAGGAAACGTACAAGGGACTTGACCCGACGAGCGCCGCCAAGCGCATTGCGTCGCGGTTGAAAGCCGAGGGTTACTTTGGCGTGAAACGGAACAGCGGGGTCGTGACTGCCTGGCAGGAAACCTCAGGCTCGGGGCGCCCGCAAGAGTTGCGCTTCATTGTCTCGAGATCTTCCGGCAAGACCACCATCGAGGCGATCTTCACCGTCCAGCAAGGCCAGGTCGCTGGCAACCGCGTGGTCCGGGACGAGCTTTGTCGTCTGATCGCTAGCGCGGCGGGCTGACACGCGGACTGCACGGCCGGGACGAAGCTCAGAACCGGCCGTGCCGCGCGATCTCGTCCACCGACTTACGCCCGCTTGGCTTTTCCCGGGCGGCCAGATCCTCGGGCAGCGCCTCGGCCGGGCCTTGCTCTCCCACCGCGACAACACAGTGAAGAGTATGGCCCTCGGGCAGCGCGACGGCGGCCGCCAGTTTGTCCTTGTCGAACCCGCCCATCGCGTGGGCGGCCAGACCCATCGTCCGCGCTTGCAATGCAAGGCTCATCCAGGCGGCGCCGGAGTCAAACCCGGCAGTTCGGTTGGGGACGTCGGCTCCCTCGCGGTTGGTTACGGTGTCCTTTGAGGCCACGACGACCAGAACCGCCGCCTTGTCAGTCCATACAGTGTTGTTCCCGGTCAGACAGCTGCGCAGGGTTTCAAAGGCGGCCTCTCCCCGGCGAGCCCAGACCAGGCGCCAAGGCTGGTGGTTCGAGGCTGACGGCGCCCAGCGTGCTGCTTCCAGCAGCGACATCACATCGGCTTCGGAAAGCGCCTTGTCGGTGAAGGAGCGGGGCGACCAGCGGGCCGGGAACTGCGGGTCGACCGGGTGATCGGGCTGACGACGGGCGGGTTGGTCAAGGCTCATGAGGTGGTATCCTTTCGCTATCCGCCTCGACATAGGCCCCAAGGTGCCTGCCGACAACCGCCCTGCCCCGTACGATCCTGTTTGCCCGCGCAAAGTGCGGGGCGACAGATGCATTGTGCCGTGCGATGCTCACCGCACAAAGCGGGGGCAAGGATGCGCGCAGTCCGGTTACAGGCGGTTGGCAGGATCGAGATGGTAGAGGTTCCAGATCCCCGGCCCGGCCCCGGTGACGTCCTGGTCCGGGTTCAGGCGGCGGGCATCTGCGGTACCGACCGGCATCTTTTCAAAGGCGAATTTCCTTGCGCTCCGCCCGTGACCCTGGGCCATGAATTCGCCGGCAAGGTGATCGCCGTGGGCGACGGTGTCACCCTTCCCCTAGGCACGGTGATTACCTGCGATCCGAACATTGCCTGCGGTGCGTGCGACCAGTGCCTGCGCGGCCGGGTCAATCTATGTACCCGCCACATCGCCGTCGGGATCCACCGCGACGGCGGCCTTGCCGAACTGGCGGTGATTCCTTCCCACCGCGCCATCGCCGTTTCTGATTTGCATGCCCACCTCGCTGCCTTTGCCGAACCCTTGGCCTGCACCCTGCACGGCATCGACCTTGGAGCGCCCGTCCCTGGCGAAAGGGTCGTCGTGCTGGGTGGAGGTGTGATCGGACTGCTCGCCGTGCAACTTGCCCGCAACGCCGGGGCCGAGGTCACTCTGGTCACCCGCCACCCGGCGAAACGTGATCTGGCGATGACAGTCGGAGCTGCCCACACTGCAGCGACCGAGGCTGAGGCGCGTGTCCTTCTGCCGCAGGGCGCCGACCTGGTTCTGGAATGCGCGGGCGTCACCGATACGGTGGAGATGGCCCCACGACTGACCCGCTCCGGGGGGCGGGTGGTTATATTGGGCGTGCTGCCGCAGGGCGACAGGGTGCGGATCGAGCCTTTCGACCTTGTTTTCCGAGAAATCCAGCTGCTGCACAGCTTCATCAACCCGTTCACCCAGGCCCGAGCGGCGGCGATGCTGGTGGCGGGCCAGGTGCAGGTCGCGGCCCTGATCTCGCGCATTATTCCGCTGTCAGAAGCGCCGCAAGCCATCGCCGGACCCGCCGCTCCGCGTGAGGTGAAGGTGCTGGTCGTGCCTGACTAGAGGCCGCGCCAGGCGCGCCTGCGCCGCTGCCGACACGGCCATCGGTCGTCCTGCTGGGTGGCTTTTCGACCGCCTGCGTCCCGTTCTATCGACCCATCCAGCCACCATCCACGGTCAGGATCGTGCCCGAGACATAGTCCGAGGCGCGGCTGGCAAGGAATACGGCAGGCCCGCCGAAATCCCTGGGAGTGCCCCAGCGGCCCGCAGGGATGCGGGCCAGGATCGCAGTCGACCGGTCCGGATCGTTCCGCAGCGCCTCCGTGTTGTCGGTGGCGATGTAGCCGGGCGCGATGGCATTGACCTGGATGCCCTTCGACGCCCATTCGTTGGCAAAGGCCATCATCAATTGGCCAATTCCGCCCTTGGACGCCGCATAGCCAGGCACGTTGATGCCACCCTGAAAGGTCAGCAGCGATGCGGTGAAGATCACCTTGCCACCCTTTGCCCGCACGATCATGCCGCGCCCCACGGCCTGCGTCAGCAGGAACTGGGCGGAAAGGTTGGTCTCGATCACTTCATCCCACCAGGCTTCGGGGTGCTCGGCGGCAGGTGCGCGCTTGATGGTGCCCGCATTGTTCACCAGGATATCGACCGGCTGCCGCTCCATCTGCGCCGCGAAGGTCTTCAGCACGGCTCGGTCCGCGAAGTTGACCGTATGCCCGGTGAATGTCCGCCCAAGAGCACGGATCTTCGCGCCGACTTCGCCGCCGTCAGCCTCCATGCTGGCGGATACGCCGATGATGTCGGCACCGGCTTCGGCCAGCGCAAGCGCCATGCCGGCGCCGATTCCACGGCGCGCTCCGGTCACCAGCGCGGTCTTGCCCGTCAGGTCGAAGAGGTTCATGCCGCACCCTCGATCTCGATCAACGTCTTCATCGCGGTGGCGTTGCCGTCAAGCGCCTCGAAAGCGACCTGAACCTGCGCCAGCGGATGGCGGTCGGTGATCAACCGTGCCACCGGCAGTCCCTCTTTGATGAACTGTATCGCGCGATCATAGTCCTGCGCTTCATAGACCCGGGCCCCCAGCATCTCGATCTCGCGCCAGAAGAAGCGAAACAGGTCCACGACCGGCTTCTTCGGGTGGATTGCGACCATGACGATCCGACCCCGCGCGCGGACGGCGTCCGTCATCAGGTCGACCCCCGCCTGAGTGCCCGAAACCTCGAACACCACATCGGCCCCTGCTCCGCCCGTCGCGGCCAGCACTGCCTCGGCCACGTTTTTCGCCTTGGGGTCAAGTCCGGTGAACCCCATCTCCTCGGCCATCTTCAGACGGGTTTCGTTGATTTCCGACAGGATCACCTTCGCCCCCTCGGCTTGCGCGACCATCGCGATCAGCATCCCGATGGGCCCTCCGCCGATGACAAGCGCAGTCTCACCCGGTTTCAGTCGCGCACGGCCCACGTCATGCACAGCGACGGCCAGCGGTTCGACCAGCGCGGCCACGTCGAGATTCATGCCGACCGGAAGCTTGTGCAGCGTGAAGGCGGGGACGACCCAGCGGCCCTGCATCGCCCCGTCGCTGTCCAGTCCAAGAAACTTCAAGTTGTGGCAGATGTGGCTGTTGCCCGCCACGCAGGCCGGGCAGTTGCCGCAAGGGTGCAGCGGACGCACGACGACCGTATCCCCCAAGGCCAACCCCTCGACCCCGGCGCCGACCGCCGCGACGCGACCCGACATCTCGTGGCCGATGATGCGGTTTTGCCCCACGCGGGCATCCATGTTGCCGTGGAAGACATGCATGTCGGTCCCGCAGATGCCGACAAAGGCGACATCGACCGCGACTTCGCCGGGGCCGGGCTGGCGCGGTGTCACGGGTTCAACGGAAAAGCGCCGGCCACCGCGGTAGAAAGCTGCGTGCTGGGTCATTGGTAGGGCCTTTCAGTGGATGGCATAGGGAGCAAGCCGCGGCCAGTCGAACGCCACCCCGGTCCCGGGGGCGTCCGGCGCGAGGCAGTGAAGACCATCCAGAACAAGCGGACGGGTGGTGTAGCGATCGATGGGGAAGGAATGCACCTCGACCCAGCCGGCGTTCGGCTGTGCGCCGACGAGGCTGACGTGCAACTCCTGCATCCCGTGCGAGCAGACGGGGATACCGTGATCGGCACACAGCTTGGCCGCGCGCAGCCAGCCGGTGATCCCGCCGCAGTTCGAGGCGTCGGGCTGCAGGTAGGCGCATTTCGCCTGGTGGACCGCATACTCGAATTCGTGGATCGTGTGCAGGTTCTCGCCCATCGCCAGCGGCATGCCGGTGGCGTCGTGGATGCGGGCATAGCCCTGGTAGTCGTCGGGGATCGTCGGCTCCTCGAACCACAGCAGGTCCAGATGGGCAAAGCCCCTTGCCGCGGTAATGGCCTGATCCACTGACCAGCCATAGTTGGCGTCGACCATGAAGGCCCGCTCTCGCCCCAGAAGGGCACGCACCGCCTCGGCGCGGATGAAGTCGTCGCGCATGTTCGGCTGGCCGACCTTGATCTTCACCGCCCGGTAGCCTTCGTCGATGAAGGCCTGGACGTTTGCCAGCAGCTTTTCCAGCGGAAAGTTCAGGTCGATGGCCCCGCGGTAGGCACGGCTGCGCTGCGACGTGCCGCCCGCCATGCGCCATAGCGGCAGACCGTCACGCAGGCCGCGCAGGTCCCACAGCGCAATGTCGATGGCCGAGATTGCGAAGGCGGCGATGCCGCCGCGCCCGACGTAGTGGATGCGCCACCCCATCGCGTCGTGCAGCGCCTCGACCTCGGTCGAATCCTGTCCCACAAGCCAGTTGCCCAGGTCATGCTGAACCATCGCCAGGATAGCATGACCGCCCTTGCCGCCGGTATAGGTGTAGCCGGTGCCTGTCAGCCCGTCTTCTGTGGTGATCTCGACGGTCACCAGTTCGAAATGAGTGTGCTCACCGTGTTTTGCGTCCGACATGACCTCGGGCAAGGGAACGCGAAACAGTCGGGCCTTCAGGTCGGTGATGCGGGACATGGGTTCCTCAGTTCTTGGACGCGAGGCGGGTCAGCCGGGCCTGCAGCAGGATGACGATCAGAAGGAAAAGACCGCGGATGACCGACTGCCAGTCGGCCGATAGGCTGAAGGTACCGCGCCCGTTTTCAAAGTTCAGCAAGGTGAAGACCAGGCCGAAGAGCAGCGCACCGGCCACGGTGGCGGTCACGGAACCCATGCCGCCGGTCAAAAGCGTCCCGCCCACCACCACTGCGGCGATGGCGGCAAGCTCCCAGCCCGCCCCCTCAAGCGGCTGGCCTGCGCCATAGCCCGACGCAAGGAAGACACCCGCAAATCCGGCGCAGGCCCCGGAGAAGAGGTAGACGAAGACCTCGGCCCGGCGGGTCTTCAGACCCATCAGATGCGCCGCTTCGGCATTTCCGCCGATGGCCAGCACCGTCCGGCCAAGCGAGGTCCGCTCGACAATCACCCATGCGATCGCGACCACGACCAGCGAGACCAGGATTGTCCAGGGCAGAAGGTTCGCAACCTTGTTCATGCCAAGCGCAGTAAAGTCGCTGGTCCAGTCCACTGGGACGGCCCGATTGTCGGACAACCGAAGTGCGATGCCTTTGGCGGCCAACATGGTTGCCAGCGTCGCCATGAAGGGCGGCAGACGAAGTGCTGCGATCATCGTGGCATTCAGGGCTCCGGCCAGGAGACCCGCCCCCACCCCGGCAGGCAGGGCGACGACCAGCCCGTAAGGCGAGAGCAACGCCGCCACCACACTAGCCAGCGCCGCGACCGTGCCGACCGACAGGTCGATCCCCCCGGTCATGATCACCAGGCACATGCCCACCGAGATCACCACGAACATGGCGTTGTAACCCAGAAAGGAGGAAAGGTTGTAGGCGCTGGCAAAGTTGTCGTAGCGCAGCACGCCCACCAGGATCAGCACAACCAGCGCCGCCCATACGGCGAAATGCCCCCGTCCGAGAACCTTGCGCATCAGTTGCGCCTCCCGCGTTGCAACCAGACCGCGATGGCGATGATGGCGGCGGTGACCACCAGCGTCATCTCGTCCGAAATGCCGTTGGCAATCAGCGTGTAACCCATCAACTGGATGAAGATTGCACCCAGAAGCGTGCCGAAGATGGGGGCCCGTCCACCAGACAATGCGGCCCCGCCCACAACCGCGGCGGCGATGGCGTCCAACTCCATCAGCTGCCCGATCCGCGCTGCATCCGAGGCCGAATTGATCGCAACCACGATAAGCCCGGCTAGACCCGCGAGAGTGGCGGTGATGACATAGGTCGCGATCTTCACCCGGGCGACCGGCACGCCCGCCATCACCGCCGCGCGCTCGTTGCCGCCGACCGACAGCAGGTAACGGCCATAGATTGTTTTCCGCACCATCCAGGCCAGCACAAGGGTCAGCGCCAGCGCGATCCATCCCTGCACCGGCAAGCCCAGGACGCGGCCCGTGCCCAGCCAGGTGAAGTCGGGATTGGTGAAGGTCTGCAGGTTTCCATTCGTCAAAACCTGCGCAATGCCCCGGCCCGATATGAAGAAGATCAACGTGGCAATGATCGGCTGCACACCCAGTTTGGCGATCAGAAAACCGTTGAACAAGCCGCAGCAGGCGGCGGCAAGAAGTGGCAGGACGAACGAGGCGGCAAGCCCGAAGCCGGGGTTGTCCAGCGCCCAGCCCGACAGGAAGATGATCGGTGCCAGCGCTCCCGCCACGGCCATCACCGAACCTACGGAGAGGTCGATTCCACCCGAGGCGATGACAAGGGTCATTCCCAGCGCGACGATCGCAATGGTGGCGACCTGACTCGCGTTCACCGCCAGGGTCTGCATGTTCAGAAAATTGGGAGTGACCGCGATATTCAGCACGATAAGCGCCGACAACCCGATCAGAAGGCCGGTCAGGCGCGGATCGAACCGACGGCTCATGCGGGTGCTCCCGAGGCGATCGCATGGATCAGCTGGTCCTCGGTCACGCCCGGGTTCGACAGGCGTTTGATGCTGCGGCCCTCCTGCATGACGACGATGTCATGGGCGCCCTCAATTAGCTCCTCGAACTCGGACGAGATGAGCAGCACCGCGCAGCCCTTTTCGACGCGGCTCCGGATGATCGCTTGGATCTCTCGCTTGGCGCCAACGTCCACTCCGCGCGTCGGCTCGTCCAGGATCAGAAGGCGCGGCTCGATCGCCAGCCAGCGGCCAAGCAGGACCTTTTGCTGGTTGCCGCCCGACAGCTCGCGGATCGGCTGGTCCATGTCGGCAGTCTTGATCCCCAGGGCCTTGATGAAGCTCTCGACAATGCGCCGTTCGCGCGCCTCGTCCACCACGCCCATCCGCGTCAGCCGCGGCAGAAGTGCCAGTGTCAGGTTCTGGCGCACTGACAGGTCGGGGATGATCCCTTCGGTCTTGCGGTCTTCCGAGAGGAAGCCAAGACCTGCCGCAATGGCCGCGCGGGGCGAGTCCAGCAGGACCGCCTTGCCAGCAAGCCGCACCTCGCCGGCGCTCAGGCGGTCCATCCCGAACAGCGCCCGCGCGGCCTCTGTCCGGCCCGATCCCAGCAGCCCGGCCAACCCCACGATCTCGCCCGCGCGCAGCTTCAGGTCCAGCTTGCGCAGCCGGCGGTCGGTGGCGATGCCCCGTGCCTCCAGCACCGTCTCGTCCCCTTCCGCCCGCGCACTTCCCGCAAGTTCCGTCATTCCCGCTTTGCGGATGTCCTCGGCGCTGCGGCCCAGCATGGCGGCGATCAGGTCCAGTTTCGTCAGATCGGCGATCTGCCCTGCGCCGACCGTGCGACCGTCCCTCAGTATCGTCACTCCGTCGCAGACCTCGAAGATCTCGTCCAGAAAGTGGCTGATGTAGATCACCGAAGTCCCTGCGTCCTTCAGCGCGCGGATGACGCCGAACAGCACCTCGACCTCGCGCTCATCAAGCGACGAGGTCGGTTCGTCCATGATGACCAGCTTGGCTTCCATGCTGGCAGCACGGCCGATGGCGACCAGCTGCTGGATCGCGGTGGGATAGCTGCCAAGCGCGCGGTGCGGGTCCAACTCGATCCCGAAACGAGACAGCACGGCCCGCGTAAGCCGCTCTGCCGCCCGCCAGTCGATCATCCCGAACCGGGTAAGGGGCTCGTAGCCCAGCACGATGTTCTCGATCACCGTCCGCTGCGGAACCAGCGTCAGCTCCTGGTAGATGGTGGCGATGCCCGCCGCCTGCGCAGCACGGGGCGAGCGGAGATCGACTTCGCGACCCTGCCAGCGCACCGTGCCGCCGTCCCGTCGGTAGACCCCGGTCAGGATCTTGACGAGAGTCGACTTGCCCGCGCCGTTTTGTCCAACGATGGAATGGACCTCGCCCTGGCCGATGGACAGATTGCCATCGACAAGCGCCGGAACGCCGCCGAAGGACTTGGTGATCCCGGTCATCTGCAACAGCGGCTCGGTCATGACGCATCCAGCTATGGAAAAGGTGGGGGCCGCGCCGCGCGACCCCCGATGAAGCCTGCCTGACAGGGAGGTGTCAGTAGGCCCCAGCCAGATTGTCGGCTGCATTCTCCTTCGTGAAGATGCGATCCTCGACCTTGATCCAGGGTTCGACGGTTTCCCCGGCCGCGTATTTCTTCATCGTGTCGCAAGCCAGCGGCCCGAAGAACGGCGAGCTTTCCACCGTGACGCCCATCTTGCCGTCAATGATTGCCTGGAGTGCGTCGCGGGTGCCGTCGATGCTGACGACCAGCACGTCCTCACCCGGCTTGCGCCCTGCGGCTTCCAGCGCCTGGATCGCGCCTATCGCCATCTCGTCGTTGTGTGCGTAGACAATGTTCACGTCGGGATGCGCCTGCAGAAGCGTCTCCATCACCTTGCGGCCCTCGTCCCGCGCAAAGTCGCCCGAACGGCTTTCCAGGATGGTGAAGCGGCTGTCGGCGGCAATCGCGTCATCAAAGCCCTTCTTGCGGTCGTTGGCCGGGGACGAGCCGGTCGTGCCTTCCAGCTCGATGATCTTGCCTTCGCCCTGGTGGTTTGCGATCACCCACTCGGCGACCCGCTTGCCCTGATCGATGAAGTCCGACCCCAGGAAGCTGACATAATCCTGCCCGGCGGTTGCGACCGAAGCGTCGACGGAACGGTCCACAAGAAAGGTCGGGATGCCGGCAGCCTTGGCGCGCATCACGGCAGGGATCAGCGGGCTTTCCTCACGCGGGGGCAGGAACAGCACTTCGATCCCTTGCGCGATCATGCTGTCCACGTCCGCGACCTGCTTGGCCGCCGAGCCGCCGGCATCCGTCATCACCAGGTCCCAACCGCAGGTCGCGGCGGTGTCCTGGAAGCTCTTGGTCTGGGCGATCCGCCAAGGGTTGTTGCTTTCGGTCTGGGCAAAGCCGACCTTGTAGCTGTCCTTCTGTGCCAGCGGCGGCAGGTCTTGGGCTAACCCCATTCCCGCCGAAAGGGTCAGCGTCATTGCTGCGGCCCCAAGCAGAGTGCGTCTTTTCATCTCTTCCTCCCAGAAGTGCGGTCTAGCCGCGTTAGAGGGCTCCGAGGCCCAGTTCAGGTACAGCGTCTTCTTCCGGAGACCCCGTCAAAGCCGTGTTTCCCATCCCCTCCGCCCAAGCCAGATCGGCCCCGGCCAGAGTGCAATCTTTTCCGGCAACCAAAGTCAGTCCAGGCTTCCGCACGCCAAGAGCCACCGGATAACTCCGGACAGGCAAGCCCACCATTCGCGCCCTCATCGGCAAACCCGGCAAGATATGAGGGGTTGGATCCTGAAGCACGCGCAGACCTTTTGGTATGATGAAACCAACAAACAATAGCGTGCAGAATCACCATCAGGTCAAGCATGGATTTGAGCCGAGACGCAGCTCTGGGTAAATGAACTCCATAAACCCATAAGTTCCAACACTTTTCGGTTCAGGTCCACAGCAGCGTCCCTGTTTTTGTATGACCAAACAATCACGCTTGCGTGGTCATGCTACACCAGTATGCTGTGACCAAAGGCCGCCAGGATGTCGCATGTCAGTCGATACGTTTCCCCTTCGCACCTCCGGAATCCGGGCGGCCGACGCGCTGGTTCGCACGCTTGAGGCGCGGATTGCGTCTGGCGATCTTGCCGACGGTGCCCTGCTCCCACCCGAGCGCGACCTGATCGAAACCTTCGGTGTCAGCCGAACGGTGGTGCGGGAGGCGGTCGCGACGCTTGCCTCGCGCGGGCTGGTCGAAAGCCGCCCCCGGTTCCGACCCGTGGTGCGCCGCCCCGGTGTGGGCGCCGCAATCGCCGCGGTGAATGGGGTGGTGGGCCATCTTCTCGCGCAGGCCGACGGCGTGAAGAACCTGTACGACACCCGCATCTTCCTGGAGGCGGCCCTTGTCCGGCAGGCTGCCGTTTCTGCCCGGAAAGACGATATCGAGGCGCTTCGCCAAGCGCTGTCTGCGAACGAGGCCGCAATCCCGGACAGTGCCGCCTTCTACCAGACCGACGTCGCCTTCCACGCCGTTCTCTACGATATTCCGCGCAACCCGGTCTTTCCCGCAATTCACAAGGCCTTTACCGGCTGGCTTGCGCCGCACTGGGTCAAGATGCCACGGTCTCCGGAACGCAACCGGGTCAACTACCTGCGTCACTCCGACATCTACAACAGAATCCGCGACCGCGACCCCGACGCGGCCGAGGCCGCGCTGAACGCCCATCTTCACGCCGCCTGGGAATACGTGCGCGGCACTTTTGCCGACGGCTGAAAAGGCCCGCGTTGCCCGGCTTATCAAGAAAGGACGCGGACCCATGTCGCGCGAAGAATTCGATCATATCGTCGTCGGCGGCGGCTCGGCCGGCTGCGTGGCTGCGGGACGGCTTGTCGCCGATGGCGGGCATCGGGTGCTGCTGCTGGAGGGCGGCCATTCCAACCGCCACCCACTGCTCGACATGCCGCCCGGCATCTTCAAGATGATCAACGGATCAAAGTTCATGCACTACCACACCACGGTGCCACAGCCGCACCTTGGGGGCCGGGCTCATGACATTC
>JANOCQ010000137.1:0-7054 GCA_031412255.1 Paracoccaceae bacterium | reverse complement strand
GAGACGACCTATGGTGGGCTGATCGACATGGCGGGCAGCGACATCCCGACCGCCGCCCGGGCGATCCTGTCGCTGATGCCGCTGGACACCTTCGTGCCTGCCCCCGTGAGCCGGATGCAGGTGGTGGGGAACCCTGATCGCCAGGTTCCGATCTTCGCGCGGGTGCAGGCCGTCGTCGATGAGGCCGAGGGCCGCCACGTCACCATCGAGGCGCTGGAGCGGTTCGACTTCTACGCCGCCGCCAAGCGGGCCTTCGCGATCATCCGCACCTCGGACTCCGGACCCTATGGCTGCTTCATCCTGAAGAAGGGCGTAGTGGATTTGCCCGAGTTGTGATGCCGCGTTGACGCCTCCTCGTGCGGCTTCGGCTTCTCGTCGGAGTGCTGTCGGCAGCGAGGAGTGACGCAGTCATCGACGAGCGGTCTGGTGGGGCACGTCAGCCCAGTCCCAGCACCTGCCGCAGATGTGCCAGTGAGATCTGCACTCCGGATTCGCCCAGGTCTGCCGAGGCCTCTTTGGCGTCCCCGGTATACCAGTGGCCCCCATCCCCGGCGCGGGACATGTCTACCGTGTCCGGCGCCAGTGCCTGCATCAGCGCGGTCTCACCCTTCCCGGCATGGTCGAAGGGAAAGGCCGCGCTCTTGGGAAAGAGGGGATGGATGCGTATCCAGTTGAACGGGTCGGCCGCTTCCGCCTGTCGCGCATAATAGTCCTGCATCCCCTGGTCGCCCCACCAGCCGGGGCCGCGCGTTGCCTCAAGGAACCGCATGATCGCGTTGCGGCCAGCCAGCCGGAAGGCAAGGTCAGTGGGCATCCCCTGGTCGAAACCTTCGGTCTGGTGGTGGATCACACCCCGGATGTTGCGAAAGCCTGCCTTGAGAAGCGCGCCAAACAGCCCCTCGGCCAAGGGCAGGATTGCACCTGCGTCGATGTGCAGGGTCCCGGTGCCCTCCGGCCCCGCGACGGCATGGGAGGCCGCGCCATAGGCGAAGGGCGGCAGAGTCATGATCGCGTCGCCGAGGCGGTCCAGAACCTCGGTCACGGCAAGGAGGTCCACCCCGGCGGGAAGGTGCTGGCCGTGATATTCCAACACCCCGATGGGCAGGACGACGGGCGTGTTAGCCGCGATGGCCGCTTGCAGCTGATGCGGGCGGAGGCGGGCGAACTGCATCCCGTTACTCGATGTTGGTGTGCCGGGCGCGCATCGTGGCCGGCGTCTCGCCCAGGATCGCGGCAAGGCGCAGGACCATGATCTCGAACACCAGGAACATCGACCCTTCGAAGACCGATCCCATCGGCAGGGTCGAGCTACCACCCTGATCGCGCGCCATCGTCTGTGCCGGGATCACCAGAAGCTGGTCGGCGCGGCGGGGGCTGGGCGTGTCGGGCTCGGCGGTGATCATCAGCACGGATGCGCCATCCCGCTGGGCCACATCCATCAGCGCTGTGACGGTCGCCAGTTCCCCTGGCCCTGCGGCGCAAAGGAAGAGATCTCCCGGTCCCAGTGGCGGGGCCGACATGTCGCCCTGCATCGAGACGGCAAGTCCCAGGTGATGCAACCGCATCGTCAGCGCCCGCATCATCAGCCCCTCGCGCCCGCAGCCGTAAGAGACGATTCGCCGAGCCTTGGCGATGGTCTGGCACGCGGCGTCGATGTGGGCGTCGTCCATCGCCAGGGCAACGGCTTCAAGCTCACGAAGAGCCGAGAGGAACGGGTTCATGGCAGCTCCTGCATGATGTCGCGGGTCTGGGCGTAGAGGCGCTTCCAGAGCGGGTATTGCCTGGCATAGGCGGGGACGGCTTCCGGGGTCACGGTGCTGGCGTTGGGGTTCCACGTCTGGATGTCCTGCGGCTTTGCCGCCCCGATGGCCAGCGCGGCCAGGAAGGCGTCGCCGTAGCTGGCCCCGATGGTCTTGTCACAGACATGCTGCTGGACGCCTGCGAAATCGGAGGTGGCCTGAAGCCAGAGCGCGTTCTTCGTGCCGCCGCCCACCGCCAGCACGCGGTCGGGGGAAGCGCCAACTTCGGCGTAGGTCTCCAGCACATGGGCTGTTCCCGCAGCGATGCCTTCGCAGACGGCGCGGAACATGTCGGCGCGGGTGTGGGTGAGGTTCAGGCCGAAGAAGGCGCCCCTTGCGTGGGGATCGTGGATCGGGGTCCGCTCACCCGAGAAATAAGGGAGGCAAAGGAGGCCCTTTGCGCCTTTGGGGCTGGCCGCGGCCTCGGTCACGAGGGCGGCGAAGTCGGTGTCGCGGGCCAGTTGGTCGCGGAACCAGTGGGTCAGGGTGCCTGAGGTCGCCAGCCCCGCCATCGAGGCGTGGGTGCCGGGGAAAAGCCAGGGCGCATACCACAGGCGCGGGTCGCGGACGGGCTCGGCCGTGACCTGGATGATGAAGATGGTCGAGCCATACATCAGCATCATCTCGCCCGGAGCTTGGACGCCGACGCTGACCGCTTCCGCAGCCGCGTCGATGGTGCCGCAGGTGACGGGGGTGCCTTGGGCGAGGCCGGTTTCTTGCGCGGCCTTCGCGGTGATGTGCCCGGCGATTTCGGTGGACCACATCAGGCGCGGGAGTTTGTCGAGGGGGATGATCTCGGGGGCGAGGTCGGTGGTCCAGTCCTGGGTCGTGACGTCGTAGAGTGGCGAGAAGTTGGCGGCGGTGTAGTGGTCGATGACGTACTGGCCGGTCAGCTTCCAGGTCAGGTAGCTGGTCGAGGTCAGGACCTTGGCTGTTCGGGCGTAGAGGTCGGGGTGGGTGTCCTTGAGCCAGAGGATCTTCGGCCCGACGGACTGCGAGGTCAGGGCGTTGCCGCAGCGCTGGTGGATGGTGGCTTCGCCGATCCGGGCGTTGAGGGCGGCGATCTGGTCGGTGGCGCGGGTGTCGACGCCGTAGAGGACGCCGTTCATCAAGGGTTTGCCTTGTGCGTCCACGGGCAGCATGCAGGGGCCGATGGCGGAGGCGGCAACGGCCTTGATGTCGTTCTGGTCGAGGCCGGATTGGCTCAGGAGTGCCTTGGTGATGTGCACGAAATCGCCCCACCAGTCCTCATCCGCCCGGTGTTCGGCCCATCCGGCGCGGGGGACGAGCATCTTGTGCGGGCGGGAGGCCTGGGCGGTGATGCGGCCTTGGGCGTCGACGAGGACGCCCGTGGATTCGAAGGTGCCGATGTCGATTCCGAGTGTGTGGGTCATCGGATGAGCTTGATGCCTGGGGTGATGGCGGAGAGGGCGGTGTCGAGGAGGGTGACGAGGGCTTCGAGGTCCTTGGGGTCGATGACTTCCAGCGCCGAGTGGGAGTAGCGCATGGGGAAGCCGACATCGAGGCAGGCGACGCCCTCGGGGCCCATGAACTGGATGTAGGAAAGGTCGGTGAGGGCTCCGGTGTGGGCGGAGCGTTGGAGGGGGAGGTGGGCGGTGGCGGCGGCGGTTTCCATCAGGCGCACGAGGGCGGGATGGGGGATCACCCCGTTCAGGGTGCCGCGACCGTGGAAGGAGTAGAGCGAGATGCCGGGGCCACCGCCGAGGGTGACGTCGCCTCGGGTCGTCATGTCGGGCGTGTCGCAGGCGAGGAGGAGGTCGATCTGAAGCGCGATGGCGGGTTGGAGCGCGGTGGCGGCGGGCAGGACGCCGCGGAGGTTGTATTCCTCTTGCACCGACCAGACGAGGTGGAGGGTGGGGCCGGGTTTGTGCTGGCGGGCCTCGGCGAGTTTGAGGAGGGCGGCGCATCCGGCGCGGTCGTCGACGGAGGTGCCGGCGATGCGGCCATTCGCCAGGTTCAGCGCGCGGGGGAGGTAGGTGACGGGGATGCCGATCTTTACGCCTGCGGCCTCGGCTTCGGCTTTCGAGGTGAAGCCCGCGTCGACGTAGAGGTCGGCGTAGGGGAGGACCTTGTACTTCTCGTCCGGCGTGGTGGCGTGGTGGCTTTTGTTGGCGATCACGGCGGGGAGGTCGCCTGCGTCAGTGCAGAGGAGGACGGCCTGCGCCGGAAGCGCGCGTTCGGGGACGCCGCCGAGGCGTTCGAGGCGGATGAGGCCCATGGGCTCGACCTTGCGCACCACGAAGCCGAGCTGGTCCATGTGGGTGAAGACCATCACCGGCGGCAAGGCGGGGTCGCCGGGGAGGGTGCAGGTCAGGTTGCCGAGTCGGTCGGAGGTGTGGGGAAGGCCGAGGGTGTCGAGATGGGCGGCGATGGCGGCGGCGACGCGGGTCTCATGGCCGGACAGACCGGGGATCAGCATCAGCTGGATCGTCAGGTCGGCGACGGAGGGCAGGGTCATTTCCCGCCCCGTGCCGCGCGGGCGCGGGCCATGAAATCGGCGGCGCGGTCGGGGTCGACGGCCGCCCAGGTGTCGCCGCCGTGCTTGAGCGCCGAGCCGACGATGCAGCCATCGGCCACGGCCAGCACATCGGCGACAGTGGCGTGTTTGACGCCGGTGTTGGCGAGGACCGGGGTGGTGGGCAAGACGCGCTTGACGCCTTCCAGGTCCTCCATTCGCGCAGCCTCGCCGGTGATCGCGCCGGACACCAGAACCGCGTCGGGGATCGAGGAGAAGACGGCGGACCGGGCGCGGTCGGGCAGGGGGCGGCGGTCAAGGCTGTCGGCGAATTCGGCCGAGACGTTGTAGAGGCGGGCCACGCCGCCAGCGCCAAGGCGCTGGGCGTAGCGCACGGCGGCGCCTGCGTCAGGGGCCCAGACGCCCATGTCCGAGGCATAGGTGCCGGTGAAGATCTCGCGGACGAAGGCGGCCCCGGTGGCTGCAGCGACGGCGAAGCTGGACATCGGGTCCCAAAGCACGTTGACGCCGAAGGGCACCGTGATCTCGTCGCGGAGGCGACCGATGACATAGGCCATCGTGGCCGAAGTGGCGGTGTCGACCTTAAGCTCATAGGGGCGGTCGTTTTCGTTGCCGAACATCACCGCGTCGAAACCCGCGGTCTGAAGGGCCGTCAGGTCGGCGCGCGCGCCTGCCAGGATGCCCTCGACCCCACGGGCATCGTCATAAAGCGGCGCGCCCGGCGAAGCGCCAAGATGCACCATGGCGATGACGGGTTTACGGTCCCCGAAGACAGCTTGAAAACGCGACATGTGATCCTCCGACCGGCGTCACGCTAGCGCGAAAGAAGTTGGACGGGAAGTCGGATCATACTAGCATGTCAGCGCAAGCGGAGGACGATTATGCTGGCGACACGGCACTGGGATCGGCTGGGCAATGGCGGGCTGACCTTCACCGAACTTGGCTTCGGGGCGGCCCCCATGGGCAACCTGTTCAAGGCGATCACCGACGACGCGGCGCATGCCCTGCTGGAAGCGGCCTGGGACGGCGGCGTGCGCTACTTCGACACCGCCCCGCTCTATGGCCTGGGCCTATCCGAGACGCGGTTGAACCGGTTCCTGCGCGGCAAACGGCGGGAGGATTACGTCCTCTCCTCGAAGATCGGGCGGCTGTTGCGGGCGGTGCCCCCCGACCAGCGCGACGGGTTCGGCAAATGGGTGGACGTGCCAGCGCGGAAAGAGGTCTTCGACTACAGCTACGACGGCACGATGCGCAGCCTGGAGTTCTCGCTGGAACGGCTGGGGGTCGACCGGATCGACATCCTTTACGCCCATGACCTGGACATCTTCACCCACGGCGGGCAGGCGGCGATGCAGGCGCGGCTGGAGGAGTTCATGGCGGGTGGCTACCGCGCGCTGGTGGCCCTGCGCGACCAAGGCGTGATCCGCGCCTTTGGCGGCGGGATCAACGAATGGGAGCCGTGCCAGTGGCTGCTGGAGCGGGGGGATTTCGACATCTTCCTTCTGGCGGGCCGCTATACGTTGCTGGAGCAGGAGGCGCAGGACAGCTTCCTGCCGATGTGCGTGGAGCGGGGCGTCGGGATCGTGATCGGCGGGCCGTACAACTCGGGCATCCTGGCGACGGGACCACGGCCCGGGGCGCACTGGAATTACGCCCCGGCGCCGGACTGGGTGATGACCAAGGCGACTCGGTTGCAAGAGGTCTGTGCGGCACATGGGGTGCGGCTGGTCGATGCGGCCTTCCAGTTCCCGCTGCGGCATCCGGCGGTGGTCTCGGTGATCCCCGGCGGACAGGGGCTGGCGGAGATGGCGTCAAACCTGGCGGCTGCGCGGGCGACGATCCCGGCGGCGCTGTGGGAGGACTTGCGGGCCGAGGGGCTGCTGCGGGCGGACGCGCCGATCTAGGAAAACTCCTCGTGCGCCTTCGGCTTCTCGTCGTGGGGCGTCCAGCGAGGAGCGACGAAGTCGACGACGAGCGGCCCGTGCCGTTTGCGCGAAAGATGTCTTCGCGACGCCCACGCGATGTCGCGGAGGCGGTCGGGGCAATGTCCTGCGCCTGTTGCTTTTCATCCGGGGACAGTAAGAAGACGGACGAAATCCACCGACGCGCGTCTATGCGCCGTATAGTGCGCCCAGCACGATCCGGCTGGCGATGGCGGCGTCCTGTCGCGATTGTGCTTCCGCCAGTTCCCGGTTTCCTGCCAAGGTCCGGGCGATGTCCCGCAGGCGGTCGGTCACGGCGATGTTCGCCCGCGCCTCGCCCACCGGATCGGTGCCGCCGTGGTCGGGGAAGGTGTCGAAGTAGATCACCCCGTCATACGCCAGCCGGTCCAGCGCCACGAAAAGCTCCACCGTCTGCACCGGATGCACCGAGCCGGCGATCAGCCCGTCGTCGCGCTTGCCATAGCCGTCGTTGAGGTGGACCCCCAGGATGCGGCTGTGGCGACCGGCCAGCATTGCGGCGCGGGCGGGCATCTCGCCAGCGAAAAGCATGTGACAGAAGTCCAGCGTCACGCCGGTGTTCGGGCGCGCGACCTCGGTCAGGCCCAGCAGCGTCGTGGTCATGTCGGGCATGACGACATGGGCCCGGGGCTCGTTCGGTTTGTATTCGATGGCAATGTCGACGCTTGGGTTGTGATCGGCAACCTCGGCGATGGCGGTGATGGTGTCGTCCCACTGACGCGCGTAATCGGCCTGGAAGGAATAGTCGAAGCCGTCCTGCCCCAGCCACAGCGTCATCAGCCGCCCGCCCATCGCGG
>JANOCQ010000136.1:0-5418 GCA_031412255.1 Paracoccaceae bacterium | reverse complement strand
GACCCACGTTTCCCGCCCTCCCCCACCCTGGTTAACACCCCCCTAACGCCCACAGCCAACCCCTTGAAATCCCACACCTCCCCACCCTGCCCACGCGTGGGCAGGGCCAGAACCCCTTGCGGCCCCCACCCCCGCCCCGCTACTCCTTCCCCATGCGCCAAACCCTGACCGAGATCTACGAGGCCCGCGTGGCCGCAGGCTCCCTCCGGGCCGACCCCGCCCAGCACGCCCTCCTGCCCCGGCTGGAGGACCTCCGCGCCTGGCTGGAAGCGAACGCCACCCGCAAGGTCGGCCTCTTTGCCGGCCTCTTCGCCAAGCCGATCCAGCCCCCCCGCGGGTTCTACCTCTGGGGCGGCGTCGGGCGGGGGAAGTCGATGCTGATGGACCTCTTCACCGAAGCGACCGACATCCCCCAGAAGCGCCGCGTCCACTTCCACGCCTTCATGCAGAGCGTCCACAAGGGGATGCATGCCGCCCGGCAGAGCGGCGTGGAAGACCCCCTCACCCCCGTCGCCGACGAGATCATCCGCGACCTCCGCCTCCTCGCCTTCGACGAGATGCAGATCACCGACATCACCGACGCGATGATCGTCGGCCGCCTCTTCGAGAAGCTCTTCGCCGCCGGGACCCTCATCGTCACCACCTCGAACCGCCCGCCCGGCGACCTGTATAAGGACGGCCTCAACCGCGGGATCTTCCTGCCCTTCATCGCCATGCTGGAGGACCGGCTGGAAGTCGTCGAACTGGAAAGCCCCACCGACTACCGCCAGCACCGCCTTCAAGGCGCGCAGGTCTACTTTCACCCGGCCCGGACCGCCACCACCCAGATCGCCGCGATCTGGACCGACCTCACCGGCGGCGCCCCCGAAGCCGCACTGACACTGGAGGTGAATACTCGCCAGATCACCCTCCCCCGCTTCGCCAACGGGGTCGGCCGCGCCAGCTTCTGGGACCTCTGCTCGAAACCCCTCGGCCCCGCCGACTACCTCGCCATCGCCCGCGCGGTCCGGGTGCTGATCCTGGAGGACATCCCGCAGCTGTCGTCGGCCAACTACAACGAGGCGAAACGTTTCGTCATCCTGATCGACGCCTTGTACGAGGCACGCGTCCGCCTCATCGCCTCGGCCGCCGAAGCGCCCGAACGGCTTTACATCGAGGGCGAAGGCTCCTTCGAATTCGAACGCACTGCCAGCCGCCTGCGCGAGATGCAGTCCGCCGGTTGGGGCGCCTAGGCCAACGTCTGCCACAAGAGGCGCAGTGCCATCCCGGCCGAGACCGTGACAAGCAACGGCTTGATCAGCCGCGCCCCGATCCGCATCGCCACCCGCGCCCCAAGGCTGGCCCCGGCGACCTGCCCCAGAGCCATCGCCAGCCCCACGCCCCACCAGGTCGCGCCCGAGAAGACGAAGACCAACAGGCTCCCCAGATTGGAGGCAAAATTCAGCATCTTGGTGTGCGCTGTCGCCTTCAGGACGCCATAGCCCGCCAGAAGGACGAACCCCATCATGAAGAATGACCCGGTGCCGGGCCCGAAGAAGCCGTCATAAGCCGCGATCAACGGAACAGCCGTCACGGCAAATACGGCGGGTTTCATCCGCTCGGCCCGCGCCTCGTCCGTCAGGCCCGGTTTGAAGGCGAAAAAGCCAGCCACCCCGATCAGCACCACCGGCATGATCACTCGCAAGACCTCCGCCGGGATCAGATGCGCCACCAGCGCGCCCCCAGCGCCTGCCGCACCACTGATCGCCGCCATCCCCAATTGGTCCTGCGGGCGCACATGCCCCGCACGGGCATAGGCGACCATCGCCGTGGCCGACCCGAAGGTGCCTTGCAGCTTGTTCGTTGCCAAAGCCTCCACCGGCGAGGCCCCGGCCAGAAGCAGCGCCGGCACGGTGACCAGCCCCCCGCCACCGGCAATGCTGTCGATGAAGCCCGCCAGGAAGGCAGCGACAATCAGGAGCAGCGCCAGGTGTGTCGCGATCTCGAACATGGCGGAGGTTCTGGCCGGTTCGCGAAGCGGGAGCAAGGGGGAGCCGTCCTCGGGGGCATCGAGCCCCACTCGCGCGGCGCTGCCGCGGACGATTGCCACATCGGGCGACAGATGAAGGGTCGGATGCCTCTGGCGGGGATACTTGCAGGAGGGAAAGCGGCTTTCTCTTGCTCAAATATCCCGGGGGTTTGGGGGCAGCGCCCCCATCAGCCGAGGAGGAGGCGAAGCCCGACGACGAGACAAAGCACTTGCGCGCCAGCGCTCCGCTTGATCCGCCGGTCAGACCAGGGCGAACGCGTCGCGGGAGTAGCCCTGCAGGTAGAGAAGCGCCGTCAGGTCGCCGTGGTTCACCCGCACGTCGCATTGCGCCTGCACCGTCGGCTTGGCATGGAGGGCGACTCCTGTTCCGGCGGCCAGCAGCATCGGCAGGTCGTTCGCCCCGTCGCCCACTGCCAGCGCCTCGGCCGGAGTGATCGCCAGCCGGGCGGTGATCTCGTTCAGGGCCTGCAGCTTGGCTTCCTTGCCCAGGATCGGTTCAGCCACCGTGCCAGCCAAAGCCCCATCCATCACATGCAACGTGTTGGCCCGGTTCTCGTCAAACCCCAGCGTCGCGGCAACTGCCGAGGAAAAGGCCGTGAACCCGCCCGAGACCAGTGCGGCATAGGCCCCGTTCGCCTTCATCGTCGCCAGCAGCACCGGCCCGCCCGGCATCAGCGTGATCCGGTCGCGTAGGGTGTGTTCGATCACCGACTCCGGCAAGCCCTTCAGAAGTCTTACCCGTTCCCGCAGCGCACCCTCGAAGTCCAACTCCCCGTTCATCGCCCGCGCCGTGATGTCGGCCACGCGCGGCCCAACCCCTGCCTCGTTGGCGAGTTCGTCGATGCACTCCTGCCGGATCATCGTCGAGTCCATATCGGCGATCAGGAGGCGCTTCTTTCGCCCCGTCGCGCCTTGCACCACCATATCAACGCGCAGGGCCTGCAGGCCCTCCCAAACCTCCCAATGGTTGTCTGGCACCGTCGCAAGATCGAACTCCGCCGCCACTCCGGGGTCCAGCCAGCGCGCGTCGCCCCCGCCCCAGGCGTTGCGGAGGGACTCGACCGTCACCCGCTCCAGAACCGGGGTTTCGGGGTTGGTGAGGAGGGTTACGACGAACATGGGCGTGTTTCCGATAGTGAACAGGCGTGTCGCTTTTTCGCGACCAAGCGTCGGACTATCGCGATTTTTCCGCTTGCGCCAGAGCGGGGCGGTCCTTATCCACGGCGGCGGGACACCCTTCCCCAACGAAGGGCTTTTAGCTGGAAGGCTACCATGACAGACCTGACCCCGCCGGCCAAGCGCCCGGCCAATCCGCGCTTCTCTTCTGGCCCCTGCGCCAAAATCCCCGGATATTCCCTTGAAATGCTCAGCGACGCGCCCCTTGGACGGTCGCACCGTGCCGCCATCGGCAAGGCCAAGCTGAAAGAGGCGATCGACCTTACCCGCGGGATCCTGGGCGTGCCCGCCGACTACCGGATCGGCATCGTGCCTGCGTCCGATACCGGCGCTGTCGAGATGGCGATGTGGTCTTTGTTGGGCGCCCGCCCGGTCGAAATGCTGGCTTGGGAGTCATTCGGCGAAGGGTGGGTCACCGACGCAGTCAAGCAGCTGACACTCGACGCCAAGGTCCGCATCGCGCCCTATGGGCGGATCGTGGATTTCGCGGAGGTCGACTTCGACAAGGACGTGGTCTTTACCTGGAACGGCACGACCTCGGGCGTCCGCTTGCCGAATGGCGACGCGATCCCTGCCAACCGTCAGGGCCTGACGATCTGCGACGCCACCAGCGCGGCCTTCGCGATGGAGCTGCCCTGGGACAAACTGGATGTCACCACCTTCTCCTGGCAGAAGGTCCTCGGCGGCGAGGGCGCGCACGGCGTCCTGATCCTGTCGCCCCGCGCGGTCGAGCGGCTGGAGACCTATGTCCCTGCCTGGCCGCTGCCGAAGATTGTCCGGCTGACCGCCAAGGGCCAGCTGATCGAAGGCATCTTCCAGGGCGAGACGATCAACACGCCCTCGATGCTGGCCAATGAAGATTACCTCATCGCGCTGAAATGGGCGAAGTCCATCGGCGGGCTGAAGGGCCTGATCGCCCGGGCCGATGCCAATGCGAAGGTCGTCTGGGACTTCTGCGCCACGAATCCCTGGATCGCGAACCTGGCCGAAGACCCGGCGACGGCGTCCACCACCAGCGTCTGCCTCAAGTTCACTGACCCGCGCATCACCGATGGTGAGGCCTTTGCCAAGGCCGTCGCCAAGCGGATCGAGAAGGCCGGCGCCGGATTTGACATGGGCGCCTACCGCGATGCCCCTCCGGGCCTGCGGATCTGGTGCGGATCGACGGTGGAAACCGCGGACGTCCAGGACCTGATGCCTTGGATCGCCCACGCCTTCCACACCGAGATCGCGGCGCTGGCGCAGGCTGCGTGAACCCCATTGTCATCCCCGCGAAAGCGGGGACTCAACTTTCCCCTTTCTCTGGGCCCCCGCCTGCGCGGGGGTGACAGGATAATCCAAAAGGACCCCACCTATGCCACGCGTCCTCGTGTCCGACGAACTTTCCGAAACCGCCGTCCAGATCTTCCGCGACCGCGGGGTCGAGGTGGACTACCTCCCCAAGCTCGGCAAGGACAAGGACGCCCTCGCCGCCGTCATCGACCAGTATGACGGGCTTGCCATCCGGTCCGCCACCAAGGCCACCGAGAAGCTCTTGGAGAAAGCCACGCGCCTGAGGGTCATCGGCCGCGCCGGGATCGGGGTGGACAATGTCGACATCCCGGCGGCGTCAAAGAAGGGCATCATCGTGATGAACACGCCCTTCGGCAACTCCATCACCACCGCCGAACACGCCATCGCGATGATGTTCGCTGTTGCCCGGCAAATCCCCGAAGCCAACGCCTCCACCCATGCCGGAAAGTGGGAAAAGTCCAAGTTCATGGGGGTGGAGCTTTTCAACAAGACCCTCGGCGTGATCGGGGCGGGGAACATCGGCGGCATCGTCTGCGACCGCGCGGTGGGCCTGCACATGAAAGTCATCGCCTTTGACCCCTTCCTCAGCGACGAACGCGCCAAGCAATTGGGGGTCACCAAGGTCGACCTCGATGACCTTCTGGCCCGCGCCGATTTCATCACCCTCCACGTCCCCCTCACCGACAAGACCCGCAACATCCTGTCCAAGGAAAACCTCGCCAAGACCAAGAAGGGTGTTCGCATCATCAACTGCGCCCGCGGCGGGCTGATCGACGAGGCAGCGCTTCTGGACGCGCTGACCTCCGGCCACGTCGCAGGCGCGGCCCTCGACGTGTTCGAGGTCGAGCCCGCCACCGACAGCCCCCTCTTCAACCACCCGAACGTCGTCTGCACCCCGCACCTCGGTGCCTCCACGACCG
>JANOCQ010000135.1:0-11610 GCA_031412255.1 Paracoccaceae bacterium | reverse complement strand
GGTCAGGTTCGGCGGCGGGAAGGTCGATCTTGTTCAGGACGGGGACGATCTCGTGGCCGGCATCCAAGGCTTGATAGACGTTGGCCAGCGTTTGCGCCTCGACGCCCTGGCTTGCATCGACGACCAGAAGCGAGCCTTCGACGGCGCGCATGCTGCGCGACACTTCATAGGCGAAATCGACGTGACCGGGGGTGTCGATCAGGTTCAGGATATAGGTCTTGCCATCCTTGGCCGGGTATTCGATCCGCACCGTGTTGGCCTTGATGGTGATGCCGCGTTCGCGTTCGATGTCCATCGAATCCAGCATCTGCGCCTTCATGTCGCGCGCAGCCACCGTGCCGGTCAACTGAATGAGCCGGTCGGCGAGGGTGGATTTGCCGTGGTCGATATGGGCCACGATGGAGAAGTTGCGGATCTGGGAAAGCTCGGTCATGCGCCGCATATAGCTTAGGCCGCGGGAGGCGGAAAGGGCTTATGCGGTTGGGAAATTCGGGGGCGTCGATGGGTGCGCCCTTGCACCGATGTGGGGGGAAAAGAGTTTCGTTAAAGTCCAGGCGAAGGTCGCATTTTCGGTGGATTGGCGGCCTTGGCCAAACGCCACCGACAAGAGTTCCCCGGCGACCCGACACGGTCCTATTGCAGGAAGGCCGCCTTGCGGATGGAGGAGGAGATCCGGATGGACGCCCCGCCACTTCAGCAGGCGAGGGGCCTGGCCACCGAGTAGCCTGCGGCACTGCGTCACACATCTACGTGAAGCCAACCCGGGGCTGCGCACCGCCCTACCGCATCTTGTGGCGGGCAGGTGCCTCGGGCCCGATAAGTTGCGCGGATCAGCCAAAATCCGCCAAGTGACTGTGAGACTTGAAAAAATCGCTTCCTTGCGGCAAGATAGATGACAGAAAACGACTGGTGAGGGAGGATGCGGCTGCGCAACCCCCGGCCCGGCAAAGAGGCAGAGCGCATGAAACCCTATCTGTTTTCCGCCCTCGTGGCGGCATCCCTTGCACTGATGTCGAACGTGGGGGCTGCCGGCCCGATCGAGCGGGCCTGCATGGCCTCGGACCGTGGCGCAAGCCGGTCCCTGTGCGGTTGCATCCAGCAGGCGGCGGACATGACACTGTCAGGCGGCGACCAGCGCCGAGCCGCCAAGTTCTTCAAGGACCCGGAAGCAGCGCATGCGACCTGGATCTCGCAGTCGAAATCGGATGACGCGTTCTGGGATCGCTACAAAAGCTTTGGCCAGACCGCCGAGTCCTACTGCGCCGGCTGATCCGGTCCGACGCACTGGCCGAGAGTTTCAGGGCAGCGTCTGATGGATGCCGTCGCGTTGGGGATCATCTGGACATGAGGTCGCTCATTTCGCAGGTTGATAGGACGTCAGTAGAATTTATCTCCCCAGCGACCAGGTTCACCGCCTTGCGACTGTCGCCGCACGGGAGCAGGTGGGCAATCCACCACCATCCGCTAAAAAATCAAAAGACCCCGCCTTCAGGACGAAGGCAGGGCCTATGCTGTAAATCGCAGTCGGATCAGGCCGTGGCTTGTGCCTTGGCGATGTCCTTCTTGATCTTTTGGGCGGCGGTCGAGAGTTCCTCGTCCTTGGCCTTGGCCAGGTAGGCGTCAAGCCCGCCACGGTGGTCGACCGAGCGCAGAGCTGCGGCGGTGACGCGCAGCTTGAACGACTGGCCGAGCACGTCGGAGATCATGGTCACTTCGTTCAGGTTCGGGAGGAACCGACGACGGGACTTGTTATTTGCGTGGCTGATGGTGTTGCCGGACATCGGCCCCTTGCCGGTAAGTTCGCAGACGCGCGACATTCTGGTGTTCCTTCGATTCGTCAAAAGCGGGGGAAGGCGGGGAATCCCCAGCCCTCGAATTCGATTGTGGGCGTGTAAGGGGAATCCCTGGCGGCGTCAAGCGGTCAGGGTGGACGTCCGCCCGGCTCGTTGCGGGTTGCGATCGGGAAGGACGCGTGCCACGGGACTGCCTGCGGGAGACAGAGCATGGCATTTCCGATCCACGAACTTGCGGCGCTTGGCACGGCAACCTGCTGGGCGATGACAGGGATCCTTGCGTCGGACGCGATCCGGGCCCTGGGGGCGTTCCACTTCAATCTCATCCGGCAGGCATTCGTGACCATCCTGCTGGCGGGGATCGTGCTGGCCTCGGGGACGCTGGGCTTGCCGGGATGGCAGGCCGTGGCGGCGCTGGCGGTCTCGGGCGTGGTGGGCATCCTTCTGGGCGACACGCTCAACTTCGCGGCCGTCGGGCGGCTGGGACCGCGGCGGGCGGGGGCGGTCTTTGCGCTGAATGCGCCGATGGCGGCAGTGCTGGGCTGGCTGGTGCTGGGCGAGCGGCTGGGCTGGCAGGCGGGACTGGGGATCGCCGTGACGGTGGCGGGCGTGGCTTTGGCGATCCTGGGGCGCACTGCAAGCGGCGCGCATCGGTTCGAGACGATCCGGGGTGGATTGGGGATCGGAGTGATCTTGGGGTTGGGCGCGGCGCTGGGTCAGGCGGCAGGTGCGCTGATCGCCCGGCCCTACATGGCGGGCGGGCTGGATCCCTATGTCGGCTCGCTGATCCGGGTCGGAGCCTCGGGGCTGGCGATGGGCCTGGTGGCGGCGTTGCCGGTGGCCCCGCCCCGGCCGCGGAAGGTGTCGCGACAGGTCCTGCTGCTGACCGCGGCGACAGCGTTGATCGGCCTTCTCTTAGGCATGACGCTGTTCCTCTATGCGCTGCAGGGGTCGCAGACCGGGATCATCGCGACACTTTCGGCCACTTCTCCGGTGATCATCCTGCCGCTTCTCTGGTTGCGGACGGGCCAGCCGCCAAGCGCTCTGAGTTGGGCCGGGGCCATGCTGGCGGTGATCGGACTCGCGCTGATCTTCACGCGCTAGCAGAGAGGGGCTGCATCGCCCGTTCTACTCGGATGCCAAGGCTGCGAGCGCCTCGGCCCGGTCCAACGCCTGGGCTGCCAGCGTCAGGCTGCCACGACGCAAGAGACGGTCGGCGCGTTCTCTCCAGTAGCGGGCAGACCCGCGCCGCAAATCGCGGTGCAGAAGTACCACGTCCCGCGCCTGAAGCCGGGACGAAAGGCTTAGCCGCTGAAGCGCGCGGAAGCCGCCGGCCTGGCCCAACGCGGCAGTGCCGGGATGTCCTCCGAAGGACAATTTGGCAAGCTGGACGCCAGGCAGGAGCCCCATGATCTTGCGGGCATGCAGGCTGTCCAGCCGGTGGGATGGGTCGAAGGCGACAACCCCCTTGAGGTCGCCGCGCGCGTGGGTCGCCAGATCGCCCGCAACCGGGTCGAAGGCTGCGGCCTCCGGGTACCGGTCTTCCTCGGGCAGACAAAGCGAGACCTGCGGCGAGACAAGGAGGACCTGGTTCAACCGAAGCGCTCTGGAAAAACGCAGCGCGGCATAGGCACCCATCGAAAAGCCAAGCGAGCGGGCGGTCAGAAAGCGGGCGCGGGCGGGCTTGAGTGCGGCTTCCAGGGATGCGGTTTCGGGATTCAGGAACCAGTCGTTCAAGCGGCTCTGGATGTGAAGATGGGCAAGGCCCGCGGTCAGGGCGCGCTGAACCCGGCCGCGCTCGTCGAACTGGCCGGGCTCGGGCATCCATTGCCGGAAGGTGACGTACAGCGCGGTGGTGTCGCGGTCCGGCAACCAGAGCCTGGCCTGAAGCAGGTCGCCGTCGAAGACCCGCTCGCCCTCGGTCACGCGGGTCCGCCCAGCAGTCGAAGCATTTCCGCGGCGGCGGCCTCGGGCGTAAGATCTCCGATGGCCACGCGGTCGCCAAGCCGGCTCATCAGACCTTTCTGCGGCTCCCGCGTCAGGGCCGCGAGAAGACCCTGGCGGACCTCTTCCTGGAACCAGTGGCGGGCCTGGGCGGCGCGCGTGCGGTCCCAGTGACCCTGGGCCTTGCGCCAGATGGCCAGCGTCTGCATCTCGTCCCAGGCGCGGGCCAAGCCTTCGTCGGCAAGAGCCGAGACCGGGAGAGCCTTCGGGAAGTCCTTCGGGTCCTGCGGGCGGCGGCGGAGGAGGTGAAGCGCTCCGCCGTAATCGGCCACGGTGCGCAGTGCCGCTGGCTTCAGGTCGCCGTCGGCCTTGTTCACGAGGATGAGGTCGGCCATCTCCATGATGCCGCGCTTGACGCCTTGCAGCTCGTCGCCCCCCGCGGGGGCCAGAAGGAGGAGGAAGAGGTCGCTCAGTTCGGCGACCACGGTTTCGGATTGGCCGACCCCGACCGTCTCGATCAGGACGACATCGAAGCCGGCCGCTTCGCAAAGGACAACGGCCTCACGGGTGCGGCGGGCGACACCACCGAGCTGGCTTTGACTGGGCGAGGGGCGGATGAAGGCGTTGGGGTCGCGGGACAGACGCTCCATCCGGGTCTTGTCGCCAAGGATCGAGCCGCCGGAGCGGGTGGAGGAGGGATCGACGGCCAGAACAGCGACCTTGAGGCCCCTGGCGGTGAGCATGAGGCCGAAGGTTTCGATGAAAGTCGACTTGCCGACGCCGGGGGTGCCGGAGAGGCCGATGCGAAGCGCCTGTGGGCCTGATCGCAGGGCGTCAAGCAGTGCCAGCGCTTCGGCCCTGTGGTCCGATCTGGCGCTTTCCACCAGTGTGATCGCGCGGGCGAGCGCCCGACGGTCCCCGGCGCGGATCAGGCGGGCGCGGTCTTCGGTGTCCATTGTCCCCTCGTTTGATGTCTTATTGCCGCAAGGCCGGGTGCTTGGCGAGAGAAGACTGCGTTCCGGGCGGGTTCGGGCGGCTTGCAAACGGAGCGCGTGCCGCGCGAAGCCCTCTTGTCTCGCCGCTCTGCGCGAGGACGCGCACAGCGGCTCGGGTTTGCCTCCGGGTTATTTCGGCCAATTTGAAAGGATGGGTCAGGTCTGGTCTTGGCAGGGAGCGCTTGCGATAAGCGGGCATGGTTCATCTGCCTGTATCCCATGTCCTGACCGAACTTGCCGAGGCGCTGACCTTGCGGGGGATGGCTGTATTGCAGGCGCCTCCTGGTGCGGGAAAAACCACTCTGGTGCCGCTGGACCTGCTGGCGCGGGGGGTGGTGACGGGTCGCATCCTGATGCTGGAGCCACGGCGGCTGGCTGCGCGCGCTTCAGCAGAGCGGATGGCAGAGACTTTGGGCGAGCCGGTAGGACGGACGGTGGGCTACCGGATCCGGGGCGAGGCGAAGGTTTCGGGCGCCACGCGGATCGAGGTGGTGACCGAAGGCATCCTGACCCGGATGATCCAGTCCGACCCGGAGTTGCCCGGCGTCGGGCTGGTGATCTTCGACGAATTCCACGAGCGCTCGCTGAACGCGGATCTAGGGCTGGCGTTGTGTCTGGAGGTGCGGGGCGCGCTGCGCGAGGACCTGAAGCTGCTGGTGATGTCGGCGACGCTGGATGCCGGGCCGGTGGCAGCACTGATGGCGAACGCCCCGGTCGTGACGTCGGAGGGTCGGGCATATCCGGTCGAGACGCGGTGGCTGCCGCGCACGCCGGATGGGTCCCTGCGGCTGGAGGCGGTGGTCGCGGGAGCCGTGAAGGCGGCGCTGGAGGACACCGACGGCGGGGTGCTGGTCTTCCTGCCGGGGGAAGGGGAGATCCGCCGGGTGGAGGGGCTGCTGCGGGACCTGCCGGGGGTGGCGGTGCGGGCCCTGTTCGGGGCGATGGACTTTGCGTCGCAGCGGGCAGCCTTGGCCCCGGTGGAGGGGCGGAAGGTGGTGCTGGCGACGTCTATCGCAGAAACCTCGCTGACCCTGCCGGATATTCGGGTGGTGGTGGATGCAGGGCGGGCTCGGCGGGCGCGGTTCGACCCGAACTCGGGCATGTCGCGGCTGGTGACGGAGCGGGTGACGAAGGCCGAGGCCGAACAGCGCCGCGGTCGCGCGGGGCGCGTCAGCGCTGGGGTCTGTTACCGGCTGTGGACGAAGGGCGAGGAGGGCGGACTTGCGCCCTACCCCCCCGCAGAGATCGAAGTCGCGGACCTTGCCGGACTGGCACTGGAGCTGGCGCTGTGGGGCGGGACGGAGTTGCCGTTCCTGACGCCCCCGCCAGCGGGTCCTTTGGCCGAGGCACGGGCGCTGTTGCAGGGGTTGGGGGCGCTGGACGACAAGGGCCACATCACCGCGCACGGCCGGGTGCTGGCCGCACTGCCGTTGCATCCCCGGCTGGGACACATGCTGGCGGTGGCGGGGCCGGAGGCTGCGACGCTGGCGGCATTGCTGGCCGAACGCGACCCGCTGCGCGGGGCGGGACCAGACCTGGGATTGCGGATGCAGGCGCTGGTGAAGCCGGGGCCAGAGGCGGACCGGGGCGTGGTCGAACGCATCCGGGTCGAGGCAAAGCGGCTGGAGGCAGCGACCCGCGGCATGGCGGGCGGATCGCCTGGGGGCGGGCGCCCGCGATGCTCGCTCGCCGAGATGGCGGCGCTGGCCTACCCGGACCGGATCGGGATACGGCGGAAGGGGGATGCGCCGCGCTGGGTGTTGTCGGGAGGCAAGGGGGCCGTGATGGCGCCCGGCCTAGCGCTCTCGGGGGCGCGGCTGATCGTGGCGACCGACCTGGACGGCGACACGCGTGAGGCCACGGTTCGGCAGGCGGTGGCAATTACCGAAACCGAGTTGCGCAGACTTTATGCGGATCGGATCGCATGGGTGGACGTCTGCGAGTGGTCGAAACGCGAAGGCCGGGTGATTTCCAGACGGCAGGAGCGCCTGGGAGCGCTGGTGTTGGACGACAGGCACTGGGACGCTCCGCCCGATGCCGTGGCACGGGCGGCGCTGGAGGGCGTGCGACTTCTGGGGTTGCCCTGGTCCCCGGCGGCACGGCGACTGCGGGCGCGGGCGCGGCTGGCGCGGGGTAAAGATTGGCCGAAGCTGGAGGATGCGGACCTGTTGGTAAGCGCCGAGGCCTGGCTTTTGCCGCATCTTTCAGCCGTGAAGACAGAGGCGGATGTCCGTGGCATCGACCTTGTGCCAGCTTTGCAGGGCCTGCTGGGCTGGGACCGACTGGCCGACATGGACCGCCTGGTTCCGGGAAGCTTTCAAACTCCGCTCGGGCGGAAGATTCCGATCGACTACGACGGCGACGTTCCGGCGATTGAAGTGCGTCTGCAGGAGATGTTCGGGGTGACGGTGCATCCGGTGGTCGGGGCGTCCCGGATGCCGCTCCGGGTGACGCTGCTGTCCCCGGCAAAAGCTCCGGTGCAGGTGACGACCGATCTGCCGCGGTTCTGGGCGACGTCCTATGCCGATGTCCGGAAGGACATGCGCGGGGCCTATCCGCGCCATCCCTGGCCCGAGGACCCGACGGTTGCCGAGCCGACGCTGCGCGCGAAACCTCGGGGGACCTGAGGCTGCGTCGGATCGGGCGATGGCGTTGCCGGAGTCATGGTGCCGCCTCAGCTGACGAAGTGGACTGCACCGGACACCGCTGGCAAGGACGATGGCCACGCCGGCGCAGTTTCCTTACAGACCTGCAACATCGATTGATCGCTTCGGCCTTCCCCCTGCTGATTTGGCGGAATATGACGTGCGCTAACATTTACAGGGGCTGATGATGCAGATCGATACGCAAGCCCGGCGGGCGCGGTGGGCGGTGGCGGCGATGTTTCTTGCCAACGGCTTCGTCATGGGTGCATGGGCGCCGCAGATCCCACTGCTGATGCCACGCCATCAGGTGACCGAGTCGGCGCTGGGGCTGCTGATCCTGGTGCTGGGCCTGGGTGCGGTCACCGCCATGCTGTTCGCCGGACGGTTGATCAGCCTTTACGGCGGGCGGCGGGTGCTGTCCCTGTTCTCGCTGGCCCTGATACCGGTGCTGCCGATGGTGGTGTTCTCGCCCAACCTTTGGCTTCTGGCGCTGTTCATGGCGGTCTTCGGGGCGATGGCCGGCTGCATGGACGTGGCGATGAACGCACAGGCTGTGGTCATCGAACGCCGGCTCAATCGGGCGATCATGTCCTCGTCGCACGGGTTCTGGAGCCTTGGCGGCTTTATTGGCGGATCTGCCGGAGCCTGGGTCATCGCGCATTGGGGGTCCGAGGCGCAGTCGCTGCTGACTGCCGGTGTGGTCGCCGTGATCGTCGTGGCCGCGATGCCTTTCCTGCTGGCCGAAGAACCGAGGCCGGTGGTCGTCGATGCCGCCGTCGCGCCCAAGACCAGGCTTTTCCCCAAGGACTTCCACGTCTGGCTTCTGGGCTTCCTTGCACTCGCCTCGATGGTGCCGGAAGGCGCGATCCTGGATTGGGCGGCGATCTACATGCAGAAGGAACTGGGGTCGGATGTCTTCGTGTCGGGCTTGGGCTTCGCCTTCTTTGCGGGCGCCATGGCGCTGATGCGCTTTCTGGGTGACACGGTCCGCAACCGATTTGGAGCGGTGCGGACGCTGCGGATCTCGGGCTGGCTCGGGGCCGCGGGGATGATGGGCGGAGCAGTTGCGACGCAAGAGTGGATGGTGATCGCCAGTTTCTTCATCGCGGGCCTGGGCATCGCCAACATGGTGCCGATCCTGTTCTCGGCCGCGGGAAACCACCCGCGCCTGCCCTCTGCATCGGCTATCTCGATCGTCACCATGGTGGGTTACTGCGGCATCCTGGTCGCACCATCGACCATCGGGTTCGTGGCCGAGCACGTGGGCTTCCGCCCGACATATGCCGGGCTGTCGCTGATCCTGATCCTGGTCGCTTTGCTGGCGACACGGGCTGCGGATGCGGACGGCAAGGCGAAGGTCCTTGCGCCGGCAGAGGGCCAGCCGGCGTAAGGTGGCTTGCCGTGGCGCCGGGCGCGGCTTTCGCGGCAAGCCCGCGGCGACACGGACCGGCCGGGACCCTGGATTTCCGGGACGGGATGGCGGCACGGGCCAGCGGCTACGTGGCTCGACACCGCCCGGCTCATGCTGCCCCCATATAGTCCCGCTTGCCCAACTCTATCCCGTTATGACGCAGGATGTCGTAGGCCGTGGTCAGGTGGAAGAAGAACTGCGGGAGGGAGAAAAAGGACAGGAACTCGTCGCCTTTCAGCACCATGTCGTGCCCACCGGCCTTGAAGTGGATGTCGCGCGTGTCGGCATGGGCGAAGTCGGCGGCCTGGAAACTGCCCATGTAGCCGCGCGCGGCACTGATGCGGTCCTTCAGTTCGGCGAAGCTCGTCTCGGTGTCGGCAAATCCCTTCGGTTCCTGCCCTGCCAACCGGGCTGTGCCCCTTGCAGCGAAGTCGCAGGCAAGCTGGACCTGGCGGGCAAAGGGGAACATGTCAGGGAAAAGGCGGGCGGCAAGAATGATCTCGGGCTTGATCTTCCTGGCCTCGCAATGCGCCTCGGCCTTGTCGAGCATGGTGGCGAGTGCAGACAGGAAGCGGTCAAAGACGGCGACAGAACGGCGATGCATTGGGGGCCTCCATTGAGCATTCCGCAAGACCCTAGCCGGACGGCCGGCACACGTCGAGTGGCGGGACCGGGAGGGAAAGCTGGCTTCTGACCCAAGTCTCGATCAACGGACCTGACGGATCAGCCCAAGCCCGCTTGCGACGCCGGACTGTCCGGGCCTACACTCGGCAGGCCATTTGGCCAACGACCCGCATTCGCGTACCGCAGCAACCGAGTGTGCCATGAACGAGAGCCAACCACCGGAGCCGCAGAAGACCTGGCTGGACCGGGCGGCCGAGGACCTGCTGGGCGACCGGCTGCCGAAGCACTTTGGCACCGGCTGGTATTCGGGCCTGGTTGGCCTTTTCCTGTCGGTCGGCAGCTTTCTTGCGGTTCTGGTGTTCCACTTTCCCCAGTGGCTGACGCTGTCCGAAACCGCCCCCCGCTATCCGGTCGAGACGATGCGCGCGCTTCTGGCGCTGGCGATCATGGCCGGGTTTCTGTTTTCGGCGATCAACGTGATCTTGCGCCCGTCGAAGCGGCTGGGCCTCACCGGCCTTGTCTTCTGCATGGCGGCGGTCCTGGGCGGCGGCAATGCTGTCGAGGTCGGGGGGGGCGATGCGCTGTTTCGGGTGGGCATCGACTGGTTCCTTTTGAACATCGTCCTCCTGGCGCTGATCTTTGTGCCGCTGGAGCGCGCGCTGCCGCTGCACCGCGACCAGGGGATCTTCCGTCCGGGGTGGACGACGGACGGAATCTATTTCCTGGTCAGCCATGTTGCGGTGGAGCTGATGACCTTCTTCACGCTGCTGCCCGCGACCGTGGTCGCGCAAACGGTTCACGCCCGGGTGTCAGGCCTGAACCCGGACCGGCTGCCACTGGTCGTCGAGGTCTTCTGCGCGATGCTGGTCGCCGATCTGGCGCAATACTGGGTCCACCGGGGCTTTCACCAGATCCGCTGGGCCTGGCCGTTCCACGCGATCCACCATTCGTCGCGGCAGCTGGACTGGATTGCCGGGTCGCGGCTGCATGTGGTGGACATCATCGTGACCCGCGGGTTGACGCTCACTCCGCTTCTGGTGATCGGCTTTTCGCAGGAGGCGCTGTACATCTGGCTGGTGATCATCGCGGTGCAGGCAACGCTGAACCATGTGAACATCCGTTTCGACGTGCCGGGCCTGAACCAGCTTCTGGTGCTGCCGCGCTTTCATCACTGGCACCACGCGGTAAAGCCGGTGGACCGGAACTTTGCCGTGCATTTCCCCTGGATTGACCGGCTGTTCGGGACCTTTCACCTGCCCCGGCGCGACTGGCCACCCGCGACTGGGATCGCGGGCGACCCGGTTCCACCAGAGTTCCTGCGCCAGTTGGCCTGGCCGTTCCGGCGGTGATCCCGGGCTTTCCCGCTTGGGGGGTCAGACCCCCAGGCACCAGCGCATGACGGCCTTCTGGGCGTGGAGCCGGTTTTCAGCCTCATCGAAGATGACCGAGTGCGGGCCGTCCATCACGGCGCTGGTCGCCTCGTCGTTCCTGTGCGCGGGCAGGCAGTGCATGAAAAGCGCATCGGGTTTCGCGCGGGTCATCAGCTGCTCGTTCACCTGATAGGGACGGAGCTGGTTGTGGCGGCGTTCCTTGGCGCTTTCGGGATCGTGCATCGAAACCCAGGTGTCGGTGACCACCAGATCTGCGCCTTCGACGGCGGTGAAGGGATCGCGCTGGATGATGATCTTGCTGCCCTTTTCCCGCGCGAAGGCGACGAACTTGTCTTCGGGGTCCAGTGTTTCCGGGCCGGTGAAGGTGAAGTCGAAGCCGAACTGCCCGGCCGCGTGCAGGAAGCTGCCGCAGACGTTGTTGCCGTCGCCGCACCAGACCACCTTCTTGCCGGCGATCGGGCCCCGGTGTTCCTCGTAGGTCATCACGTCGGCCATGATCTGGCAGGGGTGCGTGCGGTTGGTGAGGCCGTTGATGACAGGCACGGTGGCGTGTTCGGCCATCTCCAAAAGCGTGGCTTCCTCGAAGGTGCGGATCATGATGAGGTCGACGTAGCGGGAGAGAACCCGGGCGGTGTCGGCGATGGTCTCGCCATGGCCAAGCTGCATTTCCTTGCCGGAAAGCACCATCGTCTCGCCGCCCATCTGGCGCACGCCGACGTCAAAGCTGACGCGGGTGCGGGTCGAGGGTTTCTCGAAGATGAGCGCGACCATGCGGCCCTTGAGGGGCGTCTCGTCGTCGGGCGAGCC
>JANOCQ010000134.1:0-8349 GCA_031412255.1 Paracoccaceae bacterium | reverse complement strand
GACCGATGCCTTCATGGCCGCCGTCAAGGCCGATGGCCCGTGGGAACTGGTCTTCGGCGACCGCGTCTACCGCACCGTCGAGGCGCGCGATCTGTGGAACCGGATCATGCGGTCGACCTTCGACTATGCCGAGCCGGGGGTGATCTTCATCGACCGGATCAACGCGATGAACAACCTTGGCTATGTCGAGACCATCGCCGCCACCAATCCCTGCGGCGAGCAGCCCCTGCCGCCCTATGGCGCCTGCCTTCTGGGCTCGATCAACCTGCCGACACTGGTGAAGGACGCCTTCGAAGCGCACTCCAGCATGGACATGGCCGCGCTCGATCATCTGGTCCGCGTTGCCGTCCGCGCGATGGACAATGTGGTCGATGCCTCGCGCTTCCCGCTGCCCGAACAGGCGGCGGAGGCCAAGGCCAAGCGGCGGATCGGCCTTGGGGTGACCGGCCTCGCCGATGCCCTCCTGATGGTCGGCCTGCGCTATGGGTCCGAGGAGGCCGCAAAGGTCACCGAAGTCTGGATGCACGCCATCGCGCGGGCGGCTTATCTGGCGTCGGTCGATCTGGCCAAGGAGAAGGACGCGTTCCCCCTGTTCGACGCCGAAGGCTTCCTCGCCAGCGGCAACATGGCCCAGATGGACACCGACGTCCGCGAGGCCATCGCTGAGCACGGAATCCGCAACGCCCTTCTGACCTCGGTCGCGCCCACCGGGACGATTTCGCTCTATGCCGGGAACGTCAGCTCCGGGATCGAGCCAGTCTTCGCCTATGCCTACACCCGCAAGGTCCTGCAGAAGGACGGCTCCCCCACCGAGGAAGAGGTCGTCGATTACGCCGTCCGCCTCTGGCGTGAAAAGCACGGCGACGCGCCCCTGCCCGACCATTTCGTGAATGCCCAGACCCTGCCGCCGCTGGACCATGTCCGGATGCAGGCGGCGGCGCAGAAGTGGGTGGATTCCTCGATCTCGAAGACGATCAACTGCCCGGTCGACATCAGCTTTGATGATTTCAAGGAGGTCTACATGGCCGCCTGGGACCAAGGCTGCAAAGGCTGCACGACCTACCGGCCGAATGACGTGACCGGCTCTGTTCTGACCGTCAGCGAAAAGCAGACCGCGCCGGTGGCATCGCAGCCGGTGACGGGGGGTGAGGTGGTGTATCTCTCCGACCCGCTGGACCGGCCTGCGGCCCTGGAAGGCCAGACCTACAAGGTCAAATGGCCGGGCTCGGAACACGCGCTTTACATCACCATCAACGACATCGTCATCGCCGGCCACCGCCGCCCGTTCGAGGTGTTCATCAACTCCAAGAACATGGAGCATTTCGCCTGGACCGTGGCCCTGACCCGGATGATTTCGGCCGTGTTCCGGCGGGGCGGGGATATCTCTTTCGTGGTCGAGGAACTGAAAGCCGTCTTCGACCCCCGCGGCGGGGCCTGGATGGAGGGGCGGTATATCCCGTCTATTTTGGCGGCCATCGGCGGAGTGATCGAGCGCCACCTGATCGACATCGGCTTCATCGAGGGCGAGGGGCTGGGCCTGAAATCCGACCCCAAGGCCGAGGTGTTGCGGGTCGGAGAGGCTCCGCGCGGCAAGGCCTGCCCGTCCTGCGGGAGCTATGATCTGCGGATGGTGGAGGGGTGCCTGACCTGCGGGTCGTGCGGGCATTCGAAGTGCGGGTGAGGGGTGCCTGTGGAGCTACATGAACGCTATCGCCAGAACGCCCTAAGCTACTGCGCTGCCGCAGCGAAGTTGGACTCAGAAGAGACTAACGACTTCATTTCCCCAGTATCTTTGTGTTTGGCATTCGCAATCGAGCTTTACCTGAAGTGCGTGCTTCTCAAGTCGGGCAAGACTGCTGATCAGCTTGCAAAGAAGCCGTTTAAGCATGACATTTGCTCGATGTGGGAAATGCCTGAACTCTCGGGGTCGCGCGATCAGGCGAAAACTTTAGCCGAGAGTTGCTACCAAGACTTGGTCGGCGCCAGCGCTCTTCATCGTCCCATTCCCGTGCCGGACACTCTGAGTAAGCACCTTAAGGACTTGAGTAAACTCCACAACTCTGCCTCGGGCATGCCGCTTCGATACCCAACAAAGAGGACTCAGGTCCCTGACGCTTCCTTGATGATCTGCGTATTCGAGAGGCTCATTCGGGCCGAGGAGTATGGCGATACCATCGTGCGGAGTTAGCTATCTAGCGATGGTATCCTTAGCGCGCCCGTCGTGGCGCGGAGATGGAAAGGCACTGCCTTTCCCCGCGCTTTGGCACCACGGTGCGGCAAGACCGGTTCAACCAAGTGCAACACCGTCCGGCCCCTGCCCGGGCGGGGGCTGGACGGAGGCTTTGGGCCTCCGCCCGGTCCGTTCGGCTGAGCGCGGGGAGTGGCAGGGGCGACGGCCCCTGCCAGATCGGCTGTGGCCTATTTCACCCCATTCGCCCGTGCGACGAAGTCCGTCAGGTGGGGCACATAGTCCTCAGGCCCCGCGCCTCCCTGCGCCACCGCCCCGGCAAAGCTGTTCTTCGCCGCGCTCGCCATCGTGGTGGTGACGGTGGCGGCGTTGGCCATGCTTTCCAGATAGCGCAGGTCCTTGTAGGCGTTAGACAGGGTGAAGCGGTGCGCCTCGCGGTTGCCCTCCAGCGCGTAGCCCATGAAGGTCTGGTAAAAGCCGCAGTCCATGCGGCCGCCGCGAATCACGGAGTCGAAAGTGGCGGTGGAGATGCCGACCTTGGCCGCCACGGCCAGCGCCTCGGCATAGATCGCGGCGTAACCGAGGGAGAGGAAGTTGTTCAGAAGCTTCATCCGGTGCCCGTCACCCACCCCGCCGATGTGGACGATCTTCCCGGCCCAGGTGGCGATGACGGGCTGGATGCAGGCGAAGACCTCTGGCTCGGCCCCGACCATGCAGTCAAGCTTGCCCTCCCAGGCCTCTTTCGGCGTGCGGGAAAGGGGGGCGTCGGCGAAGTGGGCGCCGTTGGCCGCAAGGTCGGTGGCGAGGCGTTCGGTGACGGTGGGGTCGGAGGTGGAGCAGTCGACGATCACGGTGCCGTGCTTCAGGTGGAGGGTCATCCGCGCCACAGCCTCGGCCACCTGAGGCGAGCCGGGGAGCGTCAGGAAGATGATCGTCGACCGGGCGGCGAGGTCTTCGATGGTCGCCTCGGTCGCGCCCCGGGTCAGCAGGTCATCGACGGGCTCGCGGTTGCGGTGGGCGGTGACGGTCAGGGGGTAGCCCTTCTCGACGATGTTCTTCGCCATGCCGTGGCCCATCAGGCCGGTGCCGATGAAGCCGATGTGTTCCTGGGTCATTGGAGTCTCCTTTGGGGGGACAGTGCGGCAGTGGCGTCGGGTTGACAATCCGGCTTCCGGCGGGCGGACTGAGGCGGATCAAAAATGGAGGCCGACATGTTCCGCGCACTGGTTCTGGAGAAGGAAGGCGATGCTGCCGTGGCCCATCTGCGGGAGTTGGACGAGAGCGCCCTGCCTGCGGGGGATGTGACGGTGGCGGTCGAGTATTCGACGCTGAACTACAAGGATGGGCTGGCCTTGTCTCCCTCGGGTGGGGGGATCGTCAGGGCCTGGCCGCATGTGGCGGGGATCGACTTTGCGGGGGCGGTGGAGGCATCGTCGGACGGGCGGTACAAGCCGGGAGACCGCGTGGTGCTGACCGGCTGGCGGGTCGGCGAGGTGTATTGGGGCGGGTATGCCCAGAAGGCGCGGGTCAGGGCGGACTGGCTGGTGCCGCTGCCTGCGGGGTTGACGACACGGGCTGCGATGGCGGTGGGGACGGCGGGGTTCACGGCGATGCTGGCGGTGATGGCGTTGGAGGAGCATGGGCTGACGCCGGCGAAGGGTGAGGTGCTGGTGACCGGGGCCTCGGGCGGCGTGGGGTCGGTGGCGGTCGCTTTGCTGGAGAAGCTGGGCTACCAGGTCGCGGCTGTGACGGGGCGGGCGGAGACGGAGGGGTACTTGCGCGACCTCGGGGCCTCCCGGATCGTGGCGCGGGAGGAGCTGGCGGAGGTGGTGAAACGGCCCCTGGAAGCCGAGACCTGGGCAGGCTGCGTGGATGCGGTCGGGGGCGCGATGCTGGCGCGGGTGCTGGGACAGATGAAGCACGGCGGGTCGGTGGCGGCGGTGGGGCTGGCGGGGGGGGCGGGGCTGCCGGCCTCGGTGATTCCGTTTCTGCTGCGGGGGGTGAATTTGCTGGGGATCGATTCCGTGACCGTCCCCTACGAGCGGCGGGTGCGGGCCTGGGATAGGGTCGTTTCGGGCCTGCCGATGGGGAAGCTGGAGGCGATGGTTCGGGAGGTGGGGCTGGGGGAGCTGCCGGAGTTGGGGGCGGCGATCTTGAAGGGGGGGGTGCAGGGGCGGGTGGTGGTGGATGTGAACGGGTGAGGTGTGTCCACAGTGGACAGGGTGGAGGCCGCAAGGGATTCCAATGGGTTAGCTGTGGGCGTTAGGGGTTTGTCAGGTGTGGGGCTATCGCTCGGAAGTGGACCGAGGCTGTCTGTGTTCAGTGTGCGTACCAGTCCAGGAGCGAGAGTCCAGCATGACTATACTGTGCCTAGTGCGTAATCCTAAGGATGGCTCGTGGGCGGCCTTCTCAGACTGCCTAATCACAACAGATGAGTTTGACTCCGGAGCTTCTCTAGTAACGCCCATAAGAGTGAACATTCGTGAGGCCGGAACGATGGGTTTTGCGGAATGCGCGCTTGAGGAGAAACTTGGGTTTTTGGAACCTGGGTTGGTGCTTGGGTGGGCTGGAAATAGGCAGGAGGCCATTTCGGTTGCGGGCGCAATTAGGTCGCGACGGTCAGATAGTGAGATTCAGCAGATATGCGAACAGTCTTTCAACTGTTACTTAATCGCCCGATATGGAATATTCGGACAAGAGTATATTGCGATGATAGGGCCGAGCATTGAGAAGATAGAATCAAACGGATATGAGTTTTATTGTGCTGGCAGCGGCGCGCGGATTTTGAAAGGACTAAGATTCACTGGCCGACTTCGACCACTAGCGGAGGGGGCGATTGATGTAGTCTCAGCTCTGTTCAGCGCTGTTTCTCGGTTCATGTCAGAGGAAATGGCTGGCCAGACTAGCCAATTCTACAGCCTGCGGACGGGCGGACATTATCAGATACTATGCGGTATCCCTGGGAGCGTGCGACGAATACACTACTGTGTGAATCATTGGCAGCAGGGTGAGAACGAGCCCCTTGTGATGCGCATTTCCCTTCCGCTAGAGGCAGATGGTCATCAGGCGTTCATCTCCTTTGACGTGGGGCGGAACTGGGAACTCGAAGTTTCAACTGCCATAGCATTGGCACCGCTTTTGCAATCACCGCGAACTGTAGACAAGATAGAGATCAAACCCCTTGAAGCCTTAGTTTCGACAATAGCTTACTGCACATTTCATGTGTGCTGGTTGAAAAATAGCCATCAATCGTTCGTGGTAAACCTAAAGGAGCCATTCTTTGAACTTGTCGAAGATGCAGTTCGGCTCAATGCATATGACGGTCGGACCTTAGCGATGGTGAATCAGTTGTTGGCTGAGTAATTGCCGAAGTGGCGGCATATGCAGTTTCGCTTCTTGGCCCGGAATCAAGGGCGAAGCCCGCCGGGCCGCGCCCTCCCACTGCCCGGCCACGGGCCGGGCGTTCTTCGCGGAAATCCTCCACTGGAGGATTTCTTGTCGCTCATCACCCCCCCCGGGAGGGCGCTTTGCAACGTCAGTCACCCGTGCGGTGAGAGGTGTGGCACCATAAAGCGCCTCCATCGACCGTTGCGGCGCCCGCCCGAGGGAGGGCGCGGCCCTGAGTTGCTCGGAGTGGTGCGCCTGAAGGCACACCCTACGGAGTCGGGGCTCGCGCCGACCTACGGGGACGTGCGCTGTAGCACACCCTACGCGGCATCGAGGGGGTGCTGTTGACTCCCCCGGTTCGCCCTGTATAAGCCGCCCACGTCCCGGAAGCGATTCCGGGGCTTTTCATTGGTGTTGGTGGCCCCTGCAAAGGGATGCCTGTCGCCGGGTAGACCCGGAAAGGACAACGCCCTTCATCGCCGCTTTGCGGCAGCATAACGAAGGAGATCAGCGGTGACCAAACGCACCTCTGCCAAGTACAAGCTCGACCGCCGCATGGGCGAGAACATCTGGGGCCGTCCGAAGTCCCCGATCAACAAGCGCGAATACGGTCCGGGCCAGCACGGCCAGCGCCGGAAGAACAAGCTGTCGGACTATGGTACCCAGCTGCGCGCCAAGCAGAAGCTGAAGGGTCACTACGGCGACCTGACCGAAAAGCAGTTCCGCAAGATCTATGCCGAAGCCGAGCGCGTGCGCGGCGACACCGGCGAGATGCTGATCGGCCTTCTGGAGCGTCGCCTGGATGCGGTGGTCTACCGCGCCAAGTTCGTCCCGACGATTTTCGCCGCCCGCCAGTTCGTCAACCACGGCCACGTCCTGGTCAACGGCAAGCGGGTGAACATCGCGTCTTACCGCGTGTCGGAAGGTGACGTGATTTCGGTCCGCGAGAAATCGCGCCAGATGGCCTTGATCCTGGAAGCGATCCAGCTGACCGAGCGTGACGTGCCGGATTACATCGAAGTCGACCACAACAAGCTGACGGCAAAGTTCGTCCGGACCCCCGGCCTGGGCGATGTGCCCTTCGCCGTGAAGATGGAACCGAACCTGGTCGTCGAATACTACGCGAAGAACTAAGACTGCCCCCAGTTCTTTCGACGAGAAACGGCAGAGAGGGGCCCGCCAGATGTGGCGGGCCTTTGTCATTCAGCGCTGGAGCCGCCGATGCGTGAGACGCCGAACCTGGAAAGCCGCTTCGAACGGGGGCTGTTTGCCAGCCGCTGGCTGATGGCTCCGATGTACCTGGGCCTGGTGATCGCGCTGGGGATGATGAGCGTCATCTTCGTCAAGGAGCTGATCTACTACCTGCCGAAGACGCTGGAGATGACGGCGGAAGAGACGATTCTGGCGGTCCTCACGCTGATCGACCTGACGCTGGCGGCGAACCTTTTGCTGATCGTGCTGTTCTCGGGATACGAGAACTTTGTGTCAAAGTTCGATTTCGACGCAGGCGCGGATCGGCCGGACTGGATGGGCAAGGTCGATTTCGGCGGGCTGAAGATGAAATTGATCGCCAGCATCGTGGCGATCTCGGGGATCCATCTCCTGAAGAAATTCATGGAGATCCGGGACATCGACAGCGCGGTGACTTTTGGTCAGTCCGAGATGATGTGGCTGGTGATCATCCATCTTACCTTCGTGGTCTCGGGCGTCTTCATGGCGCTGATGGATTACCTGCAGGCCAAAGCCTACAAGTCCTGAAAGGAGCCGATGATGGCAACGGAACAACACGCCCGGATCGAGGGCGCGCTGGTGATGATCGGATTCGGGTCGATCGGCCGGGGCGTACTGCCGCTGATCGAGCGGCACATCGGGTTCGACCGCGGGCGGTTCACGGTGATCGAGCCGTCGGGGGAGTTCGCGCATCTTTTGGCAGAGCACGGCATCCGGCATCTGCAGGTGGCGCTGACCCCGGACAACTTCGCCGAGGTGCTGCGCGGGCTGTTCCCCGAAGGCCGCGGGATGATCGTCAACCTGTCGGTGGACGTGGATTCGGTCGAGCTGATGAAACTGGCCCAGGAGCTGGGTGTCCAGTATCTGGATACGGTGGTGGAGCCCTGGCCGGGGTTCTACTTCGGTTCGACTTTGCCCAATGCCGAACGGACGAATTATCCGCTGCGGGAGCGGGTGCGGGAGCTGGGGAAGGCCTATGTCGGGGGGCCGACGGCGGTGTCGTGCTGCGGCGCAAACCCCGGAATGGTATCGTGGTTGCTGAAGGAGGCACTGCTGCGGTTGGCGGCGGATACCGGAGTGACGGCCGATCCGCAGACCCGTGAGGATTGGGCGGCGTTGATGCAGGGGCTGGGCGTCAAGGGCATCCATGTGGCCGAGCGGGACACTCAGGTCTCGGCGCGGCCAAAGCCGGTGGGGGTCTTCGTGAACACCTGGTCGGTGGACGGGCTCTTGTCCGAGGGCTACCAGCCGGCCGAGCTGGGCTGGGGCACGCATGAAAAGAAGCTCCCGCCGAACGGTCATGCCTTCGACCACGGGCCGGGCTATGCGATCTGGATCGACCGGCCCGGCGCGGATACGCGGGTGCGGTCCTGGTGTCCGGGCGTGGGTCCGCAGTTCGGCTTTGTCATCACCCACAACGAGGCGCTGTCGATTCCGGACTACTATACGGTCTGGGAGGGGGCTGATGCGGTCTACCGCCCGACCTGCCATTACGCCTACCACCCGAGCAACGACGCGATCCTGTCGATGCACGAGATGAACGG
>JANOCQ010000133.1:0-8494 GCA_031412255.1 Paracoccaceae bacterium | reverse complement strand
GCGATCTACCTCAAGACCGACGCCGACCGCCTGACACAGGTCTTCATCAATCTGATCTCGAACGCCCGGAAGTACTGCGACGCGTCTCGGCCCGAGCTTCGGATCGTCGTTCGCCAGCGCGCGGGGCGGGCTACGGTGGATTTCATCGACAACGGCAAGGGCATTCCGAAGGAAAGCCAAAGCCTGATCTTCGAGAAGTTCGCGCGCCTGACCGATGCCAACCGCGCCGGTGGCGCGGGCCTGGGGCTGTCGATCTGCCGGGAGATCATGACCAACCTCAGCGGGTCGGTCGCCTATCTGCCCGGACAGAAGGGTGCCGCTTTTCGGGTTACCGTTCCCTTGCGGCTGGAGCGGTTGGCAGCCTGAGCGGCACGACTTAACCCTTTGTAAGGGAAGACCGCGCTAGGGTGGCTGACGAGGGACAGGCCGCCATGACCGACGTGATCCGCCGCAAGATCGACCGCGCCCGCCCGACCCAGGCGGAAGGTGCCCCGGGGGCTGATCGGGGCTGGCGGCTGGCGCTTGCCCGTGCGGCGCGCGACGCGATGGGATTGGACCTCGAATTCCGCAAGTTGACGATCTCGAAGCAAAGCCTGGCGGAAATCCTGGAACAGGTGCCCGATCTCGCTCTGATCGCACTGCTGGACGGGCCGCGCGGCGGGCTTGGGGTGATCATGCTGACCCCTTCCGTGACGGCAACCTTCATCGAAAAGCAGACGTTGGGCCGCCTGTCGTCGCAGACACCATCGCCACGCAAGGCAAGCCGGATTGATGCTGCCATGGTCGGTGGCGTCATCGACAGGGCCTTGGCCGGCCTGGACGAAACATTGGCCGAAGAGGCGGATCTGGCCTGGGCTGGCGGCTTTCGCTACGCCAGCTACCTGGAAGATGCGCGTCCCCTGGGCCTCATGCTTGAGGAGGACGTGTACCGCGTCCTCGCGGCCGACGTGGTGCTTGGCGGTGCGGGGCGCGAGGGCCGGGTGATGCTGGTTCTGCCCGCGGCCGGCAGGGGCGAACGGCCGCTCACCTCTGCACCACAGGACCTGACCGAAGCCCCGCAGTTTTCGGCCGCGCTTTCAGCCCGGCTGATGCAGGCCGACTGTCGGCTGGACGCGGTGATCGGTCGTCTGACGCTCCCTCTGCGGCAAATCATGGCGCTGCAGGTGGGTGAGACGCTGGCGCTGCCGTCAGCGACGCTGGATGCGGTATCGGTGGAAACGATCGAAGGGCGGCGCGTTGCCGGCGCGCGACTGGGCCAGCACCGCGGCATGCGTGCGCTCAAGCTGAATGAGGCCGTAGGGGGCCGTGCTGCCCATGCGATCCCCGTGCGGCAGGCACCGGCTGGCGAAGCCCCGCAGCCGGAGTTGCGCGCCGCGGGGTAAAAGCTCAGCCCTTTGTCAGCGCCTCGATCTGCGAGCGCAGATGCTCCAGCTGATAGCCAAAGCGGGCGGGCAGGCCGATCAGCTCGTCCGACGGGCGCTTTCCGGCGTTGGCCAGCGCCCAGACCACCGACGACCGGTTGCCCGAAGCGCAGTAAGCAAAGACCGGCCCTGGCGAGGCGGCAATGGCCTCAGCTTGCACGGTGACATTTGCCATCGTCATCGCCCCGCCGACCACAGGGTTCGCCACGAAGACCAGCCCCAGAGATTCGGCCGCCTTGCGCATTTCGGCGGCGTGCAGGTGCGGTGGAATTTCGCCGTCAGGGCGGTTGTCGATCACCGTGACATAGCCCGCCGCCTTGATCGCCGGCAGGTCGCCGGGCTCGATCTGCGGCGAGACGGCATAGTCGGGGGTAATCGCTCGGATATCCATGGGCCTCTCCACTGGGACGCGCCGAGGCGCGGAATGATCTCGCGGCGACCTTAGCCAGCTTGGCCGGAAAGAGCAAAGGCGTTGACTTGTGTCAAAGCCGCCCCCGACAGATCTCCCTAGACTTGAGGCAATCAAGGAGGACCAGATGCCACCCACACCGATCACTCCGCATGACACGCGAAGGGCCACCTTGGAGAAGCGCCTGTCCGAGCTTGGCGTCCGGCTGGAAGCAATCGAGGAAGAACTCGATTCTCACCAGAACCGCGATTGGGAAGAACTCGCAACCGAACGTGAGGGGGACGAAGTGCTGGAGGCAACCGGTATCGCCGGCCTGGCAGAGATCACCCAGATCCGTGCCGCTCTTGGCCGGATCGCCGATGGCAGCTACGGTGCTTGCGTCCGCTGCGGTGAACCCATTGCCGAGGCCCGGCTTGACCTTCTTCCCTGGACCCCCCTTTGCAGGAACTGTGCAGCATGACCGCCCGAAACACCGCCGATCTCATCCGCGACGAGGCCGACCTCTTGGCCGCGGGAATGGTACTGCAGCAGCAGGGGCTGGAGCTCTTGCTGGCCGAGATGCGCGCACTTGCCGCACTTATTCCCGGCGAGACCGACGACCTGCCCACGGAAGCCGAGGTCGAGGCCAGCTTCGACAACATGCCGGTCTGACCGACAACCGGAGTGGCGCAGTCGCACAAAGGCTGATTTCAGCCCAGCAGGATGCCCGCCACCACGGCCGCAAGACCAAGCGCCGAGACGCCCACCGCCGCAAGGTTGATCGCGACCACCCGCTGCAACTCGGCCCGCATCTCGGTGTCGCCAAGGCCCGACCGCTTGGCCCGGGTTGCACGCAGGATGCAGTACCCAAGACCCGCCAGCCCCGCCACCGTCATCGCTGCCCCTGCCCAGATCAATGCCTGCATCGCCGTCTCCTCTGGCTTTCGCCCCAGCTAGCCCGTCTTTCCGGCCCGCGCAAGCAATCCGCCAAAGCCCGCTGATCCCGCCTTGAACCCAATGCCCCGGGCGAGGTAGGAACCCCGGACCATCCCGATAGCCAGAGGACCGCCATGGCCGACGCGACCGATCCCTATGCCGTCACCGCCGACGAGCTGCGCCAGTTCATCGAACGCTTCGAGCAGCTGGACTCCGAAAAGAAGGACGTCACCGAACAGCAGAAAGAGCTCATGGCCGAGGCCAAGGGCCGGGGTTACGACACCAAGGTGATGCGCAAGGTCATCGCGCTGCGCAAGCGCAAGCCGGACGACATTGCCGAAGAAGAGGCCGTGCTGGAGCTTTACAAGTCCGCGCTGGGGATGAGCTGAACGGGGACGGGCAGTTCAGGGTGCGATGATCGTGACGCCCGGCATCCGGGCGATCCGGTCCACATCGCGCCAGTAGGCCTGTGTCAGCGCGTCGACCAGCGAAGCAGACCAACCTGGCGCCGCGGCATCGGCGGCCATCTTGTCCGCTCGCCCGAACTTTTCCAGAAAGGCAGTGACGATCCGCCGCCGCTGCGACACCGACTGCGGCGGATGCTCACGGCAATAGGTCTTGTAGCGGACCAGCCCCGGCTCGGTCAGCAGGTCGGCAAGCAGTTCCTCGTCATCTTCAAGGCGCGCCTCACTGTCCTGGCCTGAAAGAGCTTGCAGAAGCTCGGGCCAGACCAGCGGCGTATCCTCGTCGCACCAGACGGTCAACGGGACGCCTGGGTTGGCCTCCTTGATCGACCGGATCGTATCCGACCAGCGCAGGCGCATCGGATCGACGTCGACCAGGATGTCGTCGTAGCCCTTGCTCATCACGCGGCCCCGCAGGTCCGGCAGGAACGAGGCAGGGTTGCGGATCGCCATATGGAATTCGGATTCCGCGTTTGGGAAGATCTGGGTGAAACCATGCAGCCGCTCGCCGCCCTCGCCATAAAGTCCGTTGCTGACCGCGTAGGCGGGAAAGTTCAGGAAGCTGGTCCAGGACAGGATTACCCGATCTGCCTCCGGGTCGTCGATGATCTGGTCCATGATCATCGCCGAAGAGTCTTCCGACGCCCGGGCGCCACGAAGCTGCTTGGCCGCATCGCGCAACAGCTTGCGATACCGGGTGGGCGACGGCACGGCGATGCCCTGATCGGCAAGGATGGCGCGGTTTTTCAGAAGGCAGCGGATAAGCCGGTCCTCGTCGGTGCAATGAACACCCAGGTGGTAGACGATGCGCATAGGCCCTGACTTTTCAACCGGACATCCCTGGCCCGGCGGCGCGACTATAAGGGCTTTTCTGGACAGTTAAACCGCTTTCCTGTAACCGGTATCCAAGATGTCCGACCGTTTCACTCAACTAGCGCGCGGCCCCTGGCAATGGCCTGATTTCTGGACCATCGGGGCGGTCCTGATCGGTGCCGTGGTGCTGGCGCCGATCCTGTCGATCGCCTGGATCGCCTTCAATCCGACCGAGAACATCTGGCCGCACCTGATGGCGACGGTGCTGCCGCGTTATCTTACCACGACGGTTCTTCTGATGGGCGGAGTAGCCGTTCTGACCGCCGCGATGGGTACGGGGGCCGCTTGGCTGGTAAGTCAGTATCGCTTCCCGGGCCGCGACTGGCTGTCCCACGCACTCCTTTTCCCGCTGGCGATCCCCGCCTATGTCGGAGCCTACGCGCTGGTCGATCTTTTGGACTATGCCGGACCGCTGCAATCGGCGCTACGTGGCACCTTCGGTTGGACCTCGGCGCGGGACTACTGGTTCCCCGAAACGCGTTCGCTGCCGATGGCAGTCCTGGTTTTGTCCTTCGCGCTTTACCCCTACGTCTATCTCTTGGCGCGCGCGGCATACCGCGAGCAATCTGGCCGCGCCTATGAGGTCGCCCGCGCGCTCGGCTGCGGTCCTTGGGAGATGTTCCTTCGCATCGGCTGGCCGCTGGCCCGACCTGCCATCGCGGCGGGCGTGGCACTGGCGATGATGGAGACGGTGGCAGATTATGGCACCGTGCTGCATTTCGGCGTGCAGACGCTGACCACGGGCGTGTTCTCTACGTGGCTGAATGGCGGCAACGCAGGCGGTGCGGCGCAAATCGCGGGTGTGATTCTGCTGCTGATCCTTCTTCTTGTGGGACTCGAGCGGGCAGGGCGGGGCGGTGCGCGGTTCCACCGCCTCGGTCGAAGCTCACAGCCGCATGAACCGACCCCGATCGTCGGCGCAAGGCGGTGGTACGCCACCCTTTTGTGCCTGATCCCCTTTGCCGGCGGCTTTCTGCTGCCGCTGAGTGTGATGCTGGTCCATTCTGCCGCCGCGCCGCAAGGCTGGCTGGCGCCCGGTCTCCTGGAGGCTCTGGTCAACACGCTGATTGTCGGCGGCCTTGCAGCAGCGGCGACGGTCGGGGCCGCGGTCTTCCTGGTCTATGCGCTGCGGATGAAGGCTTCGCGTGCGGCCCAATGGCTGCTGCCGATGACCCTGATCGGCTATGCTGCGCCGGGGGCTGTGCTGGCGCTGGGTCTCCTTTTGCCGCTGGCCGCGTTGGACCACCGGATGGCCGACGCGATCCAGGCGCTGACCGGCTGGGACCCCGGCCTGATGATCACCGGAACTGCCTTCGCCCTTGGACTGGCTTACATGGTCCGCTTCTTCGGCATCGCCCAAGGCGCGGTGGATGCCGCTTTCGGGCGGGTTTCGCCGTCCCTGTCGATGGCCGCCCGGTCGCTTGGTCGCTCGGCAACCGGGACGCTGGGGGCGGTCTACCTGCCCCTGATGCGCGGATCGGTGCTGACTGCGCTTCTGGTCGTCTTCGTCGATTGCGTCAAGGAACTGCCCGCCACGCTGTTGCTGAGGCCGTTCAACTACAACACGCTCTCCACCCGCGTTTTCGAGCTCGCCAGCCTCGAGCGGTTGTCCGAGGCCGCCCCGGCCGCACTTCTGGTGATGGCAGTGGGTCTGCTTGCAGTGATCGTCGTGGCACGAAGCCAGGACTAGGCGCTTGCACGGACCGGGCTGCAAGGGTATCTGAAAGCCGTGGCCCCTATAGCTCAGCTGGTAGAGCATCTGATTTGTAATCAGAGGGTCGGGAGTTCGAGTCTCTCTGGGGGCACCACACCCTTCACAACGCAGGCCCGGTCCTACCTAAAGGACACCGCGCGCGCTTGGCCAATCCGAAAAGAAGTCCTGCCACCCGGCGGACTTGGGGAAGTGCCGGGCGGCAGGCAGACCCGTTCGGGGTCTATGCAAACAGCATATGATCGTACGTGCGCGGTGGATGAGGGGACTGCACCGCCTCGCATGAGTCATCTGTGTCACGCAAGTCCGGCAAGAGATTGGCCGCAGAAAGACGCTTTTGCGATGCTGGTGTTTTTTTCCGCCGCATTCAATCAAAGGTTGCGCCCGTTATTGGTGTAGCAGGCCAATTCAAACAGAATCAGCAGGGTCGGCCAAATCTGTCTCTGCCCAACTGCCGGTTGCACTGACAGGTCGGCACATCCATAATCCAATTGGCAGATCGCGACTGTCCTCTGATCGCCGCAGAAGACCTGTCCAAATAGACAGGTTAGCGACGCCTTTATTAGCTGATAGGATCAAGAAGATGTCAGCGCGTAGACGCTGAATGCATCTGGTCCATTCTCAGTACAAATCTGCACCATTGTTTCTGGTGCGATACCAATTTTCAGGATTGACCCCAATGTCGTCATCAGGCTCGGTTATTGAGTTAGACAGGTTTCGTCGCGTGCGAGAAGCACTCTCGGGCCTTGTGCGTCCCGAAGCTCTTCAAAGGGTTGAACCCCAACTTGACTGGTATCTGCCTGGTTTTTCGGGAAAATCGAAGATCAGCACCGTCTTCGGCGAACTGCCCATCGAAGCTTTGCGGCCGCGGGATGACCTTCGCACCTATTCTGGTGCCAGTGCCACGGTCCAGTTGGTCGACCGCATTCACCTGGATGACGAGTTTCTTCGCAAGCAGCCAAGCGCGCTTCCCATTCGTATTCCGGCAAATGCATTCGGTCCGGGGCGACCGTCTCAGGATATGCTTCTCTCCCCAGGGCAGGAGATTTGTGCAGATGCCCATGTCGCTTCAAGTTTCGCAAAGGTAGGTGACCTGCGCAGCCGCTTCAGTCCTGATTTGGCCCAATGTGCCGGGCTGACCTACATACGCTTCCATTGCAGCGCGCCAGCGATTGTGCGGGTCGATGGACTTTGGGTGCGTGTGCGCCCGTGATTGTATCCAAATTTAACGGCGTTCGATAACGCCAAGGAAACTGAGCGCCTGCTCAAGATCGGTGCGACGCTTGCCGTCGGACCGATTGAACCCCGCGCACAGGCTATCGAAGCGGCGACGGAGCGCCTTCTTCTCCTCGCCCTTGCAGTCGTTCCACGGCCGACCCTGCAAGCCCATCACCAGCACGTAATATCCGATGAAATGCGGGCGCGAGCCGCTGTCCAACAGCCGGCGGTACGCCTCGTCGGCCCCAAGGTCACGAATCTCCTCGGCCGAAGTAATCCCGGCGCGGGCAAAAGCCTCCTCCGATGCGGGGCCGAGGTTCGGAATTGAGGATACGGGACTGGGCATGTGGGTTGGGGGGCAGGAGAACAAAACAAGGCCAGCCTCGCGGCTGGCCTTTGTCTTGTCAAGCGGGAGGAGGCTTCAGATTGCGGCCCAGTCCCGAAAGATCGGCTGTCCTGCCTGCTGGGTGGACCCGCCGGCCTGCTGGCCCTGCTGTTGCTGGCTGGGGGTACTGCTGCCACCTTGCTGAGGCTGGCTTGGTTTCGTGGCCATCTGACTGCTCCGTTTGGCTCTCGTTTTTCCCATATTGCGCGGGCTTTTGGTCGCAACAAGCCGGGTCCATGACGATTTTGCGACGATATGGCGAAAACGTGCGACATCGGCAACAGGTCGTTGATCACATTCCGGTTTTCCTGACCTTGCCCGGGGACTTGCCGTTTGCCGGCAACAGGTCCACCCTGTGACGCCAGAGGAGAGACCCATGCCCGTCAAGAACCGCTTTGCCGAGCTTCTGCCTGAAATCACCGCCTGGCGGCGCGATTTCCATCAACACCCCGAGCTTCTGTTCGATGTCCACCGCACCGCGGCCCGTGTCGCCGAATTGTGCCGGTCCTTCGGCTGTGACGAGGTCGTCGAGGGCGTGGGCCGTACGGGTGTCGTAGTGGTCGTCAAGGGACGAACGGACAGCAGCGGAAAGGTCGTGGGCCTGCGCGCCGACATGGACGCTCTGCCGATCACCGAACAGACCGGGGTGCCCTATGCCTCGAAGACGCCGGGAAAGATGCACGCCTGCGGCCATGACGGGCACACGGCGATGCTTCTTGGCGCGGCGAAATACCTTGCAGAGACCCGGAACTTCGACGGCACGGTCGTCTGTATCTTCCAACCCGCGGAAGAAGGAGGCGGCGGGGGCCGCGAGATGGTGAGGGACGGGATGCTCGACCGCTGGAATGTCCAGGAAGTCTATGGCATGCACAACATGCCCGGCATCCCCGTCGGTCACTTCGCGATCCGCCCCGGCCCGATGATGGCCGCCGCCGACCAGTTCGAAATCGTGGTCACGGGGAAGGGCGGCCACGCCGCCAAGCCGCATGACTGCGTGGATACCACGGTCGTCAGCGCCCATATCATCGTGGCACTTCAGACCATCGCCAGCCGCAACGTCGATCCGCTGAAGCAGATCGTCGTCAGCGTCTGTACCGT